>CADCUT010000238.1 GCA_902805975.1 uncultured Rubrobacteraceae bacterium | reverse complement strand
GAGGTCCACTCGTGGAGGACCATCTCGACGTCCGCAAAGCGCTTACGGTAGGCCCCCAGAACCTCGGGAACTATGCTGTAGGTCGTGGGCCCGATGAAGCCGACCACGATCCTCCCGACCTGCCCGCGCGAAGCCCTCTTGGCCGCCTCCGCCCCTTTTTCGGCCTGCCAGAGGGTGCGCCTCGCCTCGTCCAAAAACACCCGACCGGGCTCGGTGAGCGAGACCCGGCGCTTGTTCCTCGTGAGCAACTCCACGCCCAACTCCTGCTCCAGCCGCTTTACCTGCTGGCTGACCGCCGATTGCGCCACGTACAACCGCTCGGCGGCCCGGCCGAAGTGCATCTCTTCGGCCACGGCCACGAAACACCTTATGTGCCTAAGCTCCACGCGGCAATTATAAGCTACAGAGATTACTGTGTGCTTAAAAACATGTTGGACTTCTTAAATACTCGGGCTTAGCATCTTCTGAAAGGGAGCTCTAGGAAGGGGAGGATATGAAAGAGCAGCAAGCGGGGACGCCGGAGCCGCGGGAGTGGGGGGCTATACGGGGTGCCCTTGTAGGCTTTCTCGGCGAGGGTTTGGATGCCTACCCGCCGATGCCGGTGCCGACTCCGGCTTCGGCCTAAGCCGGAAGGGAGATCCGGGTGAGCGAACGTCCCATGATCCAGGCACGCCTCTCGCACGTCGGACTCCGGGCACCGGAGGCGGGGCCTCTGCAACGCTTCTACCAGGACGTGGTGGGCATGTCTCTGCACGAGGAATTCGAAGGGACGTCGCGCCTCGGATGGGGCCTCGGGCATCACGCGCTCGAGATCTCGCCCGGGGAGGCCGGGCTGGACCACTTCGCGCTCGAGCTGCCGGACCTCGCACAGCTCGACGTGCTCACGGGCCGGCTGGAACGCCTGGGTGTGGCCGTTGCCGAGGAGCAATCCGTCGGCGACCATCCGACTACTTTCGGGGTCGAGGACCCCGACGGGAACCGGATCGAGTTGCACGGCTGGGTCGATCGTTCGGGGGAACGCGTCGCGGACGCCGGGCGGCGACCCGTTCGCGTCCACCACGTCACCCTCGCCACCCGGTCGATGGCGAGCATGGTCGATTTCTACGTGGAAGTCCTCGGATTCCGCGTATCCGACCGCATGGAGGACAAGTTCACCTGGCTGCGGTGCAACCGCGAGCACCACACCGTCGCTATCGTGGAGTCGGACGATCCCAGGAGGCTGGATCACTACGCCTTCGAGCTTGGCGGCTGGGAGGACTTCAAGACCTGGTGCGACGAACTCGCCGCGAGAAACGTCCCGGTGCGTTGGGGTCCCGGGCGCCACGGACCGGGCAACAACCTGTTCATCTTCTTCGACGACGACGCCGGCTTCCACGTCGAGCTATCCAGCGAGCTGGAGCGGTACTGGGATGACGTGGCGGACTACACGCCGCGCCTGTGGAAGGCCGAAGCGCGCACCACGAACCTCTGGGGTTCGAAGCCCGATTGGCGGGAGCGGGCAAGCGGCGGGAAGGAAGATCCAGCAACGCAATCCTCCGGCGGGCCAGGCGCAACGCAGGAGGGAGACCTACTTTCCGAGGGGGCGCGGCGATGAGGTTCGCAAGCTGCCGCTTCGGCGGGGAGAGCTTCGCCGCGGCCGTGGACGGAGACCGGCTGAGGCCGCTGGCCGGGGTGTCCGAGCTCGGCCGCGACACAGACGCGAGCCTGCTGGCCAACCCGGCGTTCGAGGACCGGGAGCCGCTCCCGCTCGGGGAGGTGGAACTGCGCCCCGTCGTGCCCAGGCCGGGCAAGATAATCTGTCTCGGCCTCAACTATAACGCCCACGTGGAGGAGACCAAACGGGACCTGCCCACCTATCCGGTCCTGTTCACCAAGTTTTCGGAGAGCTTGATAGGACCGTACGCGCCCATCGTCAAGCCGCCCGAGTCGAGCCAGGTGGACTACGAGGCGGAGCTGGCCGTGATTATCGGCCGGCCGGCCCGCCGCGTCGCCCCGAAGTACGCCCTCGGGTCCGTGGCCGGCTACGCCGTCGCCAACGACGTGACGATGCGCGACTATCAGTACAAGACCCACCAGTGGCTGCAGGGCAAGTCGTGGTCGGGCTCGACCCCGCTCGGGCCCTTCCTGGTGACGCCGGACGAGGTGGGAGACCCCGGAAATCTCGACATCACGCTCGACCTCAACGGGAAGCGCATGCAGGCCTCCAGCACGGAGCTCTTGATCTTCGACGTGCCCACCATCGTCTCCACGCTCTCGGAGTTCGTTACCCTAGAACCCGGCGACGTGATCCTGACCGGGACGCCCGGCGGGGTCGGCTACCGCCGCGACCCCCAGGTGTTCCTCCAGCCCGGGGACCGCGTCCGCACCGAGATCCCTGGCGTGGGAACGATCGAGAACGAGGTGGTCGCCGAATGAGCTCCTTCGACACGGCCGCCGGAGCGGTCCGGGGAGAGGAGCCTGCGAGCTCCGACCCCGAAGTGTTGGTCGTGGGCGGCGGTCCGACCGGGCTCCTCGCGGCCAACCTGCTCGGGCAGTCGGGCATAGGGGTGCTGGTCGTCGAAAGCCGGCCCGGCGCCGTCGAAGAGCCGCGGGCGGTGAGCCTCGACGATGAGGCCATGCGCTCACTGCAGGGCGCGGGGCTGCTCGAGCTGGCGTCCCGGGGCGTCGTCCTGCCCGGAACCGGCACGAAATACTTCGGGGCCAGGGGCCAGCTGCTCGCCTACGCGCGCGGCCCCGCCAAGTTCTCCTTCGGCCACCCGGTCAAGAACCCCATCGACCAGCCGGAGTTCGAGAGGATGCTGCTCGAGGGACTCAGACGATACCCCGGGGTGCGCGTCGAGTTCTCCGCGACGCTACTCGACTTCGAGCAGGATGGCGAGGGCGTCTCAGCCCGCGTGCGTTCCTCCGACGGTTCGGTGCGGTCCCTACGGCTACGTTACCTGCTCGGGTGCGACGGCGGCCGCAGCACGGTGCGCCACGCCCTAGGCATCCGCATGACCGGCACCACCTTCGCCGAGCCCTGGATTGTTGTCGACTGCGTGGACGACCCGCACGACGAGCGCTTCGCCATGCACCACGGCGATCCCCGCCGCCCGAGCGTGGTCGTCCCCGGTCGGGCCGGGCGTTGCCGCTACGAGTTCATGCTCCTGCCGGGAGAGGACCCCGAGACCGCCTCCTCGCTCCCCTTCGTGCGCCGGCTTCTGGCCCCGCACCGGGGCGAGGTCGTCCCCGAGCAGATCGTGAGGAGCGCCGTCTACACGTTCCACGCCCTGGTCACCGAGCGCTGGCGCGAGGGCCGGGCCTTCCTGCTGGGGGACGCCGCGCACATGATGCCCCCCTTCGCCGGCCAGGGCCTGAACTCCGGGATGCGGGACGCCACGAACCTGGCCTGGAAGATGGCCGCCGTCCTGCGCGGCATCGCCGACGACCGGCTGCTCGACACCTACGAGCTCGAACGCCGTCCCCACGCCGAGGCGATAATCCGCCTCTCCACGCGACTTGGCGGCATCATGATGACCACGAACCGCGCGAAAGCCAGGCTGCGGGACGCGTCGATCAGGACGGGAGCGGCGCTCCCAACCGTCAGGCGCTTCCTGACCGAGATGCGCTACAAGCCCGCGCCCACCTACAAAGACGGTTTGCTCGTAAAGGGGTCCGCGGGCGGTGACCTCGCCGGCCGGATGCTGCCGCAGCCGCGGGTCCTGCTGGCCGACGGCGGCCAGGCGCCGCTGGACGACGTGCTAGGCCCCTCGTTCTCGCTCCTTGCGGTGGATCC
>CADCUT010000237.1 GCA_902805975.1 uncultured Rubrobacteraceae bacterium | reverse complement strand
GCGACCTTTGCGGCGGGGTTCGTGGCGAGGCCCATCGGCGGTTTGATCTTCGGCCACTTCGGCGACAGGGTCGGGCGGAAGAAGATGCTCGTCCTCACTTTGTTCATCATGGGGATAGCTACCTTCATGATCGGGCTGCTGCCGACCTACGAGCAGGTCGGCATCTGGGCCCCGATCCTGCTGCTGACCTTGCGCGTCGTCCAGGGCATCGGGCTCGGGGGCGAGTGGGGCGGGGCCGTGCTCATGGCCGTCGAGCACGCGCCGGAGGGACGAAGGGGCTTCTTCGGGAGCTGGCCGCAGGTGGGGGTGCCGGCGGGGCTCCTGCTTGGCACCACCATGTTCACGCTGCTCTCCTTCGCGCTCACCGACGCCCAGTTTCTCACCTGGGGCTGGCGGGCCGCGTTCCTCTCGAGCGCGATCCTGGTCGTCGTCGGGGCGTACATCCGGCTGCAGATAATGGAGAGCCCGGCCTTCGCCCAGGTCAGCGAGGCCGAGGAGGTAGCCACCGTGCCCTTCGTCGAGCTCATGCGAACGCAGCCCAGGGAGGTGATCCTCGGCGTCGGGACCCGGTTCGCCGAGGGCGTCTCGTTCAACACCTTCGGCGTCTTCGTCATCACGTACCTGACGACCACGCTGAGCCTGCCGATGACGACGGCCCTGCTCGGGGTCTCCGTCGCGGCGGTGCTGACGTGCGTGCTGACGCCGGTCTTCGGGGCGTTATCGGATCGGGTGGGGCGAAGGCCCGTGTACGGGCTGGGGGCCGCGCTCTTCGGGCTCTTCGCCATACCGTCGTTTTTGCTGTTCAACACGGGGCATGTCGTCTGGATCGTGGTGGCGCTCGTGGTGGCCTTCGGCCTGATCCACCCGATGATGGAGGCGACGCTGGCCTCGTTCTGGGCCGAGCTCTTCGAGACGCGGGTGCGCTACAGCGGGCTCTCGTTTATCTACCAGTTCTCCGGCATCTTCGCGAGCGGCCTTACGCCCTTGATCGCCACCTGGCTTCTCGCGGTCGGCGGTGGAGATCCCTGGCTGTTCGGCGGCTACATGGTGGCGACGGCCATCCTCAGCCTCGTCTGCGTCTACGCGCTCCACGAGACCTACCAGGTGGACATCTTTCCCAAGCGGGCGCCAACTACGGAGCCGCCCCGCGAGCCCCAGCCGGTCGGGAGGCACTAGGATGCGAGATCTCCAGAAAGACGCCGAGAATCGATCCTTGCGCGGGCGCGACCGCCTGCCCGAGATCCTGAAGCTGAACCTAGCGTTCTTGATTGGTCTCGCGGCCCTCGCGCTCGTCCTGCCGCTCTCCGGCGCGGAGCGCTGGTTTTTGGTCGTCTCGGTTGCGGTCTTGGCGGGGATCAACTGGGCACTCCTGGAGCGAGCGCGGGGGCGATCCCGGCTGCCGCGAGGAGGGTGACGTGCACGCTGTAAGGGTGCTCAAAGAAGACCACGACAGGATCGCGGCGCTGGTCGAGAGGCTCGCGGGGGAGAACGATCCGCGTCTCTTCGATCTCCTGGAGAGGGAGCTTACGGTCCACGTTCTGGCCGAGGACAACGTCTTCCTGCCGCAGGTCGAGGAGGCCATCGAGGACAGCAGGAGGACCACGCAGGAGTTCTTTGCCGGGGAGACCGACACCCTCGCCGGGGCGGCGGAGTCCATAGCCGAAGCCCGTGAGAACCACCGCGAAATTCTGTCGCTCCTCGCGGAGAAACGACGGGTCGGGATCGGCGATCTCAAGGCGCTCGTCGAACGTCAGGTCGAGATCGAGGAGTCGCTCTACCCGAGGGCGGAGAAGGTTCTCGAGGGGGAGGACTTCGAGCGGATCGGAGACCTCATCGAGCACTGCAAGTGGCAGGTAAGGGGCCTGACCCAGGCGAAGCTCGCCTCCTCGTCGAGTCTCAGACCGGCCCGGGAGGCCGCGGTCCTCGTCGATGAGCCAGGTTCGCCCCAGTAGGACCAACACGAAAAGGGAGGAACGATGGGACGCACGGCGGAACAGTGGAAGCAGAAGCCCCCCTTGCCAAAGACGCACTACGTAGACACGCGCGTGTACACGGACGAGGGGATCTTCGAGGAGGAGAAAGAGAAGATCTTCGCGAAGACCTGGATGCTCGCGTGCCACGAGAGCGAGCTCCCGGCGCCGAACGACTACCGCACCTACCACCACCCCGCGGGCGTGAACCTGATCGTCGTCCGCGGCGAGGACGACAGGGTGCGCTCCTTCTTCAACGTCTGCCCCCACAGGGGCAATACCATCCTCTACAGCCCGTCGGGCAACGCCAAGCGTATGACCTGCATCTTCCACGCCTGGTCCTTCGACTCTGAGGGTAATTGCGTCGGCCTGCCCCGCGAGAAGGCCGGCTACTGCTCGGGCGGCGACTGCAGCGTCTCCCGCGACGACCTCGGCCTGCGCGAGGTCAAAACCCAGGTCGGCTACGGCGGCTTCGTCTACGTGAACCTCGACGACGGGTGCGAGCCTCTGGAGGATCACATAGGTCCCGCGCTCGACACCATCATCGAGCAGATAGACACGGAGCCGCTGGAGGTCTTCTCGTACCACAGGGCGGTTGTGAACACGAACTACAAGCTCTGGCACGACACGAACAGCGAGTTCTATCACGACTATTTGCACGTCCATAACAGGCTTACGAGCATGAAGCAGGAGGGGTACTTCGAGCGGAAGATGATCCCCTACCCCAACGGCCACGCCGAGGTGGGCTCCCAGGAGGTCCACTACGAGGCCTACGAGGGCGGAAAGGGCCGGGCCGAGGCCGGTTTCCCTGGCGTGGAGGGAAACCCGTGGTCCCTGATCGACCTCTTCCCCGGCTACTCCTACAACCTGAGGGCCTCGGTGCTGCGCGTGGACTCCCAGATCCCTCTAGGTCCCAACAAAACCGCCATCGAGTACCGCTCCCTCGGCCTGAAGTCTGACACCGTGGAGCAGCGCCGCCAGCGGGTCCTGGACAACCAGACGATCTGGGGCCCCTTCGGCCGGAACCTGCACGAGGACCTGCTCGCCGTGGACGGCCAGGGGCGCGCTATACAGAACGGCTCCCGCTACGTCCTCCACGCCCGCGAAGAAGACAGCACCATCCACGACGAGGTGGGGATGCGCCACTTCTACGCGGAGTGGAGCCGGCGCATGGGCCGGTTGGCGGGCGATCCCACGAAAGCCGTAGCGCTCGAGAAGCCCGCCAGGGCGTAGAGGAGGCGAGACGTGACTATCAGAGCCGCAACGCGCAAGGACCTCGACACCGCCGTGCGCGAGTTGATCTACCGCTCCTGCCTCCGCCTGGACGAGGGCGACTTCCCCGGCTGGCTGGAGCTCTGCGCCCCCGACCTCCGCTACACCATCACGGCCTACAGCCCGGAGATCCGTCAGGAGATGACCTGGCTCGACCATGACCGCGACGGCATGGAAGGCCTCTTTAAAATGCTCCCCAAGCACAACTCCGACCACTCCCCCCTCACCCGCCACGCCAGCGTGTATCTGGTGGAGGTGGACGAAGAGCGGGGTGAGGCCGCAGCCGTCACCTCCGTCGTCGTCTACAGGACGGCCCTCGACGGCGGCGCCACCGACCTCTTCGCGGTGGGCAAGTACTTCGATAACATAAACCTAGAAGGTGAGACGCCGCTCCTCGCCGGCCGCAACGTCAGGCTCGATACCCGCGAGCTCGGCATCGGCTCGCACTTCCCGCTGTAGCGGGACAACCGACGACAGGAGGCGCCAACGATGAAGTTCTTGGACCACGTTGCAATCGGCGCGCGTTCGGACGCCGCGACACCGCTCGTCCTCCAGTCAGTGCTGCAGCAGTTCGGCATTCGCACCCACCTCTACCGCTTCTACCAGACGGAGCACGTTAGAGATTTCTTCGCCCGCAAAGGCGTACCAGATGAGGTCCGATTCACCATATTGTGCGCCCACGCAGGCGGTCCGAACGAAGACCCGGCGATCCACTATGATCTCTCCGAGCAGAGAGATGGGGACGTCACCAGCCCCTACGGCTGGGAGGGCTACGACCTGAAGATCTCTAAAGAGACCATTCCAGACCTCGTCACGAACGCGAAGGGCACCCTCCTGGCCATGGGTTGTGGCGCGGGAAGAGAGCCGTTGGCAAGGGCCTTCCTGAAGGCCGGCTACGAGGGCTACGTGGGCGCGACAGAGGAGTACATCGACGGCGAGTCCGCCTTTGTCTTCACCGTCAACCTCTTCTATCACCTGATGGCCGAGGAACGAGACTTCCACTGGAAGAAATACACGATGGCCGAAGCGGTCGAGCGGGCCGCACAGACCGACCCAGACTTTGACGTCGGCACCAGACCCTACCGTTACTGGAGCCCACAAGACTTGGGGCTAACCGCAGGGGCGAAGCCAATAGAACGGCGAGCATGAAGAGCGCGGAGCACAAAACCGGGGAGGTAGGTCGCTGGGCGCGGCCGGTCAAGGTGCAGACTACAGATGGGCCGCTGGTCAAGCCGCTCCCGCCCGAGGATTTCGTCGACTACACGGACGGGGAGCACGGTTACAACGCCGAGACCCGCTGGGAAGCCTTGGCGCAAACCGGTTACCTGACGCCGGCCGAGAAGTTCTTCGTCAGGAGCCACGCGCCGACGCCTCGGATAGCCGCCTCCGACTGGCGGCTGCGGGTAGAGGGACCGGGGGTGGAGCGGACGCTGGATCTCGGTTACGAGGATATTCTGTCCCTGCCGGCCGTCTCCGTGACGCGGGCGCTGGAGTGCGCGGGCAACGGGCGCGTCTTCTTCGAGGAGCAGCAGGGCAGGCAGGCGCCAGGGCTTCCGTGGCGGCTCGGCGCCATCGGGGTGGCGGAGTGGACGGGCACGCCGATGGCCGAGGTCCTGGAGCGGGCCGGCGTGAAGCGCACGGCCCGCGACGTGATGGCCGAGAGCCTGGACGGCGTGCGGATGAGGCGGCCGTTACCGGTCGAGAAGGCGATGCAGGACGCGCTGCTCGTCTACGGCATGAACGGCGAGGAGCTCCCGCCCGACCACGGGTATCCGGTGCGCGTGATCGTGCCCGACTGGGCGGCGGTCGCGAGCGTGAAGTGGGTGGGCCGGCTCCACGTCGCCGAGGAGCGACTCTTCTCGCCGTGGAACACCGACGACTACGTGCTCACCGGAGGGGATTTCGGCGAGGAGCGCATCCCGCTGACCTCGCAGGGCGTCAAGAGCGCGCTGGAGTTGCCGTGGCCCGCCCGGTTGCGGCGCGGGAGGCACGAGATCCGGGGCCGCTCGTGGTCCGCCTCGGGCGCCGTCTCGCGGGTCGGGTACAGCGTGGACGGCAGGCCCTGGCGCGAGGCCCGGATCTTCGGCCCGAACGTCCGCGGGGCGTGGGCCCGGTGGTGCTTTTCGTGGGACGCGCGCCCGGGCGGGCACGAGATCAGGGTCAGGGCCGTGGACGAGGACGGTCTGGTCCAGCCGGACGCGGTGGGCTGGAATGATCTAGGATACCTCTACGATGGCGTCGTGGGGCATCCGGTCGAGGTGCTCTAGAGGATAGGCGCTGGGGTCGACGGCGGGAAGGAGGGCCGGTGGGAGAGAGCGACTACCTCTTCGAGCAGTTCCGCGTCGAGCGGGGTTGCCTGGGCTACCTCGTGGCCGACCCCGGGACGCGGCAGGCGGCCCTCGTCGACCCCGAGGTGGAGATGGTCGAGCAGATGCTCGACTCCGTCTTCGAGCACGGCCTCAAGGCCGTCTACGTCATCGACACCCACACCCACGCGGACCACTTCTCCGGGGTGCGCGAGGTCAGGAAGAAGACCATCGCGAAGCTCGTAATGCACAGGGAGGCCCCCGCGAGCTGCGTGGACGTCAGGGTCGAGGACGGGGACCGGCTGTACCTCGGGGACCTCTCCCTGAAGTTTCTCCACACGCCGGGGCACGCCAAGGACCTCGTCTCCGTGCTCTTGCCGGGCAGGATACTCTCGGCCGACGCGCTGCTCATCGGCTCCTGCGGCCGGACCGACCTGCCCAACGGTAACGCGGTGCGGGCCTACCACACGCTCTACCACACCTACAGGGCGCTGCCGGACGACCTGCTCGTCTTTCCCGGCCACGACTACGAGGGCAGGAAGCATTCGGTGCTCGGGGAGGAGAAGGCGACGAACCCGAAGATGAACTTTGGTGGCGAGGAGGCGTTCGTGCGGTACATGGAGCGGGAGAACCCGGAGACTCTGACACCCGTCTACCAGCTCGCCGACGCGCTGAAGGCGAACATGGCGTGAAGGTTCGAGGCTCGAGCTCGCCCCCTTCGGGGACTTTGGGGTTCGAGGGGCGGGTGGTCGTGACCCCGCTGCGCCTACCACCCCTAAAACCTAGCGCCTAGAACCTAGGACCTTCAAGAAAGGAGAAGCATGAGCGTTACGGACGATTTATTGAGAAACAACGAGGAGTACGCCAGGGGTTTTGACAAGGGGGATCTGCCGCTGCCCCCGGCGAAGGGTGTCGCGGTGGTGGCGTGCATGGACGCGCGGCTCGACGTGCACGGGATGCTCGGGTTAGAGCTCGGGGACGCGCACGTCATAAGGAACGCCGGCGGCGTGGTCACGGACGACGAGATCCGGTCGCTGGCGATCTCCCAGCGCCTGCTGGGGACGACGGAGATCGTCCTGATCCACCACACCGATTGCGGGATGCTTACTTTTACCGATGACGAGTTGAAGCAGCAGATCGAGGCGGAGGCGGGGATCAAGCCGCATTTTTCGATGGAATCGTTTTCGGACCTCGAGGGCGACGTGCGCCAGTCGATGGCCCGCATCCAGGCAAGCCCGTTTATCCCGAACAAGGACGCCGTCCGCGGGTTCGTCTACGAGATCGAGACGGGACGTCTCAGGGAGGTTCCCCCGGCTTGAACAACGACAGGCCCATAGCGCTCTGGGCGGTGCCGCGCTCGATCTCCACGGCCTTCGAGCGGGTCTTTGTCGAGCGCGACGACTTCGAGGTCCTGCACGAGCCGTTCTCCGACGCCTACTACTACGGCCCGGACCGCCTGAGCGACCGCTTTACGGAGGCGGAGCCCAAAGAGGGCTACTCTTTCGAGAGGGTGCTCGAAAACGTGCTGGCGCCCCGCGAGAAGCGCGTCTTCGTCAAGGACATGGCCTACCAGGCGAAGGGGGTTTTGAGCCCCGAGTTTGCCTCCCGGTTCGTCAACACGTTTATCGTGCGGGACCCGAAGTACGTGCTCGTCTCCCTGTACAAGATGTGGCCGGACTTCACGTTCGAGGAGACGGGCTACGAGGACCTCTACAAGCTCTTCCGCTACGCGACCGAGGCCGGCGAGGACGTCGCCGTCGTGGACGCGATGACGTTCTCGGAGAACCCGGCCGGCGTCCTGGCAGCCTACTGCGAGCACCTGGAGATACCGTTCCGCTCAGGTTCCCTCACCTGGGAGTCCCGCGACGTGGAGCACTGGGACAGCTGGGAGGGCTGGCACGACGACGCAGAGCAGAGCACGGGCATAAAGCCGGCCACGCGCCGCGACCCGGAGCTGCCCGAGGAGCTAGAAGAGGTCTACGAGCGGTGCCTCCCCTACTACTACGAGCTCGCCGCCCACGCCATCCACGCCACCTCGCGCCAGGCCGCGGCCCCACGACCTCTAGAGGTCGGCAAGGTCCCCGGCAACGGGCCCATCGAGCCCCACGGCGGCCGGCTCGTGGACCGGGTGGTCGTCACCGAGGAGCGCCAGGAGCGGCTGCGGGAGGCGTCGGAGCTGCCCCGGGTGCCGCTCGGGGCGAGGACGCTCTCGAACCTGGAGATGATCTCGACGGGCGTCTTCAGCCCCCTCGAGGGTTTCATGGACCGCGAGACGTACGACTCGGTGGTCGAGGAGATGCGCCTCCCCGACGGGACCGTCTGGACCCTCCCGGTCACCCTGCCGGTCGATGAGGATTTGGCCAGGGAGCTTTCGGAGGGCTCGGAGATAGCGCTCGTCGACGGCGGAGGCGAGCCCGTGGCCACCATGCTCCTGCGCGAGCGCTACCGCTACGACAGGGAGCGCGAGGCGGCCCTCGTCTACAGGACCACCGACCGGGAGCACCCGGGCGTCGCCGCCATCTACCGCAGGAAGGATGTCCTGCTCGGCGGTGAGGTAACCCTGCTGCGCCCCCCGGACCCCGGCCCCTTCCCCCGCCACTACCACACCCCGCGGGAGCTCAGGGCGATCTTCCGCGAGAAGGGCTGGAAGCGCGTCGTGGGCTTCCAGACCCGCAGGCCCATCCACCGCGCCCTCGAGCACATCCAGAAGAGCGCGCTCGAGACCGTGGACGGCCTGCTCTTAAGCCCCATCGTCGGGGAGACCGGCTCGGATGACGATGTCCCGGCCGGGGTGAGGATGCGCTCCTACGAGGTGAGTCTCCAACGGTACTTCCCAACAGACAGGACGATGCTGTCGGTCTTCCCGGCGGCGATGCGCTACGCGGGCCCCAGGGAGGCGGTCTTCCACGCCCTATGCCGCAAGAACTACGGCTGCACCCACTTTATCGTCGGGCGCGACCACGCGGGCGTCGGCTCCTTCTACGGCACCTACGACGCCCAGCACATCTTTGACGAGTTCGATCCGGCCGAGCTAGGCATCACGCCGCTCTTCTTCGAGCACGCCTTTTTCTGCCGCGAGTGCTACGGTATGGTCTCGTCCAAGACCTGCCCCCACGACCCCTCCTCCCACGTCTTTATCTCCGACGCCCGGCTCCAGGAGATGCTCGAACGCGGCGAGTATCCCCCGCCCGAGTTCGCCCGTCCCGAGATCGTCGAGGTGCTGGTAGAAGGATTGAAGGAAAGCCGGTAGGGGGATCCGGAACAAGGGCCAGAGGCGTAGCCGTGCCGGCCTTGCACGGTCGCCGGCCCACTTAATTACCCTCGCCGTCTCCCGCGCCTTCCCTGGCCGGGCACGGTCGCGGGGAGGCTTCCGGCCCTAGCCGCCTTCGGCCTTCCTCATGTTCGGGTAGACGAACTCCTTCCAGGAATCGGAGCCTCGTTGAACTCGCCGAAGGAGATCAAGTCCGGGTCGTCTACTCCGAGCATGTCGAAGCCTCCTCTCTATAGATGTCCGGGGGATCTGGATCAAGGGGGACCTCCCTGCGGAGGCTCCGGTAGTTGTAGTCGAAGCGCCACATGAGGTGCGGCACCCAGGTCCAGCTCGACTCGACCATCGTGACCTTGAGCTCCTCGAACCTGTCGAAGACGCCGCCCGCGATAAGGCTTATGAGTTGGGACTGCCAGTTCTGGCTTATGGCCGTGTGCCACTCGATGTAGTAGGGCGGCAGGCCCACGGCCGTCCGGGTACCGCCGCTCTGGTGGAAGGCGACCGGCAGGCCATTGCGCTCGGCGGCCTCGAAGATCGGCCAGTAGAACCGGCGCCCGAAGACGTGGTGGGCGACCGCCGGCAGGAGGACCTGAACGAACCGCGGGTCGCTCCCCACGCGGTCGATCTCCCGCGCCGCCGCCTCGGGCTCCTGGGCCGCGACCGTGATGGATGAGCGGAGCCTGTCGTCCCTCTCCAGCCAATTCTCGAAGACCCAGTCGTTGTACGCGCTCGCCAGAGCGACGGCGAACTCGGGCTGAATCTGATGGTCCGTCGGATGGAAGAGGCTCACCAATATCGCCGGCTCCACCCCGAACCTGTCGAGCACGTGCTCCTGCAATAGCTCCAGCTTGGAACCGGCCGGGCTCCCGTCGTCCGTCACCGCGTCGGCTATCGCCACCCCCGTCGCCTGCGGGAACGCGAAAGGTTTTCGGGGGGTCCCTTGAAGCCGTCGTTTATAGCGATGCGGCTCCGCCACGGCTCTTCCAAATACGGGGCCAGATCCCTCACAGAAGTCAGCATCTCGTGAACGTCCACGTCCACGACCGGACGCTTCTGCCGCCCATCCCGACCAGCCTCCGCGCGCCTCTCGCTCGCTACGTCGGTCATAAAACCAGATCCCCTTTATACAGTTTGTTTATTTATTTACTTCACAATACCGAAAGCTACCCCTGTATCTCTGAGGGGTCAAGGTATTTCGGTAGCAAGGTGAGCTGGGTTGCGCTTGGTTCTAGGGTATACGGACGGCCATAATCGCCATTCTCGAGCGGAAAGTAGTGAAGCTATCGCTGGTGAAAAAATCCTCGAAAAAGTTAGCGGACCGCAACGGAAGGGATCTGGCGGCGGTGAGGTCGAGCGTCGCCGGTTAGGGCAGAAGGGAGGCAGGGCCCTTGGTCGCGAGGTCCACGACCACGATCACGCCGACGACGAGCAGCATGAAGTAGCACCCGGCATCAAGTACGTCTCGGACTCCGACGATAGCGCAGAGCGTCAGCCAGGCTCCAACGATGGCGCACAGGAAGATGACAGGGGCCCCCACCAACGCCGAGACCGTGACTGTCAGGAGGAGCCCCGCCAGGATGCCCGACTCGACGGCGGATCGAAGCCTGTCACCGGCGCGCGACGCGCCGGACCGTGAGGGACCGGGACGTGCCCCGCTGGTCCGTATGTTACGAAGGGAAGACCTCATGCCCCTTCGGGTTCGCCTGTGACGGCCTCTCCCATCTCGGAAGGCACCGGGGTAACATCGCTCTCTCCACCAGCGCCGCGAGGATCGTACCAGGTGTCCAAACCCTGGCTACCGGCCCGGTCCCACAGCTCGTACCAAAAGTCCAACTCCCATTTCACCATGCCCGACCTCCGTTTTTTGCCTATTGCCTATTGATTTACTGAATAATTCAGATTACGCCGCCGAACCTCTACCGTCAAGAGCCAGGGGCGGCGAATTTCATATAAAGTCTATTGTGTGAGTAGGCAAAACATTTATACTGCGCGGCTGCGGAGAGGTCCGTTGGCGTAGAGAACCCGACGTTGAGAACAGAGATGACGGGAGACCGTATGAACGAGGCACTTGGGCGGTCCGGGGACGCGGGTCCCAGCATGTCGTATTTGATCTGCGCGACGCCGCGCAGCGGGAGCACGCTGCTCTGCGACGCGCTGGGGCGGACCGGGATCGCCGGCAGGCCCGCCGAGCACTTCGAGGTGTTGCTTGAGACGGGGAGGCCGCGGCAGCCGCGGGACTACTTCCAGCGCTCAAACGACCCCGAGGTCTGGGCGCTGTTGGATGATCCGGAGTTCCAGGACGTGCTCGGCGAGTACGGGGGACGGTACTCCGACCGTGGGGCGTGGTACGACCCCGCGTGGCGTCCGCCGGACTTTCCCGAGCTCGTCTCGAGGGCGTACGAGCAGGGCACGACCGAGAACGGGGTGCTCGGGACCAAGATCATGTGGGCCTACTTCAGGGACTTCGTCAGGCTGGCGCGCAGGACAAGCGGGCGGTGGAACGTGCCGCCGTGTGACGTGCCGGGCTCCGTACTCCCCAACCTGCAGAGGTTCGTCTGGATCCGGCGCAGGGACACCACCCGCCAGGCGGTCTCCCTGTGGAAGGCGCTCCAGACCCAGCAGTGGCGCCGCGACTCGGACGACGACATGGACAGCAAGGGGCTGCGCTTCAGCTTTCCCGCCGTTGACCACCTGAAGAGGCGCATAGACGAGCACAACACGGCCTGGCAGGACTTCTTCGAAAGCTGCGGCGTGGAGCCGCTCGGCATCGTCTATGAGGATCTCGTCGAGGACTACGAGGGAACCGTGTTCCGGCTGCTGAGCGGCATCGGGATCGAGGTGCCAGATGGCTTCGCCGTCGAGGCGCCGGGGATGAAGCGGCAGGCCGACGAGCTCTCGGAGGCATGGGTCAACCTGTACAGTGAGCAAAAGTTCGCTGCGGCGGGGAAGGGGTAAGACTTGCCAGATCTCCCGAACATCCTGTACATCCACTCCCACGACACGGGGCGTTGGGTCAGGCCGTACGGCCACTCCGTCAGGACGCCAAACATCCAGCGCCTCGCCGAGGAAGGCGTGCTCTTCCGCCAGGCCTTCTGCGCGGCGCCCACGTGCTCGGGGAGCAGGGCGTGTTTGCTCACGGGACAGTACGCCCACTCAAACGGGATGGTCGGGCTCGCCCACCGCGGGTTCGAGCTCAACGACTACCGCCAGCACATCGTGCACATGCTGCGCGAGAACGGGTACTGGTCGGCGCTTATCGGGGAGCAGCACATAAGCAAGAAGCCGGGCGTGATCGGCTACGACGAGGTCTTCAAGATCCCATCCACCCGCACCGACGACGTCGTCCCCGTCACCCTCGACCTGCTCGAGAAGACGGGCGACCGCCCCTTCTTTCTCTCCGTCGGCTTCTTCGAGACCCACCGCGAGTTCTTCCGCCCCTCCTCCCCGAAGAAAGCCAACTACGTCATACCGCCCCCGAACCTGCCCGACACGCCGGAGACCCGCCTCGACATGGCCGCGTTCCAGGAGAGCGCCCGCTCCCTGGACCGGGGGGTGGGCGCCGTGCTCGACGCCCTGGACGCCGAGGGGCTCTCCGAGAACACGCTCGTCATCTGCACCACCGACCACGGCCTCGCCTTTCCTGGCGCAAAGGCGACCCTCCACGACCGGGGGCTCGGGGTCATGCTCATCATGCGCGGGCCGGGAGGATTCGCCGGGGGAAGGGCCGTAGACGCCCTCGTCTCCCACATAGACATCTTTCCGACCGTGTGCGACCTGATCGGCGCGGAGCGTCCCCCCTACCTTCAGGGAGAGTCGTTGCTCCCGCTCGTCAACGGCGAGGCGAACGAGGTGCGCGAGGCCATCTTCGCCGAGAAGACCTATCACGTGGCCTACGAGCCCGAGCGCTGCGTCCGCACGCGCCGCCACAAATACATCCGCCGCTTCGACGACGAGCACCCGACCCCCGTCCTCGCCAACATCGACGACGGGCCGAGCAAGGACCTCGTCCTCTCCAACGGCCTCGCCGACCGGCCCATCCCCGAAGAACGCCTCTTCGACCTGCTCTACGACCCGAACGAGGCGAACGATCTGGCCGGCGATCCCGCCTATGCGGATGTGCTCCAGGAGATGCGCAGCCGGCTGGAGACCTGGATGGTCGAGACGGACGACCCGCTCCTCCGCGGACCCGTGCCCGCGCCGGCCGGCGCGGAGATCAACACCAGAGACCAGCTCTCCCCGAACGACCCGCCCGTCACCGTGACCTAGCACGGGGGCCGCCTCCCGGCGCCTTGACGGCGAGCGGGGGGCTGGGTAGAGTTGCGCGTTGTCTACAGGACTCGTAGACAAACCGTCCAGCAGCCCGTTCGGCGAGCGGCCAGGATCGGGCGGTCCGCCGCGTGTAGACTGGGGCGGGGAGACGTGTCGATCGGCAGAGAGGAGCAGCGGTGCAGAGAAATGGGACGGACGAGCAGCGGGGGTTCACCCTCTGGTTCACGGGGCTATCCGGGGCCGGCAAGACGACCATCGCGGAGATCGTGGAGAAGGAGCTCAGGGAGCGGGGTCGGCCCGTGGAGGTTCTGGACGGGGACATCGTCCGGACGAACCTCTCCAAGGGCCTCACGTTCTCGCGGGAGGACAGGAACATAAACGTGCTGCGCATCGGGTTCGTGGCGAACCTGCTGACGCGGGCGGGGGTTGGCGTGATCGTCTCGGCCATCTCCCCTTACAAGGAGGCCCGCGACCAGGTCAGGCGCAGGATCGTCGACTTCGTCGAGGTCTTCGTGGACGTGCCCCTGGAGGTCGCCGCCGAGAGGGACGTCAAGGGCCTCTACAAGAAGGCGTTCGCGGGCGAGATCGAGCAGTTCACCGGCGTCTCCGACCCCTACGAGGCGCCCGCCGCCCCGGACCTGGTCCTCAAGACGAACGAGGAGACCCCCGAGGAGAGCGCCCGCAAGGTCATAGAGAAGCTGGAGTTCTTCGGCTACCTCTGGACTCCCTCCCCTGACACCGAGTACAACTGGAGCAACCGTTAGGGAGTTGTCAGCTCTCGGCCATCAGCCGGCGGCCGTAGGCTTCTCGGGCCGACCGGCCGTCTTGTGAGCGAGGCCCTGAGGGATCGCGTCGTAGTGGTGACGGGGGCCTCGAGCGGCATCGGGGCGGCGGTCGCGAAGATGCTCTCCGAAGAGGGCGCGAGGGTGGTCCTCGCCGCCCGGCGCGAGGACGCGCTGCGGGAGGTACAGCCAGAGCTCGAAGCCAGCGAGGGGAGCGTGGTCCACACCACCGACGTGACGGACCGGGGCCAGATGGGAGCGCTGGTGGAGCGCGCGGAGGCCGATCTCGGCCCGGTGGACGCGCTCGTCAACTGCGCCGGAGTTATGTACTTCACGCTGATGAAGAACGTCCGCGTCGAGGAGTGGGAGCGGACCGTCGAGGTCAACTGCAAGGGCGCGCTGAACTGCGTCGGCGCGGTGCTCCCCGGGATGATCGAACGGGGCCGGGGCCACATCGTCACCATCTCCTCGGACGCGGGGCGCGTGGTCTTCCCGGGCCTCGCCGTGTACTCCGCGAGCAAGTCTTTCGTCGAGGCGCTCTCGAAGGGCCTGCGCCTCGAGACCGCCGGCACCGGCGTCAAGGTGACGACCGTCCAGCCCGGCAACGTGGCGACGGATCTTCTGGACCTCAGCGGCGACGGGGAGGCGCTCGAGCTGTACGGCCAGCCGACCGGAAGCAAAGTACTCGACCCCGAGGACGTGGCGCGGGCCGTCATCTACGCCCTGTCGCAGCCGGAGCACGTCGCCGTAAACGAGGTCCTCGTCGAACCGCGCGACGAGCCGGTATAGCTCTTTTCGTCGCCGCTTCGCGGGTCCAGCACGCCCGCTTTGCAGGCTCTCGGTACGCCCCGGCCTCACCTGCGCTTTCAGCTTGATTTGTCCGGGGCGCTGGATGGACCGCCGGGCATCGGGGGGATCGTGCATTCAGCGGCGGTTCAAGGTAACCTTCACTCAATATATAGGCTACGAAGGGAAGATGGGTTGAACACTTTTCCGACGCGCATTCTGCTGGCTACGGACGGTTCCGAACGCGCCAACCTGGCGGCCATGACGGCCATCGATCTCGCCAAGGCCACGGGCTCGCAGCTCGACGTCGTAGCGGTCGGGAGCACGTTCCCGAAAACCGCCGTTTACAGGGAGTACGTCGAGGAGGCCACCGACGACCTCAAGAAAGAGGCCCGGGAGATACTCGACGCGCAGGTCAAGAGGATCGAGGAGGCCGGCGGGGAGGTCGCGAGGACCCACCTCAAGATGGACGAGCGCAAGGATGAGGCCATCGTCCACCTCGCCGAAGACATCGACGCCGGCTTGATCGTCATCGGCAGCCGCGGCTACGGTGGCATGCGTCGTGCCCTCATGGGCAACATCGCCGATTCGGTCGTCCACCACGCCCACTGCCCCGTCCTCGTCGTACGTCCGACGGAAGGCGTCAGCAGCCCGTTCTAGGACGGGTTGATGATTCCCTACCGGCTTCCCGGTATCGCCAACGGCTGAACGCGGGTCGCATTAGAACGGTTTGCAAAGAGGTCTAACCTCGTTACAAATCGCGCGCCTTCAACGCTACCCTTCTGGTGCGGCGGTACGGAGTTGGTGGCGGGTTGTGAAGAAGGAGCGGTAGGAGAGCAGCCCGACGAGCATGGCGGCGATCGAGACGCTGCCTAGGAGCATGTAGAGGACGACTATCTGGAGCTCGACCGCCTCCAGGGGGTCGGCGCCGGCTATGATCATGCCGACCATAGCGCCCGGCAGGAAGATGATGCCCGTCGTCTTTGTGGAGTCAACCAGCGGCACCAGCGCGCCCCTTAGCGCCGTCCTGAGGATCGGCGAGACGGCCTGTCGGCTCGTGGCGCCCAAAGCCAGGGCGGCCTCGACCTTCTGGCGCTGCCCGGCCAACTCGTCCCTGACGCGGAGCATCGTCAGGCTCGCGGCGTTCATGGAGTTTCCGACGACCATTCCCCCGAGCGGTATGAGGTACCTGGCCGTAGCCGGCACCACCCCGAGGACGAGCAGCAGGCCCAGCGTCGCCACGGCCGCCGCGCCCACGGCGAGCGCCGCCACGGCGAAGGCGCGGGGCACCCCGCTCGCGCGCCGCGCCGACGTCCAGGCGGCGAAGAGGACCATCCCGGCCAGGAGTAGCGCGACCGCGGCGACGCTCTTTAGCCCGAAGACGTACTCGATGGCGTAACCCATCGCGGCGAGCTGGACGAAAGACCGGACCACCGCCACCCCGATGTCCCGCTCGAGGCCAAGCCTCTCATAGAAGCTGAGCGCCACGGCGACGGCCACGAGGCCTAGAGTGGGCAGCGCGGCGACGACGGTGCCCACCCTAGCGCCGTGTCCCCGAGAGGAGCCGACGCGCCTGCTCGCCGGCCCCCGAGAAGAACTCGTCCCTCCCCCACTCCCCCTCGCTTCTCCCGTCAGAGAGCAGGACGACGCGGTCAGCGACGCGCTCGACCTGGGCCAGGTCGTGGCTCACGAAGACCATCGTCAGGCCGAGGTTTGCGTTGAGCCTGCGGACGAGGTCCTCCACCCGCCGCCTGGCGGCCCCGTCCAGGGCGCTCGTCGGCTCGTCCATGAGGAGCACCTCCGGTTCGAGGGCGAGGGCCCTGGCTATGGAGACGCGCTGCTGCTGGCCCACGGAGAGGGTCTCGGGCTCCCGTGCCAGAAGAGAGCCGTCGAGGCCAACCAGCTCCAGCAGGCGCGTGGCGTCCGCCCCCCGGCCCGCGAGGTGCGCCCCGTAGAGGATCGCCTCCCCAACCGACCGGCCGAAGAGGGCCGGGAGCTGGAAGACCATCCCCACCTGCCGCCGCAGCCTCAAGGGGTCCATCCCCGCCGTCGGCTCCCCGTCCACGAAGACCTCACCGGCGGTCGGTTCGATCAGGCGGTTCACGGAGCGCAGAAACGTGCTCTTGCCCGCCCCCGACGGGCCCACGACGGCCGTGATCCTCCCCTCCGGCATCTCGGCGTCGACGCCCTTCAGGATCTCCACCCCTCCCACCGCGTAACGGAGGCCCTGGACCCGGATCTTCGGAGCCTGCAAGCTAGAGCGTCTCCCGCCTGAGGTAGGCGTAGAGGCCGTCGTAGAGCACGTCGGTGTGGCGGGTGAGCGTCGCGTCGTCTTGCAGCGCGAGTTGCATACCCCTGATGATGGCGTCGAGCCCCTCGGCCTCGTGGCGGCCGTACTTCTCGTCCATAAGGTCGGCGTCGTGGACGATCTCGCCTATCTCGCCCAATACGGCGTCGTCGAGCCCGTACTCTTTGAGAAAGGTCTCGAAGGAACAGTCGTCCCCGCGATGTCCCAGCCGCGCCCCGGCAACGTCGAAGAGCTCGGCCCCATCGGGGGCCTCTGAAGGGTCGGCGAAAAAGAAGAAATCCGCCCCGCCGTCCAGGTGGCGCCGGATCAACCACACGCACGCGGTCCGGTCGACGTGGCATCCCCGACGTGTGGCCCAAAGCACTACCGCCCGCCCTCCGCGACGTGCGGCGCCTCCTCATCCTTCGGCGCTGCCCTCACCGCCCGGCGGGCGGCCCTGAGGGCGTCCTGGGCCTCGGCCCTCAAGGGAGATCGGAAGTAGTCCCGCCTCCGCTCCGCCCTGAACGCGCGCTCCAGCCTGCCCAGAGGCTCCAAGAGGGCCGCGCCGCCCCCCATCTCCGCTTTTCGGCGTACGCGCTCTGCCCCGGCGATGAGGTCCCTGTACGCCTCCTCGCGCGCGGCGCGGAAGGTATTTACCAGATCCCCCTCTTCGGCCACCGTTCCTGGCCGCGCCTCCCACAGGGTCGCCTCGCCGCCGGCCTCCCTGACGCGGAGTTGGAGCCACTCCATCTGCTCGCGGGTGACGGCGTCCTCCGGCAGCGCGGCCACCCCGTCCTGCAGGTAGAGGGCCCCAAGGTCCCTGAGCTTGCGCCACACGGCCACGCGGTGGCGCGAGGGCTCCCTCGGGATGCGGTAGACGAGCAGCACCCAGCGAGCTCTCGTCAGGAGGACGACCTCCAGGCGTCCATCCCGCCCTCGAGGTGGACGGCGTCGTGACCCCGTTTCCGCAGTTGCTCGGCGGCCGCGGCGGCGGCACGGCCTCGGTTGCACACGGTGACCACCCGCGCGCCCTCCGGCACCTCTAGCCCCTCCATGGCCCGCTCCTCGCCGGCGCTCAGCTTTTCGTAGGCGTCGAAGCTCACAGCGCCGGGCACCGACCCCCGCTCGTGCTCCTCCCTCTTGCGCACGTCCACCACCACGAGGCTCTCGTCGCGTCCCAACATGCCCCGCAACGTCCCGGCGTCGATGCTCCCTTGCGACACGTCAAACCCCTCTCTCTTCCCTTCCCGGCCTCCCTACAGGAGCGTCCAGGCCATCCCCACCAGGGCGCCGATCGGCACCATTACGTAGATCGGGACCTTGAACCTCTGCAACACCACGAAGGAGGCGACCGCCACGACCAGGGCAAAGACGTCGAGCCCCTGCAGGGAGACCCCGTCGGGGAACAGGACCCGGCCGGCGAAAAAGACCGCCAGGTTGGCGATCACGCCGACCACCGCGGCCGTAACCCCTGTGAGCGCGGCCCGGATCTTCTCATTCCCCGCCAGCAGCTCGATGTAGGGCGCGAGCAGGAAGATGAACAGGAAGCACGGCAGGAACGTGACGTAGGTGGTCAGCAGGGCACCCAAAGTGCCGTAGAGCAGGGGATCGAAGCCGTCCGGCACCTTGTTCCACGCGCCCAGAAACCCGACGTACTGGGTGACCATGATGAGCGGCCCCGGCGTGGACTCCGCAAGCCCCAACCCCTGCACCATCTGGTCGGCGGTCAGCCACCCGTAGTTGTTGACGGCGACGTCGGAGATGTAGCTGAGGACCGCGTAGGCACCGCCGAAGGTGACGAACGCGGCCCCCGTAAAGAAGAGCGCCTCCCGCACGAGAACGTCCTCCCCGCCGCGCCAGACCCAGACCGCCCCAACCGGCACGACCCACAGCACCACGAAAGTGCCGACGAGCCTCAAGTTGCGCAACATCGAAGGCCGCGCGGAGGGACCTGCCCGGTCCACCGCCGACTCCTCCTCCGCCTCGCCGTGCCCCCCACCCCTGAAAGCCCCGGGAACGAAGCGCTGCAAGACCACCCCGCCGACAGCCGCCGCCACGACGACCAGCGGGAACGGCAAGCCGAGGAAGAACAGCGCGACGAAGGCCGCCACGGCGAAGGCCCACAGCGCCGCATGCCCCAA
>CADCUT010000236.1 GCA_902805975.1 uncultured Rubrobacteraceae bacterium | reverse complement strand
CCACCTTCGGCCGCTACGTGGTCGCGATAGGCGGGAACCGCTCGGCGAGCTACCTCTCGGGCCACCCCGTCCGCCGGACGCTGCTCGCCGTCTACGCGATAAGCGGCCTGCTCGCGGCGGTGGCCGGTATCGTTGCGACGGCGAGGCTCGGGGCGAGCGACCCGTCCAACATCGGCGTCCTTATAGAGCTCTCGGCGATCACGGCCGTCGTGGTCGGTGGCACGCCGCTCACGGGCGGGCGGGTCAGGTTGGCGGGGACGGTGATGGGGGCGCTCCTGATGCAGCTCATCAGCACGACGTTTATCTCCAACAACCTGCCGTTTACCTACGCGCAGGTGCTCACCGCGGGCATCATCCTGATCGCCGTGTACGTCCAGAAGGGAAGGGGGGCGGCCTAGAGATGGCTACCGGACAGGCCCGAGCCGCCGAAGAGAACGTACCCGCCGCGGGCGGAGGGCCGGGCCCGTCGCGACGCGCGCGGATCTTCGCGGTGTTGCAGCGCCGCGGGGCGATCGTGGTCCTGCTGCTCGTCGTCGCCATAGCCTCCGTGCGGTTCGACAGCTTCCTCACCACGAGGAACCTCGAGAACATCGTGCTCCAGGCCTCGTTCCTCGGGCTGATAGCGGTCGGGATGACGTTCGTCATCATAAGCGGCGGCATCGACCTCTCGGTCGGGTCGATGCTGGCTTTGGGCGGGGTATTGGCGGCGCTCGCGCTGCCGGTCGCGTGGCCGCTGGCGCTGGTGGTGCCGGTCGCCGCGTGCGGCCTGCTCGGTCTCGGCCAGGGGATCCTGATCGCTAAGGCCAGGATGGCCCCGTTTATCGTGACCCTCGCCGGTCTCCTCGGCATCCGGGGGCTGGCCCTCGCGCTCGCCGACGAGCAGCCGGTCGGCGTGGACAACGACTCGCCGTTTGTCTGGTTCGGGCAGGGGGAGATCCTCAGCCTCACGGTTCCCATCGTCTTCATGCTCGCCGCCTTCGCCCTGGGCGGGCTGGCGCTGATCCGGACGCGGTACGGGCAGGCGATCTTCGCCATCGGCGGCAACGAGGAGTCGGCCCGCCTGATGGGCGTCCCGGTCGACCGGACAAAGATCATAGCCTACGCCACGAGCGGCGCTCTCTCGGGCCTCGCGGGGGCGCTGCTCGCCGCCCAGCTCGCGGCCGGGCAGCCGGTGGCCGGGGCCGGCTGGGAGCTTGACGCGATCTCGGCCGTCGTCGTCGGCGGCACGTTGCTTACCGGGGGCGCGGGCACTTTAAGCGGGTCGCTGGCCGGTGTGCTGCTGCTCGGCATCCTGCAGAACCTGATCAACCAGCTCGGCACCCTCGGCTCCTACGCCCAGCAACTCGTCAGCGGCGTCTTCCTGATCGCCGTCGTCCTCGTGCAGGCCTATCTGACGCGCAAGCAGCGGTCGTAACGTGGCGGAGTAGGGTGTGCCGAACGTGCCCCTCGGATAGACTGCGGGCCGTGCCGGGGGACCGAGAACGGGGAGGAAGTCTTTGCAGGACGAGCCCACGATGAAAAAGGAACGCGAGATAAAGGATGACGGCCGCTACATCATATTCTTTTCGTTCGAGGACGAGGGGGACGAGAAGGCGCCGTCCGGGGACGACGAGGGTTGAACCAGCTCCGCTGGGACCCGACGCTCGGAGAATGGGTGGCCTACGCCACCCACCGCCAGGACCGCACCTTTCTCCCTCCGGCGGAGTATTGCCCGCTAGACCCGACCAAACCCGGAGGCTTCCCGACGGAAGTCCCCAGGGAGTCATACGACATCGCCGTCTTCGAGAACAAGTTCCCGTCGTTCACCCCCGACGCCCCGGAGCCGGACGGGGAGGGCGGCGCGCTCACCCCGACCGCGGCGGGCCGGGGGATCTGCGAGGTCGTCCTCTACTCCGAGGACCACTACTCCACGCTCGCGACCATGCCGGAGGGGCGGATCCGCGACCTCGTTGAGGTGTGGGCCGACCGCTACGGGGAGCTCGGGGCCCTGCCGTATGTGGAGTACGTCTTTATCTTCGAGAACAAGGGCGAGGCCATAGGCGTCACGCTCCACCACCCGCACGGTCAGATCTACGCCTACCCCTTCGTTCCGCCCCGCCCGAAGAAAGAGCTCGAGGCGGCCCGCGAACACAGGGACGGGACGGGCAACTGCCTCCACTGCGACCTCCTCGCCGGCGAGCTCGAAGACGGCCGCCGCGTCGTCGCTGAGGGCGAGCACTTCGTCGCCTTCGTCCCTTTCTACGCCCACTTCCCGTACGAGGCCCACGTCTACACGAGACGCTGCGCCCCATCGATATCGGACCTCGGCGCCGCGGAACGCCGGGATCTCGCCCGCGTCCTCAAGAGGCTTCTCGTCGGCTACGACGACCTTTTCGGTTTCTCCCTGCCCTACATGATGGTCATGCACCAGGCGCCGACGGACGGCGGGGACCACGAGGGCGTCGCCCACTTCCACATCGAGTTCTACCCCCCGAACCGGACCGCGGACAAGCTCAAGTACCTCGCCGGCAGCGAGACCGGCGCCGGCGCCTTCGTCGTGGACGTGCTCCCCGAGAACACGGCCGGGACGCTCCGTAAGGCCATTGGAGGGGCGGGCGCTTGAGGCTCCTCGTCACCGGCGGGGCCGGCTACGTCGGCAGCGTCGTCGCCGCACAACTGGTCGAGGCCGGCCACGAGACGGTCGTCCTCGACGACCTCTCCAAAGGCCACGAAGACGCCGTGCCCGAGGGCGCAAGGCTCGCCCGGGGCTCCTTGCTAGACGAGGCGTTCGTGCGCGACACGCTCGCCGGGGGGTTCGACGGGGTGCTCCACTTCGCGGCGCTCTCGCTGGTGGCCGAATCCGTCGAGGAGCCGGAGCGCTACTACCGCAACAACGTCGGCGGGACGCTCAACTTGCTGGGCGCGATGGGGGAGGCCGGCGTGGGCCGGCTCGTCTTCTCCTCCACCGCGGCCGTCTACGGGGAGCCCGAAGAGGTCCCGATCCCCGAGACCGCTCCGGCCGCGCCGACCAACCCCTACGGGAACTCCAAGCTCGCCGTGGACCGTCTGATAGGGGACGTCGCGCGGGCGCGGGGGCTCGCGGCGACGAGCCTGCGGTACTTCAACGTCGCGGGGGCCAGCGGGCGTTTCGGGGAGGACCACGAGCCCGAGACGCACCTGATCCCGATAGTCCTCCAGGCGGCCGCCGGCGCCCGCGAGTCGGTCAAGGTCTTCGGCACCGACTACCCGACCCGCGACGGCACCGCCGTCCGCGACTACATCCACGTCGAAGACCTCGGCCGCGCCCACCAGCTGGCGCTTGAGGCCTCTGAGCCCGGCGAGCACCGCGTCTACAACCTCGGCAACGGCTCCGGGTTCTCCGTCCTCCAGGTCATCGAGGCCGCCAGAAGCGTCACGGGGGTGGAGATCCCGGCCGAGGAGGCGCCGCGCAGGGCGGGGGACCCGCCGGAGCTCGTCGCCTCAAGCGACGCTATTCGGGCGGACCTCGGGTGGAGGCCCGAGAAGCCGGATCTGGAGGCCATGATCTTCGACGCCTGGGGCTGGATGCAAGAGCACCCAAGGGGGTACGAGTAGCCGATGCGAGAGACCGAGAAGAGGGCGCGCGAGGCCTACGTCGAGCAGTTCGGCGGGGAGCCCGAGGTCGTCGCGAGCGCGCCGGGGCGCATCAACCTGATCGGGGAGCACACAGACTACAACGAGGGCTTCGTCCTCCCCTGCGCCATCGACCGCCGCATAGCTATCGCCGCTGCGCGCAACGGCGGGGAGATGCTCTACTCGGCCGACTTCGACCGTTCCCGCCCGTTGCACCTCGAGGACGACTCCTGGGCGAAGTACCCGCGCGGCGTCGCCTGGGCGCTGCGGGAGGCCGGCCACGAGGCCGACAGCTTCCAGGCCGCCCTCGCCGGAGACGTGCCCCGCGCCTCCGGGCTCTCCTCCTCGGCGGCCGTCGAGGCGGCCACGGCCCTAGCCCTCGACTGGCTCTTCGGCTCCGGCCTGGACAAAAAGACCCTCGCCCGGATCTGCCAGCGCGCCGAGAACGAGTACGTCGGCGTTGCGAGCGGCATCATGGACCAGTACGCCTCCCTCCTCGGCGAGGCCGGCTCCGCCCTGCTCATCGACTGCCGCTCGCTGGAGGCCGAGTCCGTCCCGCTGGACCTCGAAGGCGTTGGCCTCTCCCTGATCGTCTGCGACACCCGCGTCGAGCGCGGCCTCGCCGACACCGGCTACAACGACCGCCGGGCGGCCTGCGAGCGGGCGGCAGAGACCCTGGGTGTCGAGGCCCTGCGGGACGCGACTGAGGCGGATCTGGACCGACTCTCCGGCGAGGAACTGCGGCGCGCCCGCCACGTAGTCACGGAGAACGCGCGCGTTCTCCGGGCGGCGGAGTCCCTGCGGGGCAAAGATTTCGAGGTCTTCGGGCACCTGATGTACGCCTCGCACGAATCCATGCGCGACGATTACGAGATCTCCACCCCCGAGCTCGACGCCTTCGTCGAGACGGCTAAAGCGAACGGCGCCCCCGGCGCCCGGCTCACGGGCGCGGGCTTCGGCGGCTGCGCCATCGCCCTGATGCCCTCTGGCAACACCGAAACACTGGCGGAGGCCTGCCGCCTGGCGTTCGCAGACCTCGGGTTCGGAGAGCCAGAGTTCTACGAGTTCGTGCCGGCCGCGGGGGCTGAGGTGGTGGGATGAGCCGGGAAGCGCGGCGCGATGGGTTGCGGGCGGTCATGGAGCGTCGGGGTCTCGGGGCGTTGCTGCTGCGGAGGCCCGCCAACTTCGCGTGGTACACGGGCGGCGCGGACAACAGGGTGGACCACTCCGACCCGCTGGGCGTCGCCGCGATCCTGCTGACGGGCGAGGACGAGTACGTGCTCACGGATAACATCGAGGCGCCCCGAATGCGCGCCGAACAGACGCCCGAGATGGATATCGCCGAACACCCCTGGTACACGGGCCCGGCAGCGCTGCTCAAAGAACTCGCCGGCGGCCCTATCGGGACGGACCATCCATCCGACCTCGGTCCCGACGTCACCGCGGAGATCCTGCCCTCCCGCCACCTCCTCGACGGGGAGGCGATCGAGCGCTACCGGCGCCTCGGCGCGGACGCGGCGGCGGCGATCTCCGAGGCCGCATCCACGCTCGCACCCGACACGGACGAGCTGGAGGCGGCGGCGGTGCTCGCGGCGGCCTGCCGGCGGCGCGGCATGTTTTCTCCGGTCCTGCTCGCCGCCTCGAAGGGCCGGCTCGGGCGCTACCGGCACCCGGTACCCCGCGGCGGCCCCCTCGGCGGTCGGGCCATGCTCGTGGTCTGCGCCGAGCGCGGCGGTCTCTACGCCAACCTGACGCGCATGGTCTCCTTCGAAGATCCCGACCCCGAATCCCTCCGGCGCCAGGAGGCGTGCGACGAGATCCTGCGCCGCATGAGGGAAGAGGCGACTCTCCCCGGAACGAGCCTCGCCGACGCCTTCGGGCTCTGCCAGACGTTCTACGCCGAGGCCGGCTTCCCCGACGCCTGGCGGGAACACCACCAGGGCGGCACGACGGGCTACGCCTCCCGCGAGACGGTCGCGTCCCCGGAGACACACCAGGAGATCCGCGCGGGCCAGGCCTTCGCCTGGAACCCATCCCTCCCGAACGCCAAGGCCGAGGAGACCTTCGTCCTGCTCCCCCAAGGCCCGGAAGTCCTGACGCCCGTCTAGAGTAGTTCTCCTGAGTTGTGGGCTCTAGGCTCTAGGGGTGGTAGGCGGGGCGGGCTCCCGGCCACCCACCCCTAGAACCTCGTACCTCGTACCTGAAGCCTCACCAGAGACGCAACCCTTTCCCATACCGCTCTAGAGCGGTTTACGTTCTCGCGGGTCGCCCTGGACGGCGGGATTCGACGGCGAGACGAGCGCCCCCACGCACGCGAGGGCGGTCTTCAGGACCCGCCCGTCCGCGTCGAAGGTGGGATCGTAGGAGGCGATGCCCGCCGCGGCGACGTCGAAGCGCCCGCTTACCATCCCGAGCGCCGCCAGAAGCTCCTCGGTGCCGAGGCCTCCTCGCGGGGCGAACTCGTTGGCCCGGCCCACCTTCTCCGCGTCGAGCACGTCGAGGTCCAGATGCACGTAGACCCTGCCCACCGCGGCCTTCAGATCATCCAGGGCCCCCGCGAGGGCCCGCAAACCCTCCCGGTCGATGCGGTTCGCTTCGACGACGGTCACCTCCGAGGCGGCGAGCCTCTCCTTCTCCGCGGGCTGCGCGTCCCTGACGCCAGCGAGCACCACGTTCTCCTCGGGTACCGGGAAGAAGCCGGGTACGCCCCCGGCCATCCTCCGCCAGCAGTGTCCCACCGCCACGGCGAGGCCCATCCCGTCCGTGAAGCCGCTCGTGGTGGTCTCCGGGGTGTTGAAATCCGCGTGGGCGTCGAACCACACGATGCCCAGGCTACTGGTGCCGGCCCCCGAGATCGTCCCGACCGAGGCGTTGCAGTTGCCCGAGAGCACCAGGGGGACCCGGCCGTCTGCGAGGGCGCCACGCACCCGCTCGGAGACCAGCCCGTCCAGCTCGAAGGCGGTCGCGACCTCGGCCGGCGGGTCGCCCTCGGGATGCACGGTCTCTATGCTCGGGCTTAGGCCCCTCTCCCGGAGTGCCCCCCGGAGCCCGCCGCCGAGGAGATGCTCCGGACCGGCGCCCATGCGCACGCCGCGGTGCCCGGAGTCGTAGGGCGC
The DNA here is from genome assembly GCA_902805975.1 of uncultured Rubrobacteraceae bacterium. Lineage (GTDB taxonomy): Bacteria > Actinomycetota > Rubrobacteria > Rubrobacterales > Rubrobacteraceae > Rubrobacter_D. The sequence goes on along the minus strand of CADCUT010000236.1, from coordinate 51,045 downwards.
GACGATAACGCTAACGTCCTGGTAGCCTCCCACGCCCGCATTCTACGGTAAGGACCCTCGACGGGCGTCGCGGGCCTACCTCTCCCTGCGGGTCGAGTGCAAATCGACAAAACCTTCGGCCTGTTTGAGATTAAACAGACGGGGCGGGCGTGTGGGATGGGCTATGATCGTCGGCATGTTGGCGGCAGAGACACCCGGTGGGCCGTGACGGCCCCGGCGCGGCGGGGGAGATCCGTCCCGCTGCCGGAGCGTCTGGGACCCGGCGGTCCGGAACCGGAGAGGTACGGGTACGTGATCCTGGGCGCCGGGTGCGCGGGGCTGAGCCTCTGCCACTACCTCTTGGAGCGGGGAGTAGACGCGCCGATCCTGATCCTGGACCGCAAGAAGACCTTCGCCGACGATAGGACCTGGTGCTTCTGGGAGGTCGAGGAGACGCCCTTCTCAGGCCGCGCCCTCCGGCGGTGGAACTCCTGGTCCGTGCGCGCCGGAGGGCGGGAGGTCATCCACACGAGCAGCCGTTACCCCTACCTCTGCCTGACCGGCGCTGACTTCTACGAGGACGCGCTCGGCAAGATCTCCACCCACGGCAACGTCACGGTCCGCCTCGGGGAGGACGTGCGCTCGTGCAAGGAGCTCGACGACGGGGTGCTGGTCGTCACTTCCTCCGGCTCATACCTCGCTGATCGCGTGTTCGACGGGCGCGGCCTCCCGCCGGACTCCGCGGTCCTCCAGGAGGCGCGCCGGGGGGGGACCTGGATCTCCCAGCAGTTCCTCGGCTGGCGCCTGCGCGCCCGCCGCCCGGTCTTCGACCCCGGAAGCTGCACCCTCATGGACTTCTCCGTAGACCAGGGCCAGGGCTTGCGTTTCGCCTACGTGCTGCCCTTCGACGAGCACGAGGCGCTCGTCGAGAACGTCTACCTGACAGAGAGCGGCGCCCCCCCCGAAACGCACCGCGCCGGGCTCTCAGACTACCTGCATGAGCGTTATGGGCTCTCCGGAGGGGACTACGAGGTACACGGCGAGGAGTGGGGGGACATACCGATGACATCCCACCGTTTCCCGAGGAGGATCGGGGCCCGCACCCACGTGATCGGGACGCTCGGCGGCGAGACCCGGCCCTCGACCGGGTACACGTTCCTGCGCGTCCAGCGCTACTGCCGCGCCCTCGCCGCGAGCCTGACCGGCTCTGGCGGGGACCCCGGCAGGGTCCACCCGTGGCGCTACGGGCCGCTTGACCGGGTGTTCCTGCGGCTCCTGCGCGAGCGTCCGGAGGACTGCCCCGGGATCTACGCCCGCATGTTCGCGGGCACCCCGCCAGACCCGCTCGTCCGCTTCCTGACCGAAGGTAGCTCGTACCTCGACGACGCCAGGCTTATCGGGGCGCTCCCGAAGCTCCCCTTCCTGCGGCTCGCCGCCGGGGAGGCCATCGACCGTGCGCGCGAAAGCTTCTGACAGGGGGCCGTATCCGGCCGGGCGGGTTGCGGTGGTGTGGCCCTCCCGCACCGTCGTGCTGCTCCTGACGCTCGCCTTCGCCACGGGGCTCCGGGTGCCTGGGTGGGTCCAGTACCTGCCGTTCGCCGCGAGCCTCGTCTTCTTCGGACTGCCGCACGGCGCTGTGGACCACCTGGTGCCCTCCCGGCTCGCCGGCAGGGACGCCGATGGCCGGAGCGTGCTCGCCGTCGTGCTTCTCTATCTGGTGCTCTCCGGCCTCTGCCTCGCCCTCTGGTTTACGGCACCCATCGCCGCCTTCGTCCTCTTCGTCTGCGTCACGGTCTTCCACTGGGGGGCTGGGGAACTTCACGCCCTGCTCTTCTTCGGCCCGGATGGCTTGAGCGGGATGGGGCGCGCGTCCCGCGCCCTGCTGCTCGTCCTCCGCGGCGGCCTGCCCATGCTGGTCCCGCTCCTCTTCTTCCCGGACGCCTACCGCGGGGTCGCGACCGCCGCCGCCGGGCTGTTCGGCGCGGACGCGACGGTCCTCGCAGGCGCCTTCTCGCCAGCCTTCCGGCTCGGGGTCTGGGGCGCGTTGGCGGTGGTCACGGCACTCTTCCTGCTCCGCGCGGCCGGCGACCTCGCCGGAGGGCGCCGGGCCCTGCTGCCCGTCGCGCTCGAGACGTTGCTGCTCTTCGCTTTCTTCGCCGTCGTGCCTCCGGTCCTCGCCGTCGGCCTGTACTTCACGCTCTGGCACGCCCCCCGGCACGTGGCCCGGCTGGTGCTGCTCGACCCCGCGGGCGCCCGGTACCTGCGCGCCGGACGTCCGGGGCGCGCGCTGGCCCGGTTCGCGAGGGACGCGGCGCCCCTGACCGCGCTGGCGCTCGCGCTCCTCGCCGGGCTCTACCTGGCCGTCCCGGGCGCGACGGAAGCCCCCGGCTCCCTTCTCGCCATCTACCTGGTGCTCGTCTCCGCGCTCACGCTCCCGCACGCCTCCCTCGTCACGTACATGGACGGTCGCCAGGGTGTCTGGAAGAAGACTCGTCCGTCGCCGGGCGATGGGCCGGGACCATTGACGCCTTAGGGAAGGTGCGGGGGCGCGGTCAGGGACGCAGGTTTACCTCTCCAGCGTTAGGGTACACAGAGAGCTTATCGAAGTCTTGCAGTATTCCACTAACAACGGAGGTCCCCAGAATGGCGGAGCCGATCACTGGAAGCATTGAGGTAGAAGCCCCGGTTGCCAAGGTCTACGAGTACTGGCGTAACCTCGAGAACCTGCCGAGCTTTATGAAGAACATCGAAGAGGTACGTTCCACCGGGCCTGACACCACCCACTGGGTCGTCAAGGGGCCCCTTGGCTACAGGGCAGAGTTCGACGCCAGGACCACCCAGGACGAGCAGAACAGCGCCATCGGTTGGAACACGGTGGACGGCGACGTCCAGACCTCGGGCCAGGTCCGCTTCCAGGAGGTCACCCCGAACCGCACCAAGCTCGAGGTTCAGATGAAGTACGCGGACCCGCCGGGCGGCAAGGCTGGGGAGGCCGTCTCCAGGCTGACCTCAGGCCCGAAGGCCATCATGGAGCAGGACCTGCGCAACTTCAGGGACATCATCGAGGGCAAGGCGACACCCGAGGAAGTCCAGCAGCGTCCGGCCGTGGCCGACGCGCACAGCGGCGCCGTCGCGACGCTGACCTCCGGCACCGGCCTCGCCGTTATCGGTGGCGTGGTGCTGCTCTGGTTCCTGCTGCGCCGGGGCGGCGGCTCCTCTTCCGGCGGCAAGGGCAAGTCCCGCATCATATTCGAGTTCTAGGTAGCCCTTAGCTGCCGTTGCAAGACGGCCCAAGAGGAGGGCCGGCGCCAACCAACGGCGCTGGCCCTCCTCGCGTTCGGTCCGGCAAAGAGGAAGGGCCCCAAAGCGGGGCCCTTCCTCTTTTGCTTTGCTATCGTCCTAGCCGCCCAGGGGGATGCTGCCGAAGATGACGACCTTGCGTTCCATATCGAAGTAGACCTTGTCGGTGACCTTGAAGAGCTCGATCAGGACGTCCGCGTCTTCGGCCTCGGGCCTGATGGCGTACTCCTCGGCGCCGTTGTCCAGGATAAGCTGGTAGGAGAACTTGCCGGGACCCCCGCGCTCCTGCTCGCTCCAGTTGGCGTGCACGTCCGTTACCTGACGCACCATGATGTTCCGCTCGACGTTCTCGCTCAACGTTCCCTCCGCTTCTCGTTCTCCGTTGCCCTAACCGGGTGCTAGGCTACCTTGCTCGGGATCAGGACCTTCCGGTCCAGATCGAAGTAGACCGCCTCGGCGATCTTGAAGAGCTCCAGCTGCACCTTGGCGTCCTCGGCCGTCGGTTGCAGCACGTACTCCTCGGCGCCGTTATCGAGGACGAGCTGCACCGTGAAGGCGCCGTGCTCGCCCCGTCCCTCCTCGGTCCACGAGAACTGCACGTTGGTCACCTGACGCACTCTGATCTGCCCCTCGGTGCGTTGCTCCGCCACAGGCCCTCCTTTCGTCTCTTGCATTCGCCTGTCTTGCTGCGGGCTCTATGCCCTGCGGGACCGGTTCTCAACCATTCCCGGAGAACTTCTCCTCGTAAAGCTTCATCGAGTGCCGGACGGCCTCTATCGCCTCCCCCGCATCGGCGAAGTCCTCCACGTTTACCTCTTTGTCCTCGAGCTTCTTGTAGTCCTCGAAAAAGCTCCGCAACTCGTCGAGACGGTGCTTGGGGAGCTGGTCGTAGCTCTCGTAGGAACGGTACTCGGGGTCTTCGAGCGGGACGCAGATGATCTTCTCATCGTTCTCACCATCATCGACCATGTGCATCATGCCTATGGGCCTCACCACGAGCAGGCTCAAAGGGTAGACGGGCTCCTGCATGAGGACGAGCACGTCGAGCGGGTCGCCGTCATCACCCAGGGTGCGGGGGATGAAACCGTAGTTGGCCGGGTAGTGGATGGAGGAGTACAGGACGCGGTCCACCTTGAGCATTCCCGTGTCCTTATCCAGCTCGTACTTGACCTTCGAGCTCTTCGGGATCTCGACCAGCGCCTGAAACACCCGGGGGGCGTCTTCCCCTATTTCAACTTCATGCCAGGGATGCGGCATCTAGACTCCTCTCACCGATTGGGACCGGCCCCATCGCCGGCCCCGCGCGCCCATCTTACTCGCCCTCCCCAACCTCTAAACAAAGACCCCGGCCCGGCCGATAACCCTCGCAACGATACGCAACCGGGAAGGGAGAGCCGGCATGACCGGATGGAAGGGCGTCTTTATCGGATCTCTAACGCTGCTATCGGGCCTCCTGCTGGCCGCCGCCGCCACCGCGGGCGACCCGGAGACGCGGCTGCTGAAAGCCTCCGAGGGCCTCCAGATGCCGGGCTCCGAGGCGGACAGCGACTGGTGGTACGTCTCGTACCCCGACGAGGACGAGCTACCCTCCGTCGAGGGTTTCCCGGATCTCACCGGCTGCGATTCGCCGGAGGGTGGCATCTCCCGCCAGGATTTTGACGCCACCCTCGACCGACTCGGAGACGTCCAGCCCTGGATGGATGAGGGGCAGAGGAGGAGCGCCCGCGGTTTCGCGAGGCTCCAGCGACTCTTCCACCGCCGCTACGACGAGCTCGCCGTCTACCGCTGCGAGACCGGAACCGCCGAAGTCCCCATCTACTTCGTGGGAAGAGACGAGGACGGCCTCTCCGGGCTCATGACCATCAACATAGAGACCTAGATCCCCGCGGGGGATACTCCGTAACGTTCGCGCAGCCACGGGAGGGAGTCGGAGAGCCGTTGACGAACCTCCCTGGCGCCATGCCCCTCCGTACCGCCGGGTCGCGGCGGTTCACCCCGTCGCGGGCCGCCGCTTTGCCGTCTTCGCTCCCGGCGGGCAGAATAGGGCTCCATGGGTTGCGCGAGCTTTGGTTCGGGAGCAGGATGCCCCGGCGGAGTGACGAGTCCGGCTAGTCAACCACGGCGAGGGAGCAGAGATGGCTTACGAGGGAACGAGAGAGGTCTGGATCGTCGGCGCGGTTCGCACCCCCATAGGCCGCCACGGCGGCGCCCTGTCCTCGGTCCGCCCGGACGACCTCGGGGCGAGAGCTCTCGAAGCCCTGATAGACCGTACCGGCGTCCCGCCCGGCGAGGTCGAGGACGTCTACATGGGATGCGCCAACGGGGCCGGCGAGGACAACCGGAACGTGGCCAGGATGAGCCTGCTGCTGGCGGGCTTCCCCGAGACAGTGGCCGGGGTCACGGTGAACCGGCTGTGCGGCTCCGGGTTGGACGCCGTGTCCCAGGCCGCGCGGGACATAATGCTCGGGGAGGCCGACGCCTACGTGGGGGCGGGGGTCGAGTCGATGAGCCGCGCCCCCTGGGTGCTTCCCAAGAGCGCGCGTCCTTTCCCAACGGGCAACGTCACGGCCCACGACACGACTCTAGGCTGGCGCATGGTCAACCCGAAGATGGAGGCCCTGGGCCACACCGACACTCTTGGCATGACCGCCGAGAACCTCGCCCAGGAGCATTTCCTCGTAACCCCTGATGAGGACGACCCCGAGGGGGTTGCCGAGGAGTACGACGTCTCGCGCGAGGCCCAGGACCGCTTCGCCCTGCGCAGCCACGAGAAGGCCGTCGCCGCCCAGGACGGCAAGCGTTTCCGAGCGGAGATAGCCCCCGTAACGGTCAGGGGGCGCAAGGAGGAGACCGTCGTGGAGGCCGACGAGGGACCCAGGCGCGACACCACGCTCGAGAAGCTCGGCCGGCTCAAGCCGGCGTTCTCTAAAGAGGGCTCGGTCACGGCCGGCAACAGCAGCTCCCTCAACGACGGGGCCGCGGCCGTGATGCTCGTCTCCGCCGAGTACGCCAGGGCCAACGGCCTCGAACCCATGGCGAAGATAAGGAGCATGGCGGTCGCCGGGGTGCCGCCCAGGGTGATGGGCATAGGGCCGGTGCCCGCCACGAGAAAAGCGCTCGACAGGGCGGGGATCTCCATGGACGAAGTCGGTCCGATCGAGCTAAACGAGGCCTTCGCGGCGCAGAGCCTGGCCGTGACTTACGATTGGGGCATCGACCCGGAGGACGAACGCCTCAACCCCAACGGCGGCGCCATCGCCCTTGGACACCCGCTCGGGGCGTCGGGCGCGCGCATCCTGACCACCCTCGTCCACGAGATGGGCCGCAGAGAAGACGCCCAATTCGGCCTCGCCACGATGTGCATCGGCGTCGGTCAGGGCATCGCGATGGTCGTGGAGAAGGTCGAGTAAGCCCGCCGGCGCCTGGCTCGCCGGACGCGGGGATTCTGGAGACGTCGGGCGGGGCCGAGGGGTTCGGGGACCGGGCGCGGACCGGGTTCTCGAAAGTCGGCCCGTGGGAGGTAGCGGGACGGGGAACGTCAGGGCTATGCGGCCCCCGGGGTCAGCCCTCGTCCGCCAGCACCCCGAGGAGCGTGGCCAGCGGCAGCCCGAGTGCCACGCCCGCCGCCACCCCCACCACCAGCCCCATTACGGCGCCCACCATCCCGGCCCCGAACAACAACACCCCCGTGTCGGCGATAAGCTGGCCGGTTTCCCCCACGTAGTCTCCGGGAGCCGCTTCGGGGAAGAGTGTCCCGTCCAGGGAGAACACCCAGCCCAGCATCGCGCCCTCTATCGTCCCGCCGATGCATACCGACGCGACCACGATCATGTAGCGGTGCCCGAAGCCCCGCCCCGGCAGGTCGAACGCCCGCAAGACTATCTCCGAAGTCAGGAGGCCCGCCGCCACCGCCGCGATCACGGAAGGTACAGCCTCCCGCAATGACGACTCGTCCTCCCCGCCCAGCACGTAGAGCCCGCTAACGTCCCACACGACCACGCCGACCATGCTAGCGAGCCCCACAAGGACGGCGGCGCTCCTGACGAACCAACGCAGCCCCGACCTCGTCGTCCACGCCGCCCCGCCCGAAACCATGAAGCACCTACCCTGAAGAGACCCCGATCGCTGCTTGTCCTACTCTATGCCCCCGAGTGTATGCACCCGAGTGAGTGAACTCGGTGCCCTCCTCGAACTTTGCCTGAGGGCTCTCGCATGGCACCGTTCCCGATGCTGGGACACACACGAGGCGATACCATACCCTGTGGCATCGGAAAGTCGATGGGGGATCTATAAGTACCGGAGGTCGGGCTCGAACCGACACTCCCCTTTCGGGGAACCGGATTTTGAGTCCGGCGCGTCTACCAATTCCGCCACTCCGGCGCGTGGAACGGGGGCTATTATACCAACGTAAAAGGGGCCTTCCGCGCGCGGTCGGCGGCTGCTTGACAAATCGGATAATGCATATCCATAATGCCGCATCAACAAGGATTTTTGGGCCGCTGCGGCGGCGAACTCGGATTTACCGGAATCGAGGAGGAGAATTGAGGAAAGCGCGTCGGGTAACGACTTTGGTGCTGGCGGGGCTGCTAGCGGCCCTGCTGATGGTGGGGTGCGGTGGCGCCAGCGGCGGTGGTGACTCCGGTGGCGGTGAGTCGATCAAGATCGTCAGCGACCTGCCGCTTCAGGGGGCGAACCGCGCCCAGACCACGACGATGGTCAACGCGATCGAGCTCGCCATCGAGGAGCGCGACGGCGAGGTCGCGGGCCTGCAGATAGACTACGAGTCCCTAGACGACGCCACGGCCCAGGCCGGTCAGTGGGACCCGGCCAAGTGCGCCGAGAACGCCCAGGCCGCCGCCCAGGACGAGGCCGTCGTCGGCTGGATCGGCCCGTTCAACTCCGGATGTGCCGCCACCCAGATCCCGACCCTCAACGAGGCTGGTCTTGCGATGGTCAGCCCCGCGAACACCTACATCGGCCTCACCAAGCCCGGCGGCGAGCCGGACGAGCCGGACAAGTACTACCCGACCGGCGAGCGCAACTACGCCCGCGTGATCGTGGCCGACGACAAGCAGGGCCAGGCGGGTGCGGCGCTTATGCAGGAAGAGGGCGTGGAGTCCGTCTACATCCTCGACGACAAGGAGACCTACGGCAAGGGTCTCGCCGACCAGTTCCAGGAGGCGGCCGAGGAGCAGGACATAGAGGTCCTCGGGCGCGAGGGCATCGACGGCTCGGCCTCCAACTACCGCTCCCTTATGAACAAGGTCGCCCAGGCCGAGCCCGACGCCGTCTACTTCGGCGGCATCATCGAGAACAACGCCGCCCAGCTCATCAAGGACAAGGTAGGCGCCGGGATGCCGAACGACGAGGTCCTTTTCGTCGGCCCCGACGGAATCTTCGTGGATGAGATCCTTAGCCAGGCCGGGGACGCAGCCGAGGGCATCTACGTGACCTTCGGCGGCCTGCCGGAGAGCGAGCTCTCCGCCGAGGGCCAGGAGTTCGTCGAGACGTACGAGTCCACGTACGACGATGAGATCCAGCCCTACACCGCCTACGCCTACGAGGCGGCCAACGTGATGCTCGACGCCATCGAGCGGGCCGCGGAGGAGGCCGGCGGGGTGCCCGAGCGCCAGGCGGTCATCGACGAGGTCTTCGCCACCGAGGACTTCGAGGGCGTGCTCGGTACCTGGAGCTTCGACGAGGAGGGCGACACGAGCCTCACGGAGCTCTCCGTTCAGACCGTCGACGGCGGCGAGTTCACGCTCGACCGGATCGTCGACGTAGCGGACCTCTAGGAGCGGCCACGGATAGTCTGCATGGGGGCCGGCCTTTCGGGCCGGTCCCCGCTTCTGGGAGAGGGGTCCTATGACGACGGGTGGGGTGGCGAAGAGCAGGTCGGAGGCCCTGCTGGAGAGCGTCAGGAACTCCGGCTGGGACACCCGGATAGCCGTGGTCATCGCGGCCGTCGTGGTGGTGCTGCTGCTCGTGCAGGCGGTCCAGGAGCCCGCGCAGTTCGCCTCCCAGCTCGTCATCGGCATCACCAACGGGGCGATCATCGCGCTCATTGCGCTCGGGTACACGCTCGTCTACGGCATCATCGAGCTCATAAACTTCGCCCACGGCGACAACTTCATGATCGGTTCCTTCGTCGGCATCACCGTGCTCTCAGGGACGTTCTTGGGCCTGGATTTCTTTGCCCCGATCACCGGCAGCGGCGGGGTCCTTATAAACATCTTCGGCGTTCTATTCGCGCTCGTGGTGGCGATGGCGGCGTGCGGCCTTATCGGGGTCGGCATCGAGCGGGTGGCGTACAAGCCCTTGAGGAACTCGCCCAGGCTCGCCGTCCTGATCACGGCCATAGGTATGTCCTTTATCCTACAGAACATAGGGCTTATCTGGAAGGGTCCGGCCCAGGTGCCCTTCCCCGAGCTTATCTCCAGCGCCAACATCCTGCCCAGCGAGGCCGTGATCTTCCGCTGGAAGGACCTGTTCGTGATCGCGGTGACGGTCCCCCTGCTCGTCGGCCTCTCCTACTTTATCTCCAGCACCCGCCAGGGCAAGGCGATGAGGGCCGTGGCCCAGGACAAGGAGGCCGCCTCCATGATGGGCATCAACGTGAACCGCACGATCTCCATCACCTTCCTGCTCGGCGGCATCCTCGCCGGCGCCTCTGGCGTCATGTATGGCCTCTTCAACGGCATCAGCGTCTTCAACGTCGGCTTTACCCAGGGGCTCTTCGCCTTCACGGCGGCCGTCTTGGGCGGGATCGGGAACCTCAGCGGGGCGGTCGTTGGCGGGTTCCTTATAGGGATCATTGGCTCCATGGCCGACCAGTACATCGGGGTGCGGTGGACGTCTATCGTGATCTTCGCGGTACTGATCCTGGTGCTCGTCTTCAGGCCGCGCGGCCTCCTCGGGGACCGCTCGGCTGTCCAGGGCGGGGGCGAGTAGGTTGGCCCGCTACCGCAGGTTCCTCCTGCCGGCGGTGCTTATTCTGCTGGCCGTCTTGCTCCCCTTTATCGACGCTGCGCTCGGCACGGACGCGCTGTTTACGGCCATCACCATCGCCATCTTCGTGATGCTAGCCTTGGGTCTCAACATCGTAGTCGGCTTCGCGGGGTTGCTCGACCTCGGCTTCGTGGCGTTCTACGCTCTGGGGGCCTACGTGGTCGGGTGGTTCGCTTCCACGCACTTCAACGGGGTGAGCTTCTCACTCGGCTCGACGGCGACCTCTTTAAGCGGCGAAGCGCCCGACGGCATACACATCTCGTTCTGGATACTGCTCCTGCTCGCCGGAGTATTCTCGGCGGTCTGCGGCATGATCATAGGCTTTCCGACGTTGCGGCTGCGGGGGGATTACCTCGCAATCGTCACGCTCGGGTTCGGCGAGATCATCCCCCGCTTCTTCCAGAACGGGGACAACCTGAACGGCTTCAACCTCACCAACGGCACCATAGGCATAAAGGCCATAGACTCGCCCGGCTTCCCTTTCCTGCCCGACTCGCTCGACACGTGGCAGCGGTTCAGCACGCTCGACCTCAACCCCTGGTACTACACGATACTCGCGATGGTCCTCGTGACCATCTACGTCAACGTGAGGTTGCAGAACTCGAGGCTGGGGCGGGCCTGGATCTCGGTTCGCGAGGACGAGACGGCCGCCGCGGCCATGGGCATAAACCCGGTCACGACGAAGCTCTGGGCCTACGCTCTAGGAGCGCTCTTTGGCGGTTTCGCCGGCGCCTTCTACGGGGCTTTCATCAAGAACATCTTCCCCGACGCCTTCTCGTTCAACATCTCCATCCTGATTCTGTGCATGGTGGTTCTCGGGGGGATGGGGAACATTTACGGCGTGATCCTCGGCGCTATAGCACTCCAGGGGATCAACTTCTACCTCCTGCCGCAACTGAGTACGGTCGTGCACGCCATCGGCGACGCGGTCGGCAGCGCGGCGTTGAGCGACGTGGACCTCGCCCGCTACAACTTCTTTATCTTCGGCGTGGTCCTCGTGCTCATGATGCTGCTCCGCCCGGAGGGGATCATCCCGAACCGCCAACGCCAGGAGGAACTGCGCGACGACGACCCCGGCACCGGCGACGCGATGGGGGGTGGCGCCCGTGCCTGAAGGAGACGGCCAGAACCCGAACGTCCTGCTCGGGGCGCGCGGCATAACCAAGGTCTTCGGCGGGCTCGTCGCCGTGAACTCCGTGGACTTCGACATCCCCGAACGGTCCATCGTCAGCCTCATCGGGCCGAACGGCGCCGGCAAGACGACGTTCTTCAACATGGTAAGCGGGCTCTTCGAGCCGAGCTCCGGGGCCTTCGTCTTTATGGACAAGAACATCACGAAGCTCAAGGCGCACCAGCGGGCCCAGATGGGGATCGGCCGCACCTTCCAGAACATCCGGCTTTTCGGCACGATGAGCGCGGTCGACAACGTGCTCTCCGGGATGCACACGCGCCTGAAGAGCTCCATCATCGGCGCCATATTGCGCACGCCCGCGACCCGGCGAGAGGAGAAGGAGTCCGCCGAGCGGGCGAGCGACCTGCTCGACTTCGTCGGCATCAGCAACCGCCAGACCTTCGCCAAGAACCTCTCCTACGGTGACCAGCGGAGGCTTGAGATAGCGCGGGCGCTCGCCTCGGAGCCGACGCTGCTCCTGCTCGACGAGCCAACGGCCGGGATGAACCCACAGGAGACGGCGCGGCTGACGGACCTCATCCGCAGGTTGCGGGAGGAACGCGGGATCTCCATCCTCCTCATCGAGCACGAGATGCGCGTGGTGATGAGCATCTCGGATCGGGTGACGGTTCTCGACCACGGGGAGAAGATCTCCGAGGGCCTGCCCGCCGAGGTCCGCCAGGACCCGAAGGTGATCGAGGCCTACCTCGGCACGGCGAAGACGGGTTAGGGCAGAGCCATGGCGCTTCTAGAGGTCCAGGACATGCACAGCTACTACGGGAACATCCACGCGCTACGCGGCGTCTCCCTTACGGTCGAAGAGGGCGAGGTCGTCACCCTCATCGGCTCCAACGGCGCCGGAAAGACCACGACGCTTCGCTCCATAAACGGCGTATTGCCGGCCCGCGAGGGGAAGGTGATCTTCGACGGTGAGGAGATCCAGGGCGTGCCGGCCCACGGCATGATAGAGAAGGGCATCGCCCAGAGCCCGGAGGGGCGCAAGATCTTCTCCCGCATGTCCGTGCTCGAGAACCTTGAGATGGGCGCCTACCACCGCAACGACCGCGACGGCATTCGCCGGGACATGGACCGCGTCTTCGAGCTCTTCCCCCGCCTGAAGGAGCGCATCAAGCAGGAGGCCGGCACGATGAGCGGCGGCGAGCAGCAGATGCTCGCCATCGGCCGGGCGCTTATGAGCAGCCCCAAGCTGCTCCTACTAGACGAACCCTCGATGGGACTCGCCCCCGTGCTCGTCGAGCGCATCTTCGACATCATCAAGGAGATCAACGCGCAAGGCACCACGATCCTCCTCGTCGAACAGAACGCGAACGTCGCCCTCGAGATCGCCACCCGCGGCTACGTCCTCGAGTCCGGCAGCATCGTCAACGCCGCCCCCGCCGAGAAACTGCGCCAGGACCCGAAGGTGCGCGAGGCGTACCTGGGGGAGATTTGAAGTAGGCATCAGGTTTGAGGCGTCAGGCTCTAAGTTCGAGGTTTCTCCTTCTGAGTTATAGGGGGCGATCGGGACCCGACCCCGTCCAGGCACCCCCGAAACCTGATGCCTCAAAAGAAATGGCCTGAAGGTTGCACACAATACCGATGGACTTTGTCCGGCCCGGTTAGTATATTGGCGTTGTGCTTTACGTCAGAACACACGTGCCCGGGGGCTTGCTTTTCCACGCGCCGCGCCACCGGTACCGGCGTCTCGCTTTCGGCTCCTACGGCTTCGGCCATACCAACCTGAGGCAGCCGGGGGACCTGCGCGGTACCGCCGCTGGAATCAAGGGGCGTTTTCGGATACCCGTCGTAGAAGGAGGTGAAGTCTAGAGAACAGATCCAGAGAGGTGAAGCATGACGATCGACCTTCGGGTAGGCCTTCAAGAGGCCGCCCAGAGAATTCATCCTGTCCGTCCGGACTACCAGTACCTACCGATAGAACTGGGCTTCGACTGGCCCGCCATCGCCGACCATGACTTCGACCAGCTCTACCTGGTCGTCTTCCGTTCTGAGCGCCTCCCAGACGCCGACCTCGACCTGCTCCGCTGGTTCGACGACCTCGCCTACGCGGAAGCCCTCGCCTCCGGCGGCCTGCTCCGCTACTTCAAGGGCGACGCCGACGACCGCCGCCGGTGCCTCTCGTTCTGCCTCTGGGAAAGCCGCGAGGCCGCGCTGAGGGCCGCGGGCGGCAAGAAGCATGAGCAGGCCGCGAGCATAACGGCCAGGATGTACGTCTCCTACGACCTCGAGCGCTACGAACTCACGCCCGGAGACGACGGCGGGAGGCCGAACTTCCGCCGCCTCTAAACGTCTCCGGTCGGGGGCCCGGGCGACTTGTCGGGCCTGGATGAACCTTTGCGCGTCCTCCCGGATATATAGAGTAGGGGACCCCATCCTGGAACCAACCGGAGAGGAAACGGATGGAGGAGCGGAGGGCGGTAGAGAGGCTCAAGGGGGGTGACGTCGGCGGGCTGGAGCCGCTGGTGAGGGCGCACTACGCCCGCTGCGTGCGGGCGGCGTACCTGATCCTGCGCGACCGTGATCCTGCGCGACCGGGAAACCGCCGAGGACGTCGTCCAGGGCGCGTTCGCTCGGTTACCCGGGAGGATCAAGACCTTCGATGGGGCGCGACCGTTCGGGCCGTGGTTCTCGAAGATGGTCCTCAACGACGCCGTGAAGGCCGCGTCCAGACGCGAGCGGTCGGTCTCCTTCTACGGGGGGGATGCCGAGGAGTTGATCTCGCGCATGGCGGACCCCGCGAGAGGGGCGCAGGAGGTGGCCGAGGACTCCGAGACGCGGCGTAGGGTGTGGCGGGCGCTGGAGCAGTTGCCGCCGGCGCAGCGGGCGGCGATCGTACAGCGCTACTACCTGGGCATGACGGAGGCGGAGATGGCGGTGGAGGTCTCCTCCCCGCCCGGCACCATCAAGTCCCGCCTGAGCGCGGCCCGCAAGCGCCTCGCCGGGCTGCTGCGCCCGCAGCTCGGCGTGGACCTCCCGGAGCGGCTCACGCCCGCCGCGGTGGACATCACCACGGAGAGGAGAGACGACCGTGGCTGACAGGGAGAGCATACAGAGTGCCCTGCGCGCCTGCGCCGAGCACGGCGTGCCCGAGGTGGCGGTTCCCTGGCCCGAGATCCGGGATCGGGTGCGGGAGGGGGGGCAGACCTCCGTCGAGAAGAGAAGGTTCGTCCCTCGGACGCGATTGGGATGGGCGTTCGTGGCCGTCGCCGTGATGCTCTTCGGGACCGGCGCCTAAGCCGGGACCGGCTGGGTGACCGAGCTCTTCGACTACACGGCGCCGGAGATCGAAGAACGCGGCTTCGGTGTGCCGATCAACATGAAGAGGACCCTCGACGGGGCGACGGTCACGCTGGACAGAGTCTACGCCGACCAGGGCAACTTGGTGATCGGGTATTCGGTCGAGGGTGGCATGGAGCAGAGCGGCCCGCCGAAGGTCACCGACGACGAGGGCCGGACCTTCGAGTACGTCGGCGGGCTGGGCCAGGGCACCGATCCCTCGATGACCCCCCGCGACGAGGGGCGCTTCTCGGACCTCGCTTTCCTCGAACCATCCAGAGAACTCCAGGTCGCGGGATCTCACCGTTTCCGTCTCGATCTGGGCCCCACGTTGCACCGGGTGGATCGCGAGGGGAGAGGATCTGAAGGGGCGGAAGACGAACGGCTCCTCTTCGACTTCGAGGTCCCGGTGCGCGAGATGCAGACGATCCAGGTCGGGCAGACCGTGGAGGCCAGCGGGATGCCAATGACCCTGGAGCGGGTGGAGAACTCTCCCGCCAGGACCGAGGCGATCCTCTGCTTCGATCCGCCCCGGGACGAAGAGTACAACTGGGTACCCGTGATCCCGAGGCCCCAGATCTCGGCGAGCGACGTTTTCAACCGCGATTCGCTCTACGGCTTGCCCACGGAGAAAAGGATCGGTTGCATCGGCTACGATCTGTTCAGGTCCGTCCACGACCAGCCGGGACGCCACACCCTGACCGTCACGCGGATAGAGGGCCGATCCCCGTCATCCGACGACCCCAGGCTTATGCAATTGAGAGAGACCATCGACGGCCCCTGGACCTTCGAGTTCGAGGTGCCGGAACGCTAAGACCCGTTTGCGGGGCCGACTCGGCGCCCGGCGTGTGATCTTTGCGCGCCGGGCATCTTCGTGCGATTTTTTCGGCGGGATTTAGCCCTCCTCTCCGGTATAATCATCACCGAATGCGTGTCTACCTTATCGACGGTTTCTCCCTGCTCTACCGGGCGTTCTACGCGCTGCCGCAGAGCATCTCGACGAGCAGCGGCTTGCCGACCAACGCCCTCTACGGCTTTACGAGCATGATCCTGAAGCTTCTGGACTCCGAGGAAGAGGTCGGCCTCGGCGTGGTGTGGGATGCCGGCAAGCCGGCGTTTCGGATGGAGATCTTCCCCGAGTACAAGGCCCAGCGCTCCGCCATGCCGGAGGAGCTCAAGGTGCAACTGGACCACCTGGACGAGATCCTCGGCGCCATGAACATCCCCGCCGTCCGGGCCGAAGGTTTCGAGGCCGACGACGCCCTGGCGACGTTGTCGCGCCAGGTCCCGGACGACACGGAGCTGTTCATCGTCACAGGGGACCAGGACGCGATGCAGCTCGTCGACGGGAACGTGAAGGTGCTGCGCACGACGCGCGGCGTCTCCGAGACGAAGACCTACGGGCGCGAGGAGGTCATCGAGGAGTACGGGGTCACGCCCGAGCAGATCCCGGACTACAAGGCTCTTACAGGCGACCCGTCGGATAACATCCCCGGCGTCCGCGGCATCGGCCCGAAGAGCGCCTCCAGCTTGCTCGGGCGGTTCGGCACCGTGGCGGGGATCTACGAGAGCCTGGATGAGATCTCGGCCAAGGGCACGCGCGGCAAGCTGGAGGAGGGCAGGGAGAGCGCGTTCATGTCCCTGGAGTTGGCCCGGATGCGTTTCGACGCCCCGGTCAGGTTCGATCCGGAGTTGCTCAGGTTCGAGGGCGTCTCCCCGCAGATACGGGACGTGGCCCAACGCTACGAGTTCAGGAGCCTGGGATCTCGGCTGGAGGCCCTGCCCGTGGCGGGCGGGGAGTCCCTGCCCCCGCTGGAGAGGCTCGAGGTTCGGATCTCGGAGGAGCCCGTGGACCTGTCCTTCGAGCCGGTCGCGGCGGCGCCCGTGGGGCCTGGGGGGCGCTGGTGCGTGGCCGTCGCCGAGGGGGAGGTGCGGCTCGTCGATGGCGTGCCGGACGTGCCCCTGAAGGTCCACGATGCCAAAGAGCTCGGGGTGCGCGGCGCGGGGTTCGACACGTTCCTGGCGGCCTACCTGGTCAAGCCGGGTCTCGGGAGCTACGAGCTGGAGGCGCTGGCCGGGGAGCGGGGGGTCGCCGAGGTCGAGGTGGGTCACGACGACCATGAGGTCGAGGCGGCGGCCCGCAGGGCGGCTTTGATCTTCGCGCTCGCCCCGAGGCTCCAGTCGGAGATGGAGGAGATGGGCCTGGCCCGGCTCTACTACGACGTGGAGCTGCCGCTCGCCGACGTGCTCGGCGAGATCGAGGACGTGGGGATGCCCGTAGACCGGGCCGCCCTCGAAGAGATCGGCGAGGACCTCGTGGAGCGCATAAGCGACCTTGAAGCCCGCATCTACGAAGAGGTCGGCGAGGAGTTCAACATCGGCTCGCCGAAGCAGCTGGGCGAGATCCTCTTCGAGAGGATGGGCCTCCCGTCGATCCGCAAGACCAAGACCGGCTACTCCACCGACGCGAAGGTGCTGGAGCAGTTGCGCCTGCAGGGCCACACCATAGCCGAGCTTATAGTCGAGTACCGGGAGTACACGAAGCTCAAGGGCACCTACATAGACGGCCTGCGCGACCTCATCACCCAAGACGGCCGCATCCACACCACGCTGCGGCAAGCCGCGACCTCTACCGGCCGGGTCTCCAGCGACAAGCCGAACCTCCAGAACATCCCCATAAGGACCGAGACCGGCGCCCGCATCCGCGACGCCTTCACCGCCTCCCCGGGCCGCCGCCTCGTCGTCGCCGACTACTCCCAGATAGAGCTCAGGATACTCGCCCACATGACGGGCGAGCCCTCGCTCGTCGAGTCGTTCGAGAAGGGCGAGGACATCCATACTAGGACGGCCTCAGAGGTCTTCGACACGCGGATGGAGAGCGTGACGCCGGAGCTCAGGCGGCGGGCGAAGATGGTCAACTTCGGCATCCTGTACGGGATCTCCGGTTTCGGCCTCGCCACGCGTCTTGGAAACGTCCATCCGGCCGAGGCCGAGCGGTACATCAAGCGGTACTTCGAGCGCTATCCGCGGGTGACGGAGTTCATGCGCGAGACGCTGGAGGAGGCCGAGGAACTCGGGTACTCGACCACGCTCTTCGGGCGCCGGCGGTACGTACCGGAGCTCAGGAACCCCAACAAGAACGTCAGAAAGCTGGGGGAGAGGCTCGCCTTCAACGCGAAGGTCCAGGGGACGGCCGCAGACATCATCAAGGTGGCGATGGTGGACCTTCAGGCGCGGCTCGCGTCTTTCGGGACGCAGATGATCATGCAGGTCCACGACGAGCTGGTCTTCGACGTGGACCGGGGGCAGGAGGAGATGGTCGCCGCCCTCGCCATCGACCGGATGGTCGCCGCCTACGACCTGCACCCGCCGCTCGAGGTCGAGGCCAAGGTCGGGGAGCGGTGGGGGCAGGTGCGACCCTTGGCGGTGAATGAGGTAAACTAGAGTAGATTTCGCAACGATCCGGTAACGGTTCTTGTTATAATCCTGTGTTCGGAAAGCTAAGCAAAAAGGAAGCAACCGGTTAGATGACTGACACCACCGAAAAGACCACCCGCGAGTTGACGATGAAGGACTTTTTCCGTGAGGAGAACGGAGAGGTCATTCCCGTCGACGAGAGCGTCCTCATAGACTTCAAGGACGGCGACATAGTCGAGGGCGAGGTCGTCCGCATCGACCGGGACGAGGTTCTTGTCGACATAGGCTACAAGTCCGAGGGCCTCGTGCCCTCCAACGAGCTGACCATCCGCAAGGGCGCCGACCCCCACGACGTCGTGGACCTCGGCCAGCGCCTCGAAGCGCTCGTCCTCCAGAAAGAGGACGCCGACGGCAGGCTCATCCTCTCGGCCAAGCGCGCCGCCTTCGAACGGGCGTGGAACCGCATAGAGGAGTCCTACAACGAGCAGCGGACCGTCGAGGGCCCGGTCATCGAGGTCGTCAAGGGCGGGCTCATACTGGACATCGGCCTGCGCGGCTTCCTGCCGGCGAGCCTGGTGGACATCCGGAGGGTAAGGAACCTCGAGTCCTTCCTCGGGCAGAAGCTGGAGTGCAAGGTCATCGAGCTCAACCGCTCGCGCAACAACGTGGTGCTCTCTCGCCGCGCCGTGCTCGAGGAGGAGCGCAAGGAGGAGCGGGAGAAGATCCTCACCTCTCTGGAAGAGGGCCAGATCATCAAGGGCACCGTCTCGAACCTCGTGGACTTCGGCGCGTTTGTCGACCTCGAGGGCATTGACGGCCTGATCCACATCTCAGAGCTTTCGTGGCAGCACGTCGACCACCCGAGCGAGGTTGTGGAGGTCGGCGAGGAGGTCGAGGTCAAGGTTCTCGAGGTCGATAGGGACCGCGAGAGGATCTCGCTCGGCCTCAAGCAGACGAGGAAGGACCCGTGGCAGGAGATCGTCGAGCAGGTCAACGTCGGCGAGCAGATCCAGGGCCGCGTCACCAAGCTCGTCTCCTTCGGCGCCTTTGTCGAGGTCGCGGAGGGTGTCGAGGGCCTGATCCACATCTCGGAGCTTGCCGAGCACCACGTCGAGACGCCGGACGAGATCGTGCGCTCCGGTGACGAGGTCGACGCCCGCATCATCGACGTCGACGCGAAGCGCCGTCGCCTCTCGCTCTCCCTGCGCCCGAAGCGCGAGGAGCGGGAAGAGCGGGCCGAGCGCCCGCCGCGCCAGCGGGACGACCGTCCCCCGCGCCGCGACGACCGGGGCGACCGCGGTTCGGACCGGGGCCGGGGCACCTCCGAGGGGAGCGGCCTGCGCACCGGCGCCTTCGACGCCCTCTCCGACCTGGACCTCGAAGAGCGCTAATCGGGCGCCCGCAACACAGGGGCCCAGACACGGAAGGGCCGGTGACCATCGCGGTCACCGGCCCTTTCGCATCCGGCAAGAGCACCTTTGTGCGGATGCTCGGCGACCTCGGCGCGCACACGGCGTCTGCGGACGGTATCGTCCACGACCTGCTCCGGTGGAACACGGAGGCTATCGAGGAGATCGCGGAGCGCTTCGGCGGGGAGGTGCTCGGCGAAGAAGGGGTGGACCGCAAGGCGCTCGGACGGGTCGTCTTCGGGGACCCCGCGAAACTCACGGAGCTCGAGGGCATCCTCCATCCCCTCGTTCACGACGAGACGGACAGGCTGATGAGCTTCTGTTGCTGCGAGGTGTTCGTGGTCGAGATACCGCTCCTGTTCGAGGCGGGACGGGGTGAGGACTTCGACCACACCGTGGCCGTGATCGTGCCGGCAGAGCGGCAGAGAGCCTGGGCCGCCGAGCGGGGTGTCGACGGGGACACGCTCCGGGCGATAGAGGTGCGGCAGTTGCCGCCGGGGGAGAAGGCAAACCGGGCTGACGTCGTGGTAGAAAACGATGGAGACCTGGATAGACTCAAAGAGAAGGCCGGGGAACTCTGGGCGAGGGTATCGGGGGAGAAGAGCTCTGAAGGCGGTGACGAAAAAAGAACGTAGGTACGGCAGGTCGAGGAGCCGCCGGCGCGGGCTGCTCGCGTTGCTGGCCGTACTTGCGGGTCTCGCCGCGCTTCCCTTCGCGCTCGGCGCGCCCGAGACCGTGCGGAAAGCCATCTACCCCTTGCGCTACGAGGAGACCATCCGGCAGGCAAGCCGCGAGAACGGGCTTGAGCCCGCGTTCGTGGCGGGTGTGATCCACACCGAGAGCCGCTTCAGGCCGGATGCCGAATCCTCCCAGGGGGCCTACGGGCTCATGCAGATGATCCCCGACACGGCCGAGTTCGTCCAGCAGCGCAGCGGCATAGGGGGCGACTTCA
Organism: uncultured Rubrobacteraceae bacterium; assembly: GCA_902805975.1. Classification (GTDB taxonomy): domain Bacteria; phylum Actinomycetota; class Rubrobacteria; order Rubrobacterales; family Rubrobacteraceae; genus Rubrobacter_D. The sequence continues at coordinate 30,515 of CADCUT010000236.1, read as the reverse complement.
GGGAGCCGCGAACCAACATCAGGCTTGGCACCTGGTACCTCGCCTACCTCGACGAGCGGTACGGGGGCAACGAGCGGCTGATGCTCGCGGCGTACAACTCCGGCGAGGGCACGGTGGACGGTTGGATCTCCGACGAAGGCTTCGACATATCGGAGGACATCCCCTTCCAGGAGACGAGGCAGTACGTCGAGCGCTCCCTCGAGGCCCGCCAGAGGTACGAGGATCTCTACGGGGAGGACCTGCGCCGCAACACGGGCTGACGTGGGCGCAACGTTGCGCCGGCGGCGCCCGGTGGTAACGTCAGCGTGACGGACGGGCCTTTTGAGAGGAGAGTCATGAGAAGAAGACTGGCGGTTTTGTTGATGGTCGCCCTGGTCCCGCTGTCCGGCGCGGCGGCGTGCGGGCAGGCGATCGAGGACCGGGCGCGCGACGAGGTGAACAAGCAAGTAGAGAAGGGCAAGCAGCGGGTCAACGAAGAGGTGCAGAAAGGCCAGAAGAAGCTGGAGGAGGGGGCAGGCCAGGTCCAGCAGAGGGTCGAAGAGGGCGCCAAGAACGCGAAGAAGCAGGCCGAGCAGGTAGGGCAGGACGCCAAGAAGGCGGCCGGGGACGGCCAGTAGAAAGTCCCGGCCCGAGCCCAAAAACGGGGAGAAAAACGCGGGTCCTGCCGTATAATCTCATGGTGGGCGTGGGCCGGTAGAGGAGGCCTCTCCGACCCGTCAGGCCGTTCCTAGGGAGGACTTTCTCATCGAGACCCGGACGAATTTCGAGGTAAACAGCGAGTACCGGCCGACCGGCGACCAGCCGCAGGCCATAGAGAAGCTCTCCGCCGGTTTGGACGCGGGGCTCGAGGCGCAGACGCTGCTCGGCGTTACGGGGTCGGGCAAGACGCACACCATGGCCCGGGTCATCGAGAAGGTCGGGCGGCCATCGCTCGTCATCGCGCACAACAAGACGCTCGCGGCCCAGCTCGCCAGCGAGTTCGCCGACTTTTTCCCGAACAATGCCGTCGAGTACTTCGTCTCATACTACGACTACTACCAGCCCGAGGCCTACGTCCCGCGCACGGACACCTTTATCGAGAAGGACGCCCAGATCAACGAGGATATCGACCGGCTCAGGCACTCGACGACCAGCAGTTTGTTCACGCGTAGGGACGTCATCGTCGTCGCCAGCGTGTCGGCCATCTACGGCCTCGGGAGCCCGGAGGAGTACCGGAACAAGATGGTGCTTCTGGAGAAGGGCGGCTTCTACGACGTAGATCACATTCTGCGGGACCTCGTCAAGATCCAGTACACCCGCAACGACTTCCAGCTAAACCGGGGCACCTTCCGTGTCAGGGGCGATGCCCTGGAGGTGCATCCTGCCTACCAGGACACGATCTACCGGGTGAGCTTCTTCGGGGACGAGGTGGAGAGGATGATCGAGGCGGATCCCCTCACCGGCGAGGTCCTGCGCGAGCTCGACGTGATGACGGTGTACCCGGCGACCCACTTCGTCACGGGCGAGGACAGGATGGCGACGGCGATCAAGAACATCGAGATCGAGGCCGAGGAGCGCGTCGCCGAGCTCGAGGGCGAGGGAAAGGTGCTCGAGGCGTACCGGCTCAAGCAGCGCACCCAGTACGACCTGGAGATGATGCGCGAGCTCGGCTTCACGAGCGGGATCGAGAACTACTCCAGGCACATGGACGGAAGGCCACCCGGGTCGACGCCATATACCCTGCTCGACTACTTCCCCGACGACTACGTCACTTTCGTGGACGAGTCGCACATCACGCTGCCCCAGATCCGGGGCATGTTCAAGGGCGACCGGAGCCGCAAGACGACGCTCGTTGATTTCGGCTTCCGCCTGCCGTCAGCGCTGGACAACAGGCCGCTCACCTTCGAGGAGTTCCTGCTCAAGACCGAGCAGATGGTCTTTGTCTCCGCCACGCCGGGGCCGTACGAGTTGGAGAACTCGGGGCAGATAGTGGAGCAGATCATCCGCCCGACCGGCCTCGTGGACCCGGAGGTGGAGGTCCGGCCGACGAAGAACCAGATCGACGACCTCCTCAACGAGGTCGCGGTGCGCGTCGAGCACGGCGAGCGCGTCCTGATCACCACGCTCACCATAAAGATGGCCGAGGACCTGACGGACTACCTGCTCGAGCACAACGTCAAGGCGCGCTACATGCACGCCAACATCGAGACGCTCGACCGCATCCAGATCATAAGGGGTCTCCGCACGGGCGAGTTCGACGTCCTCGTGGGCATCAACCTCCTCAGGGAGGGGTTGGATTTGCCCGAGGTCACGCTCGTGGCGATCCTCGACGCGGACAAGGAGGGCTTCCTGCGCGGGGAGCGGGCGCTCATCCAGACCATCGGGCGGGCGGCCAGGAACGTCAAGGGGCGCGTGATCATGTACGCGGACCGGGAGACCGACTCGATGCGGGTCGCGCTCGGCGAGACGGACCGGCGGCGCGAGATCCAGGCCGCCTACAACGAGCGCCACGGTATCGTGCCGCGCACGATCTCCAAGGGCGTCTCGGACATCCTCGTCGCCGCCGAGGCGAAGGGTCTCTACAAGGCGAACAAGCGCAGCGGACGCGAGGCACCCCGCGACCCCGACGAGCTCCGCACCCTCATCGCCGACCTCGAGGCCGAGATGTTAGAGGCCGCCGAGGAGCTCAAGTTCGAGTACGCCGCCAAGCTCCGCGACGAGGTCAAGGACCTCGAGCGTCAGCTACAGGAGGTCCTCTCCTAAGACAACCGGCGGGGCGGCTGATGATGGACCGCTTTAGAACGACGGTCGCTCCGGGGCGATCTCCTCCCAGGGGCCGTGGAACAGATCGCGGGCGCGGCCTACCGTACGCGCGCCGGTTTTGGCCCCGTCAATCCGCCGTCGGCCCGTACTTGCCGGTTGCGGAGGAGAAAGAGGCCGTAGAAGACGAAGCCTAAAGTGCTGAGGAGCATCGTTATGCGGTAGGTTACGGTTCCGAGGGTGGAGATGTCCACGGCGAAGGCGAAGGCGGCGTGGACGAAGATGACGGGCAGGAGGGAGCCGGTTCGCCAGCGGAGGGCGGCGTAGGTGAAACCGCCGCAGACGGTCATGGCGGTGATGCGCACGGCCTCGGGCCAGGGGCCGTCGGTGGCGGTCCTGCCGAGCGCCAGGGCGCCGGCGAGGAGGGAGGTCAGGATCATGGCCCCCACGGGCCCCCCGGGCGCGAGCACCCGCCAAAGCAGGCCGCGGAACACGAGCTCCTCGGCGAAGACCGCGATGAGCACCACTAGGAACGCGGACGCGAGGGCGTCGAAGCCGGACACGAACGCGCCCCCCGAGAGCGTGAGGATACCGACGAAGAGCGGGAACCACACCAACCTGAGGTTCTTCGTGATCGGCCGGTTGAACCCCGCCTCGCGCCACAGGCCCGTCCAGCGCAAGAGGACGAGGGTCAGGAGTATCGCGAGCCCCCAGAACAGCACCTCGGGGCTCCTCAGGTCGGAGACGACGCGGTCGAGGCCGGCCGGCGGCTCGAAGGCCCTCTGCGGCAGCCGCTCGATGTTCCTGACGGGCGTTCGGGGGAAGGAGAACCTGCTCACCGCCGTCAGGATGAACAGTGTGGTTACCACTGCCAGGCAGAACAGCCCGGGCCGCCGGTCGAGTAGACGCCTCACCTCAACTTCTCACACCGATAGAGAGGTTGTTGTGGGGGGTAGGGGATCAGAGCTTCTCCCGCAGCCCGGCCAGGATGAGGTCGAGCCCGAACTCGAACTCGGCGTCGCGGTCTACTTCATCGAGCGTGTCCCCGAGACCTGAGATGTGGGGGAACTGCTCGGCCGGCAGGGTCGCCGCGCCGTCCCGGCCACCGCCCGGCTCCATGGCGAAGCCCCGTATCTCGGCCATCGCGTATCCCATCGCGTAGCCGGAGAACGTCCTGAACGCGTACAACGAGATCGCCGGATCGAAACCGGCCCCCCGCATGGTCTTCATGAACTCCTCCACGAGCCAGACCCCGTCCATCGTGTCCGGCGGCCGGACGACCAGCAACGGAAAGATGTTGGGATGCCGGCGCGCGAGACGCCGGAACCCCCGGTACGCCTCCTTGATGCGCTCCTCCCATCCCGCATCCTCGGACGGGACCTCCAACTCCCCCAACAAGACCTCCACCATCCCGTCGAGCAGGGCGTCCTTGTTCGGGACGTGGTTGTAGAGCGACATCGCCTCCACCCCGAGCTGCGCCCCGAGCTTCCTCATGCTCAGAGCGTCGAGCCCCTCCCGGTCGGCGAACTTCACCGCCGCCTCCAGAACCCGCCGCCTGCTCAACGGCCGCCTCTTCGACTCCACCAACCGACAACCTCCCGCGTCTCTGTTGACAGCTTACAGGATCTTTATTATACTTACATTGTAAATGTACGGTGTAAGTGTAGGTATGAGGTGTAGGCGCGGTGGGGGTTCTGGCGTGGTCTCTGTTGTTCGGTTCGTGGCCGCGGTGGCGGTTGCGTCGGTGCTCGGGCTCGCGGTTGGGGTCCCGGTATTGACGATGGGGCTCGTCGTGCCGTCTGGGGTGATCGTCCCGCTCGCGCTGGTGGCGGGCGCGGTTCCGGCCGCGCTCGGGGCGGCCTGGGTTGGCAGCCTGTTCACGGAGGACCGCAGCCGTCTGCTGCCGGTGCTGGCCGTCGCCGAGGCTTCGGCGGCGGTGGTGTTCGTAGTGGCACTCGCGGCGGCGTTCCTGCCCGGGTCGCGCCAGTACCTGCCGGTCGCGCCCTTGATGATCTGGGCCTTCATCTGTGTCGGGGCCGTCGCCCTGGGCGCCGGCGTCGCCGCGCTGCGCCTTCGCGGCCCGAGGGGACGGCTGGGATGGGACGGCGCCGCGGCCCTTCTGGCGTCGGTGGCCGTGTTAGCTCTGGGGGTCTCGGCGGGCGGGGCCGGGCTGCTTCCCGGGGTTCCGGCCTTAGGTGTCCGGGCGTTGGGTTACGAGGGCCTGATCTGGGTCAGCGCACTATCCCTGGTCGCGGGGTTGGCGTTGTGGGTCGCGAGGTCCGGCGGGTTCTCGCCGGGGCGCGAACTGGGCCGTGACGCGGCCGCGACGCTCGCGCTGGTGGCCGCCATCCTGCCGGGTGTCGCGCTGGTGACGCACGTTGCTTGCTCCAGTTTAGTCGCCTGTTCGGGGTGAGGGGAGGCTAGTCGTAGAGGCCGGCGAGACGTTTCTGGGATTCTATGGCGTTCCTCACCCGACGGGCGTCCGGGGGTGCCATGCGGGTTAGCTCCAGCACGCGGCCCTTGTTGGTTTCGAGCTTCAGCGTGGCGTTGACGAAGCCCCTCGTGGCGGCGGAGATCTCCCTGAGGTTAAAAGACTCGACGTTCTGGGACTGCCAGCCGCTCTTGATCTCGACGCGGTCCGGGAAGACGGCGACGATGGTGTTGTTATGCGCCGTGGCCTGCGTTATGGGTGCCTCCAAGCTGCCCTCCGTGTTTTTTAGATTGGCTCCTCACGCCAGCATACAGGGGATGGGCGCGAAAAAGCACCGGCCGGGAACCGCTCCCCGGCCGGTACCGAAACCTTCTCCCTACAAGGTGCCCTCCGTCTTGGCACCACTCACCGGCTCGCGGGACCGGCCGTTCCCGTTGCCGTTCTGGTAGTCCGTGGCGACGAGGTCCGGGTAGCCGAAGACGCCGTGCTCGTGGATGTCCAGTCCGTCGAGCTCCTGGTCGGGCTTGACCCTGATGCCGATGGTCGCCTTGAGGGCGGCGAAGACCGCGAGAGAGGCGAGGAAGACGAAGCCGCCGCAGGCCACGATGCCCAGAGCCTGGATGCCGAGCTGGTAGAAGCCGCCGCCGTAGAAGAGGCCGGGCTCGCCGACCGCGGCCAGCGCCGGGGTTGTGAAGAGGCCGCACGAGAGCGTGCCCCAGATACCGCCCATGCCGTGCGCGGCGATCGCGCCGAGCGGGTCGTCGACCCCGATCCTGTCCACGAAGACCAGCGTCGCGTACATGATGACGCCCGCCAGAAAGCCGATCACGATGGAGGCCCAGGGGGCCACGAAGGCGCAGGGGGCGGTGATGGCGACGAGCGCGGCGATGGCGCCGTTGCCGCCCATGCCGACGTCGATGTTCCTGCGGTAGACGTAACTCATGGTCATGGCGCCGAGCACGCCGGCCGCCGCGGCCAGGGTGGTGGTGAGGGCGATGTCGGCGATCTGGGTGCTTGCCGCCATTGTGGAGCCCGGGTTGAAACCGTACCAGCCGACCCAGAGGATCAGGACGCCGAGAACCGCGAGCGGCATGTTGTGACCGGGGATGGTGACCGGACGGCCCTCGTCGTCGTACTTGCCGAGCCTGGGCCCGAGGAGCAGGGTTCCGGCGAGCGCCGCCATGGCGCCCGAGAGATGGACGACCGTGGAGCCCGCGAAGTCCTGCATGCCAAGCTCGGTCAGCCAGCCGCCGCCCCAGATCCAGTGCCCCACCAGCGGGTAGAGCAAGCCCGCAAAGACGACCGCGAAGATGACGTAGACGGCGAACTTGGTCCGCTCAAGCATCGTGCCCCACACGATGGCCAAAGAGACGGCGCAGAACGCGACCTGGAAGAGGAACTTGGCCGAGAGCGGGACCTGCGTCCACGCGAGACCCGCGTAGACCTCGTTGACCTGCCCGGCCGGCACCGCGAGGAACCAGCCTTGCGTCCCGAAGATGGCGTTACCGGTGCCGAACGTTATGGCGAAGCCGACGGCCCAGAACAGGAGGGCCGCTATGGCGAGGTTGACCAGGATCTTGGCCACCACGCTCCCGACGTTCTTCATGCTTGAGAACCCGACCTCGAGCATCGCGAACCCGGCCTGCATGAACAGCACCAGCACCGCCGCGATGATGACCCACATCGTGTCCATCGCGAGCGATAGTTCCGCCGTCGAGGGCGCGTCCTGCGCGAACGCCAGCGCCGGTACCGCCAGCACGAGCATCATCGTCGTCAGCATGAAGATTGTTAACCGTCGCAAAATGCCTCCTAGGGAAACGGTAGTATGTTCTCTCGGAACATAGTCTATGTATCGCCCCCGCAAGGATCTTTGGCCGGGTGTACAAAGATGGGACGTTGGCGCGGCGTCCCTGATGCAACGGATGTACAAGGGAGCACGAGGTTCGAGGTTTGAGGCATTAGGAAGGGCGACGGGCGGTGTTACGTTCTCACTGCTGCCCCGCCCACTGCCCGCCCAGAACCTATAACCTAGGGCCTTGAAACCTCGAACCTAGCGATCCGCGAAGCTGGTCGGTCTTTCGGGGACGCGGCCGAGGAGTTGCATCGCCTTTATGCCCAGGGTGAGGCGTTCGCGGTCCTCGCTCTTGTCTACGTCGAGGCCTGTAAGCTCGCCGACGCGGTCGAGGCGGTAGCGGATCGTATGGCGGTGGGCGTAGAGGTCTGAGGCGGTGCGGACGGTCGAGGCGTCGTTGCCGAGGTAGGTGACGAGGGTCTGGACAAGCTCGGTGCTGTAGCGAGAGTCGTAGCGGACGACGGGCTCGAGGGTCTCGTTGTAGAAGGATTCGAGCTCTTCCGGGTTCTCCTGGAGGACGCGGAAGAGGAGCTTGTAGGTGCCGGTGCCCTCGAACGTGGAGACAGCCGAGGGGCCCTGGATGCGGTGGCCGATCTCAAGGGCCACCTCCGCCTCGGAGTAGGCGTCGGGGAGGAGGGCCGGGTCCGTCTTGTGGCGGCCGATGCCGACGGAGATGGTCAGGTCGGGCAGCAGGCCCTTGACGTAGCGCTGAACGCCCTTGGCCAGAAGCTGCGCCTTCTCGGGAAGGTCTTCGGGCGGGGTGTCCTCCGATGAGCCTAAAAAGACTATTACGTTGTCCGAGCGCGGCCCGAGGAGGAAGTTCGAGAAGAGTTGGCGGGTCTGCATGCGCACCGCCTCGGCCAGGCGGCGTTTGAGCTCCTGGATCGCGGGTTCCCTCGGACGGCGGCGTTCGAGGTAGCGGGCGAAGTCGTCGATGTCCACGATCAGGACGAGCGCGCCCGCGGCGAGGTCGGCCCCGAGATACCCCGCCCGCTGCAGCAGCAGGTTCACCGAGCCGTAGTGCCCCTTGACCAGGTCGTCCACGAAGTCCCCCCGCACGCCTAGCTCGGTCTCAAGCCGCACCCGGTCCTTGCCGAGCTCCGTCTCGAGGACGCGCCTGGCCCAGTAGAGGAGGACGACGTCCTCGGGTCTTAGCGTCTCGCCTTCGAGGTCTACCCAGAGGTAGCCGGCGGGTGCTCCTGTGCCGATGGGCGTCCAGAAGAGCTCGTGGTCCTCGACGCGCCACCGCTCGACGGGGACGGAGAGGTAGCCGTCAGGCAGCCTCGCGTAGCGGTCCCGGCGCTCGCGCCTGGTCTCATCGACCCCGGAGGAGCGCGAGGCGCGCAGGCTGCGTTCCTCCAGAAGGTCCCGCAGCGGGTTCACCTCATCGCTCTCCGGGTTCGGGGCCGAGGAGATCAGGCGCCCCACCCTGTCTTCTATGACCACGGAGCGGCCGAGGAGCCCGGAGACGCGGGCGGCGGTCTCGGCGACGGAGGACTCGCCCCCCGCGCCCTCGAGCAACGCTCTGCCGGCGCCGTGGGAGAGGAGCAGGAGCCTGTCGCCGCCCCCGAAGAGAGCGCCCAACCGCCGCAGCGGGACGTCGGGCGCGAGCTCGAAGAGGGCCAGCCCGAGGGCCGACGCCCGCTCCAGGGCCTCCGGCGGCGCCTTCGCTTCGGACCGCCACACGACGGCCGGGGAGCCGCCCGCGGCGACCTCCCGCAGAAATTCCTCGTCGAGGACCGGCCTCGCCGTCACCGCGGCCTCGTCCCTGCCGAGCCAGCCTTTAAGCGACTCGTCCACGGCGATGCCAGAGACCGTGCAGGATGGGTCGCCGGGGAGCGGGCAGTCGGCGCCCAGTTCCTCCAGCAGCACCCGGGAAAAGTCTTTGAGGATCACGGCCAACTCCGTTCGCAACGCGGTGTAACGGGCCAGTATCATTGTGAGGCCAACCCGCGCCAATGGCAAACGTTGGTCGTTGGCGCGCTCCGGCTTCGCCCTCGGCGTCGAGGCGGAGGACGCCGGGGGCGGGTGTGCGAAAGCTGGTAGCCGAAAGCGGCGGGGAGGGGGACTTCGGACCTTTTCGGGCCGCCGCCCGGTGCTAGAATCTGTCGAAGAGTAATCTGGTTCTTTGGCCTCCCTAGAGGGGGCCGTATACTTGCCGGTAACATCTTGAAGAGAAGGGGTGATGGGCGATCGCGGATAACCAGATCGTCGTGCGGGGAGCACGCGAGCACAACCTGAAAGACGTAACCGTCTCCCTGCCCCGCGACGTGATGGTCGTCGTGACCGGCCTCTCAGGGAGCGGCAAGTCCTCCCTAGCCTTCGACACCATCTACGCCGAGGGCCAGCGCCGCTACGTCGAGAGCCTCTCCGCCTACGCCCGGCAGTTCCTCGGCCAGATGGACAAGCCCGACGTGGACCACATAGACGGCCTCTCACCTGCGGTCTCAATCGACCAGAAGACCACGTCCAACAACCCCCGCTCCACGGTAGCCACGGTCACAGAGATCTACGACTACCTCAGGCTCCTCTACGCCCGCGCAGGACGTCCGCATTGCCACGTCTGCGGCTTCCCGGTCGCCTCCTCGAGCCCGCAGCAGATGGTCGAGAAGGTGCTCACCCTCCCGGAGAAGACGCGCTTTATGGTGTTGGCACCCGTGGTGCGGGGCCGCAAGGGCGAGTACGGGAAGATGTTCAAGGATCTGGCCGAGCAGGGCTACGCGAGGGTGCGGGTCGACGGGGAGACCCACGAGTTGCCGGTGGACTTAGGTCTCGACAAGAACTACAAGCACGACATCGAGGTGGTGGTGGACCGGCTCGTGATCCGGGAGGGCATGGAGCGCCGCCTCACCGACTCCATCGAGACCGCCCTGAAGCTCGCCGAGGGCCTGGTTCAGATCGAGACCGTCGAGGCGGACGGTAGCGGAGCTGGGGAATCCATGCTCTTCTCGGAGTCGTTTACCTGCACGAACTGCGGGGCCTCCATAGCGGAGATACAGCCGAGGACGTTCTCGTTCAACAGCCCGCATGGGGCCTGCGACCGGTGCGACGGGCTCGGGAGCCGGCTTGAGATAGACCCCGCGCTCGTGGTGCCGAACGAAGACCTGAGCGTCAACGAGGGCGCGGTCGTGCCGTGGGCCAACACGCAGACGGAGTACCACGGGAGCGTGCTGGGTGCCCTGTCCGAGAAGTACGACATCGACCTGAACGTGCCGTGGCGGGACCTACCCGAGGCGCACAAGAAGCTCATCCTGTACGGGACGGACGGGGAGAGGATCTACGTCTCCTACAAGAACCGCTACAACCGCCGTCGCCAGTACATGACCCGGTTCGACGGGGTGGTCCAGAACCTGACGCGGCGGTACGCCGAGACGGACTCCGAGTACCGCCGCGAGAAGATCGAAGAGTTTATGAGCCACGTCCCCTGCCCGAAGTGCAAAGGTGCCCGCCTGCGCCCCGAGGCACTCGCCGTCACCGTGGGGGACAAAAGCATCTCGGAGTTTACCGAGCTCTCCGTCTGGAACGCCCAAGACTTCTTCCAGGAGGTGGATTTCACGACGCGCGAGTGGCTCATCGGGGAGCGGGTGGTCAAGGAGATCCGGGAGCGTCTCGGCTTCCTGGTTGACGTCGGCCTCGGTTACCTGACCCTCGCCCGCTCGGCGGGCACCCTCTCCGGCGGCGAGGCGCAGCGGATACGCCTGGCCTCGCAGGTCGGTAGCGGGCTCGTTGGCGTCCTCTACGTGCTCGACGAGCCTTCGATCGGGCTGCACCAGCGGGACAACCGGAGGCTGCTCACGACGCTTGAGAAGCTGAGGGACCTTGGGAACACGCTTCTCGTCGTCGAACACGACGAGGAGACCATCCGGGCCGCCGACTACGTGGTGGACGTCGGGCCGGGGGCTGGGGTTCACGGCGGCGAGATCATCGCTGCGGGCTCCGTCGAGGACGTTGAGGCCGAGGAGCGCTCCGTCACCGGCGACTTCCTCTCCGGCCGCCGCAGGATAGAGCCCCCGGAGGAGCGTCGCGAGCCGACGGGTGCCATAGGCCTCCTCGGCGCGACCGAGCACAACCTGAAGGGCGTGGACGTCGAGTTCCCGCTCGGCGTCTTCACGTGCATAACCGGTGTCTCGGGGTCCGGCAAGAGCACGCTCGTCAACGAGATCCTGTACAAGGCCCTCGCCAACGCCGTGAGCCGGGGCAAGCACCGGCCCGGCCGCCACGCAGGACTCCGGGGCATCGAGAACGTGGACAAGGTCATAGACATAGACCAGAGCCCCATCGGAAGGACGCCGCGCTCGAACCCGGCGACCTACACCAAGGTCTTCGACCACATCCGCCAGCTCTTCGCCTCGACGGCGGAGGCCAAGATCAGGGGCTACAAGCCCGGGCGGTTCTCGTTCAACGTGAAGGGCGGCAGGTGCGAGGCGTGCCGGGGAGACGGCCAGATCCGCATAGAGATGCACTTTCTCCCAGACGTCTACGTCCCGTGCGAGGTCTGCAAGGGCCGTCGCTACAATAACGAGACCCTTAGGGCCACCTACAAGGGCAAGTCCATCTCAGACGTGCTCGACATGACCGTCGAGGAGGCCTGCGGCTTCTTCGCCCCGGTCCCCGCCATCGCCCGCCGCATGGACACCTTGCGCGACGTCGGCTTAGGCTACGTCCGGCTCGGCCAGCCGGCGACCACGCTCTCGGGCGGGGAGGCCCAGAGGGTCAAGCTGGCGAGCGAGCTCGGTAAGCGGGCGACGGGCAAGACCGTCTACATCCTCGACGAGCCGACGACGGGCCTGCACTTCGCGGACGTCGAGAAGCTGCTCCACATCCTGCACCGGCTCGTCGATGCCGGGAACACCGTCATCGTCATCGAGCACAACCTCGACGTTATCCGCTCGGCCGACCACGTCATCGACCTCGGCCCAGAGGGCGGCGACGGCGGCGGCGAGATCGTGGCGACCGGCACCCCCGAGGATATCGCCCGCGCCGAGAGCTCCCACACCGGCCGCTTCCTCCGCGACCTCATGCCGGAGGTAATGGCGGCTTCCTGAGGCATCAGGCATCAGGTTTTTCGGTGGAAGCCGGTCGCGTTGGGCCGGACGAGAGGGGCACCGACGAAAACTACAGGTTCAGGGCTACGGCTTGCCCCGCTGCTAAAGGGAGCATGGTCAGGCGAACGCCCCAACCGCCACCACGACCTGAAGCCTGAGACCTAGAACCTGAAGCCTTACTGCCCGTTCGCCGCGTCGACGAAGTCTTCCAGGACCGAGCCGGTGATCATCCTTTCGAGGCCGCGGATGACGAGCGCCGAGTCCTCGACGTAGTCGGCGTAGGTGTCGTCGGTGCGGGAGCGGCGGAAGAGGGACTCGAGAACCTTGCCGAGGCGGTTGATGCCCCATTCCATGTACTCCTCGCGGTAGAGGGCGACCCTCACGATAGCGTCCACGATGAGGGGGTCGAGGTTGCCGCGCTCGATGGTGGTGAAGGCGTAGTCGTACTGCTCGAGGATGCCGTCAAGCACGGGACGGGCGTCTGGCATGTCCTCGCTCTCGAACATGAACACGTACGAGCCGGCTATGATCTGGAGCGCCTTGTCCTGATAGTGGTACTCCCGCCGGGCGTAATCTTCTATAACCGCGAATAACTCGGAGAACTTCCCGTTGTTTGTGCCAGCCATCCCCATCCTCTCGCGTATGTCGTCGCACTTGCGTAGAACGGGGGGATTCTAACCGGGCGCGGGGCCTCCGCGCTACGGGGCCTCAGAGGAGGATAGGGACGTACACCGAAAATCGTCTTTGAAACCCCGTGGGACGGCTGCTAAATTCTTCCCCCATGAGTACCAGAAGCGCAAACCCCGGGATAGACACCAACCAGATCATGGCCGCCGGCCTCGCCTCCACCGGGGCGGCCTTCATCACGTCCCGCTTCGGCGTGGCGGGGACGCTGCTCGGGGCTGCCCTGACGGCCATGATCATCACCGGCGGCTCCGCCGTCCTGAAGGCCTACATAGAGAACGCCGCCGGCCGGGTGCGAAGCGGCGCGACGAGGCTCCAGGAGCGCAGGACGGAACGCCCGGCGGCAGCGCCGGCACAGGAGGCTCCCACGGAGCAGGCCAACCCCCCCGGCCGCCCTGACCTCCGCAACAACTTCGCGGGGCGCATGAGGGCTGCCGTGGACTGGTTCAGGCAACTGCCGACGCCCGCGAGGCGCCCCATACTCATGAAGGCCCTCCTCGCCGCCGTCGTGGCGTTGGTGATCTGCCTGGTCGCGATCTGGGGCGTGGAGAAGCTTATCGGCAACAGCCTCTCTTGCGGCATCTGGGCCGAATGCCCCTACGGCGCCGCCCCCGGCATACACGTCGCCGGGTTCGACGACTCCGGCGCGGGTTCCACGCTCTCCGGCGGGGACGTTGACTACGGCGGTGGCGGTGGCGTCATAGACTCCATCCGGCAGGGTGGGGGCGTGCCCGGAGGCGTGCCTGGAGGCGTGCCCGGAGGCGTGCCCGGAGGCGTGCCCGATGGCGGGGGCTTGATCCCCGGCGGGGACGAGGCCCCATCCAGCGCCTCCCCGGCACCTGAGGAAGAGGCGCCCTCCAGCGCCTCCCCGGCCCCGGAGCCGGTGCCGGAAGATCCTTCGAGCGCCTCTCCAGCCGCCGGGGGCGAGGCCGCCCCGGACGCCAGCGCCTCCCCAGCAGCCCAGTAACACCGGGCCCGGCACGTTCGGGGCCGTTGTACCTAATCCGGGTAAGCGTACCGTCTCGCAACCCTTTACAATGCGCGGAGCGTGCGAACGCGGGTGATGGGAGAAGCTCAAAGGAGGGCCGCCGTGGGGATCATGCGCACCAAGTCTATCGAGCAATCCATCAGGGATACGGAAGAGCCGGAGTTCAGGCTTAACAAGTCCCTTGGTCCCCTCGATCTGACGGTCTTCGGCATAGGCGTCATCATCGGCACGGGGCTCTTCGTCCTTACCGGCGAGGCGGCTGCCGGGTACGCGGGGCCCGCGATCGCGCTCTCCTACGTCGTCGCCGGGCTGGCCTGCGCGCTGGCGGCGCTGTGTTACGCGGAGTTCGCGAGCACCGTGCCGGTCGCGGGGAGCGCCTACACGTTCTCCTACGCCGCTTTGGGCGAGTTCGTGGCGTGGCTGATCGGCTGGGATCTGATCCTCGAGTTCACGCTGGGGGCTGCCACGGTCGCCAAGGGCTGGTCCGGGTACTTCGTCATCGTTCTCGAGTTTCTCGGGATAACGGTGCCGGGTGCGCTCATTCCGAGCTCGGAGGGGACCGGTTACGACTTTGTCGCGGTCGCGGTCATCGTCGCGATGACGGTCATCCTGGTGCTGGGGATCAAGCTCAGCTCGCAGTTCAACCAGGTGATCACGGCCATCAAGATCCTGGTGACGCTCTTTATCATAGGCTTCGGCGTCTGGTTTATCGACGCGGCGAACCTCACGCCCTTTATCCCTGAGCCCGCGCCGGGGGGAGGGGCCTACGGCAGCGCCCTCGACGCCTACCTGCTTCCGAGCATCCTGGGGATTGACACGATCTACGGCGTGACCGGCATCTTTACCGGGGCGGCGCTCGTGTTTTTCGCCTACATCGGCTTCGACATCGTCGCGACGACCTCAGAGGAGGCCAGGAACCCGCAGAGGGATATCCCCATCGGGATCTTCGCCTCGCTCGGGATCTGCACGGTCCTCTACATCCTGGCGTCCGTGGTCTTTACCGGGCTCAGGCCCTACAAGGAGCTCGCCACCTCGGCGCCGGCGGCCACGGCGCTCGAGAACACGCCCTTCCCGGCCGCGCAGCTGATCGTCTCGGCGGCGATCCTCGTCGGGCTCACGGTGGTCGTGATGATCCTGATCCTCGGCCAGAGCCGCGTCGCCTTCGCCATGAGCCGGGACAACTTGCTCCCGCGGTGGCTGGCGGGGGTCCACCCGACCTTCCGCACGCCGTACAGGATCACGATCATCACGGGCGTCGTCGCCTCGATCCTGGCCTTCTTCCTCCCGCTCACGACGCTCGGGGAGCTGGTCAACATCGGCACGCTCGCCGCGTTCGTTCTGGTCTCCCTTGGGGTGCTGGTCTTGAGGCGCACCCAGCCGGACCTGCCGCGGGCGTTCAAGACGCCGCTGGTCCCCGCCGTCCCGATCGCGGCGGCCGCCCTCTGCCTCTTCGTCATGGGCTTCTTGACCATCGGGACCTGGGTCCGGTTCCTCGGCTGGATGGCTATCGGCGTCGCCTTCTACTTCCTCTACAGCCGCTCCCACAGCCGGCTGGGCCGCACCGAGGCCGCCGGGGGGCATACGGAGGAGTCCTAGAGCCCGAGAGAGGGATCACGGGCCTTCCCGCCCTTCGCGTTAGAATAGGCGGGCTTTGGCGATTTTTGACGAGACACCCAAACCCGTCCTGCTGCTCGTGCTCGACGGTATCAGGCCCGACGTGCTGCGCGCGGCCATCGAGGAGGGCGAGACCCCGAACCTCGGGGCGCTGGCCGACCGCGGCGAGGCTCTCTGGGATGCGGTCTCCGTCTTCCCGAGCATCACGCCCGCGGCGACGGCCGCCATAGCGACCGGCGAGGCCCCGGCGAAGAGCGGCATCGTCGGACACGCCTGGTACGACGAGCGCGAGCGGCGGGTGGTCATCTACGGCGCCATGACAGAGACGGTGATGGCGACCGGCCCCATAAAGGTCTTCCACAACAACGTCTGGCGGATGAACCGCGACGACCTCCATGCCGCCACCCTCTTCGAGACGCTCCACGATAGGGGCTTCGACGGCGCGTGCGTGAACTTCCCCGTCCGCCGCGGACCCCACACGCACCCCATCAGGATGAAATCCGTCGAGAACTACCGCAAGAACGGCCGCTACCTCGGGGCCTCCGTCGAGGGCCCGAAGGAGTACTTTATGGGCGACCTCTTCTACAGCCGGGAGACCGGTTTCAACGGGCGCAAGGCGAGCGGCGGCCTCCGGCGTTCGGCCGGCATCAACGACGAGTACGCCGCCAGGGTCGGGGCGATGCTCGTCAGGGAGAAGTCCGCGCCCTTCAACCTCGTGTACTTCTTCAAGGGGGACTCGATCGCCCACCACCACGGCCTCGAGGCGCAACGGGAGTGGCTCAAGACCGCAGACGGTTACGTCGGCAGGATCTTCGCCGCCGCCGGCGGCGTGGACCGGTTGCTGGAGGACTACGCCGTCCTCGCGCTCTCCGACCACGGCCACGCGCCGCTGCTCCCGGGACGCCGCCACGTGGACCTTCGTCGCCTGCTAGGCCTGAAGGTCTCCTCCGGGATAAAGGCCCGTTTCGGCCGCAACGACGACGCGGTCGTGGTCCCCAACGGAAGGTCGGCCCTCATCTACCTGCGCGACGGAATCGAGCGCGGCCCGCTGGCCGAGGGCCTCGTCGGACGCCGGGGCGTGGACCTGGCGGCCTGGTCGGAGGACGGGTGGGGGCACGCGCTGGGCTCCGGCGGGCTCCTGAGGTTCCGTCCCGGCGCCGGGCCCGCCGACCCCTTCGGGCGCACGTGGGAGCTTGACGGCGACCCGCGGGCGCTGGATCTCGGGGTGGCGGACGGCGGGGTACGGTACGGGGACTATCCCGACGCGCTGGAACGATTGTGGGGTTGCATGCACGCGCCCCGGTGCGGGGACCTGATCCTCTCCGCGGAGCCGGGGTACACGTTCGGCGAGGTCTCGGGGGGATACCACAAGGCCAGCGACCACGGGTCCCTGCATGCCGAAGACTCCAACGTGTTCATGCTGGCGGGCGGCTTCGGCGAGGGCGAGAGGGCGCCGCGCAGGATCACGGACGTCGCCCCGATGCTTTTGGACCACTTCGGCGCCGGAAAGACCGCGGAGCCCAGTGTCCTCTAGCCAGAACGGACGGGCGGAGCAGGGGGGGCTCCAGCCCCGCTACCGGCGGGCTTTCGGGTGCGTCACGTGGCTGTATATGGCCATGCTGACCTTCCTCACGGCCAACTTTTTTATCTCGCTGGCGTTCCGGTTTCTCGGCGGGGAGGCGGTCTACAACTACACGCCGCCGACGCTCGCGTACCTCGGGACGGTGCTGCTCGTGCCCGGGATGGTCTTCGCGGCGGTCCTCGGGGCGCGCACCTACCGCTCCCCGCGCCGCGTGGCGGGAAGGGTCGGGGCGGGGGTGGGGGCGCTTATCGGGCTCTCCGGTTTCCTCTCGCTGGTCTGGATCTCCGCCGCGCTCGGCTTCGCCGAGCGGGACCAGGCCTTCAGGAGCGGGACCTTCGCCGAAATCGGCGGCGTGGCTTTCTACCTTTTCCCGCCGCTTACCCTGGCCGCGGCGGTTCTCGTCCTCATCGCGCTCTACTCGAAGGGGATGGATGCCTCGCGGCGGTGGAGGCTCGGCCTCGCCGGCGCGGGCCTCGCCGTGCTCGCGGGCGCCGGGCTCGTCTTCTCCGACCCTGATGCCGTGGGGGTCGCCGCGGTCTTGATCTCTGCCGTCTCGGCGGGCCTTGCCGGTTGGGTCGGCGGCGCGGGTGGCTACGCGCGGGCCGGCGGGGACGAGATGATCCCGCCGGGCTCTGCGATCCAACCCCGCGTCTCCCGCCAGAAGCCCCGCTGATCCGACCGGGCCGCCGCGGGGGCGCGGTATAATACGCTCGATGTCCCGCGACGGTTACCCCGACAGATCCCACCTCCCGACCTCTCCCGGCGTCTACATCTTTAAAGACGACGGGGACAGGGTCGTCTACGTCGGCAAGGCGAAGAACATCCGCAGCCGGGTCGCCAACTACTTCACCAAGGGCGGGGACGGCCGCCCGAAGATAGCGGAGCTGCGCGAGCGGGTCTCCCGGATAGATTTCATCGCCACGCGCACCGAGACTGAGGCGCTCGTCCTCGAGGCGAACCTTATAAAGCGCCACCGCCCGCGCTTCAACGCCTCCCTCAAGGACGACAAGAGCTACCCCTACATCGTGGTGACGATGGGGGACGAGTACCCGCGGGTCTTCGCCACGCGCTCCCTCCACGATTCGCGCCACCGCTACTTCGGGCCGTTCCCGAGCGCGGGATCGGTCCATTCGACGCTCGACGTCCTGAACAAAACGTTCCCATTCCGCAAGTGCCGGGGGCCAGAGCCGGGGCGCAAAAGCGGGGTGCCTTGCCTCAACTACCACATCGGCCGGTCTGCGGCGCCGTGCATCGGGGCCGTCACCAAGGAGGAATACGACGGGATCATCGCCGACGTCGTCTCCTTTCTCGAAGGTCGGGTGGACGGCCTGATCCGAACCCGAAGGGAGGCGATGAAGACCGCCGCCCGCGAGATGGACTTCGAGCGGGCCGCCAAGCTGCGCGACGAACTCGCCGCCCTCGACCACGTCCGCGACCGCCAGCAGGCCACCATCACTTCAGAGGACTCTTTCGATGCCGTCGGCGCCTTTACCGAGAACGGCTCGGCCTGCGTGCAGGTCTTCGCCGTCCGCGACGGCCAGGTCGTCAACCGCGACTCGTTCCTCCTCGACAACTACGGCGAGGAGCCCGCGGAGAGCGTCGCCCTGAAGTTCGTACCCCAGTACTACGACAACGCCGCCGTCCCCCGCGAGGTCCTGGTCCAGTCCGAGGCGGATGAGGAGACGCTCGCCCCCTTGCGGGAACATCTCTCGGGGGTGCGCGGCACCAGGGTGAACGTGCACCGCCCCCGGCGCGGGGACAAGCGGCGCGTGCTCGAGAACGCCGTCAGAAACGCCGAGCTGGGCCTCTCCCACGAGAAGATGCTCGACGAGGCCCGCCGCAACCAGGTCGCCTCGACGCTGGATGCGCTGCGCGAGGAGCTGGCGCTCCCGAAGCTCCCGATGCGCATCGAGTGCTACGACATCTCAAACACCATGGGCACCAACTCCGTCGCCTCGATGGTCGTCTTCCAGGGCGGCAAGCCAGCCAAGGACCAGTACCGCCGGTTCAAGATAAAGACCGTCGAGGGCGCCGACGACTTCGCCAGCATGTCCGAGGTCATAAGACGCCGTCTCGAACGGCTCAAAGAAGAAGACGAGAAGTTTCTGCCCGCGCCTGACCTGATAGTGCTCGACGGCGGCAAGGGCCAGCTCTCGGCCGTTGTCCCCGTCTTTGACGAGATGAACGTCGGCGAGGACCTGCCGGACATACCCCTGCGCTCCCTCGCCAAGAGGGACGAGGAGGTCTTCGAGCCGGGCCGCCCCCAGCCCGTACTGCTGAGACGCAACTCCCCTGAGCTGCACCTGCTCCAGCGGGTCCGCGACGAGGCCCACCGCTTCGCCAACACCTACCACCGCAAGGTGCGCGGCAAGGCAATGACCCAGTCCGTCCTAGATGACCTGCCGGGCATAGGCCCCGCGCGCCGAAAGCAGATCCTCGACCACTTCGGCACCCCGGACGCCTTTCTAAACGCCTCGCTCCGGGAACTGGAAGCCGTCCCCGGCCTCCCCGGCCGCGTCGCCCGCGAGGTCCACGCGAGGGTTCACAGGTAGGCTTCGGGTTTTACCTGACCGTCTTGAGTTCGCGGTCGGGGTGTCACGTACCCGTCATAGTGCAAACCATCACGAGACAGCCTTCCGCGCCTTGCCGACAGAAGGGACCCTGGAGCCAGGTTCGGCCACGCGCTATCCCTCCCGAGGTGTTTTCGCGGGGACAGCCTTTCCGCCCCCGGCATCGCCTGCGACCCTGGTTCTCTGGCCGACGGCGACGCTGCCCAAGACGAGCAGGGCGCAAAGGATAGTCAGGGGTCCGATGCGCTCCCCGAGCAGCAGGGCTGACCACAGGAGGGTGAGGACGGGCTGGGAGAGCTGGACCTGCCCGATGCGCGCCACGCCTCCCTCTGCGAGCCCCCTGTACCAGGCGAAAAACCCCAGGAACATGCTCACCACCGACACGTAGGCGAACCCCGCCCACGCGGCTGCTCCGGCCCCGGCCAGGCCCACCCCGCCGGTCCCGAGGACCGACCAGGCCACGAAGGGGGCGAGGAACGGGGCGAAGATGACGAGCGACCAGGAGATCACGCGCCAGCCGCCCATCTCCTGGGCCAGGGCCCCACCCTCAGCGTACCCCAGGGAGCACAACACCACGGCGAGCAGCACCAGCAGGTGTCCCCGATCCGGCACCAGCCCCGCCCCCTGCGAGGCCGCGAACAGGAGGACCGCGAAGAGCCCGAACGCGCACGCCCCCCAGAACGCCCGCGAGGGCCGCTCGCCGGCCCGCAACACGGCCATCACCGCCGTCGCCGCCGGAAGCAGGCCCACGATCACCGCCCCCTCCGCCGACGGGAGCTCCCTCAAGGCCAGCGACGTGAACAGCGGGAAACCCACGATCACCCCCGAGCCCACCACCACCAGCCGACCCCAGTGCCGCCGCTCCGGGAGCCCCCGCCGCGTGACGAGGAGCAGGGCCGCGGCCAGCGCCGCCGCCACCAACGCCCGCCCGAGCCCAACGAACGCAGGGTCCAGTTCCGCCACCGCCACGCGGGTCAGGGGGACCGTGAAGCTGAAGGCCAGTACCCCCAAGAACCCGAACAGGAGGCCCCTCGTCCGCGGGGCTTGCGTTTTCGACGCCGCTTCGATAACGTTACTCTTAGTATTCATGAACAACGATAACACGATAACGCGCGTGGCGGAAGACCTCAGGGCGGCGGCGGAGGCTGGCTCGCCCGGGGAGAGGTTGCCCTCGGTGCGGGAGCTCATGGCGCGCCACCGGGCGGGACCCGTGACGGTGCAGCGGGCGGTGCAGCGGCTCGTTGCCGAGGGCCTCGTGGAGGCGCGGCCTGGGCGGGGCAGCTTCGTCGCGGCGCGCGACGTTGCCGCCCCGGGCGCGTCCCCGCCGGACTACGGGTGGCAGAGCGTGGCGTTGGGGGAGAGGACGGTCTCGGCCGATGGGCTAGGCGAGCTCTTGGCGGTGCCGAGGGCAGGGGCGGTGCCGCTCACGAGCGGTTACCTCTCCGAAGACCTCCAGCCGTTGGGCACGCTCTCGGCGGCCATGGGGCGGGCGGCGCGGCGCCCGGGCGCGTGGGGCAGGGCGCCGATCGAGGGCTCGGAGCAGCTCAGGGCGTGGTTCGCCAGGGAGGCTGGGGGCGGCTTCGGGGCGCACGACGCCGTCGTGGCCCCGGGCGGGCAGGCGGCGCTCTCGGCGGCGTTCCGGGCGCTGGCCGCGCCGGGCTCCCCGGTCCTGTTCGAGTCGCCTACCTACGTGGGCGCGCTCGCGGCCGCGCGGGCGGCGGGGCTGGTGCCGGTGCCGGTTCCCACGGACGCGGGCGGGGTGCGCCCGGAGCTGTTGGAGGAGGCGTTCGCCTCCACGGGCTCGCGGCTGTTCTACTGCCAGCCCCTGTACGCCAACCCGCACGGGGCGGTGCTTGCACCGGACCGCCGCGAGGTCGTGTTGGGGGCGGCCAGGGGCGCGGGGGCGTTCGTGATCGAGGACGATTGGGCACGCGACTTCGCGCTGGAGGGCGAGCCGCCCCCGACGCTGGCGAGCGGTGACCCGGACGGGCACGTCGTCCACGTTAGGTCCCTGACGAAGACCCTCGCGCCGGGCATGAGGGTCGCGGCCCTGTGCGCCAGGGGGCCGGCGGGCGCGCGGCTAAAGGCCGCCCGCCTGGTAAACGACCTCTTCGTCGCGGGCCCGTTGCAGGAGGCGGCGTTGGACGTCCTATCCTCGCCGGGGTGGGAGAAGCACCGCCGGCGCTTGCGCAAGGAGCTTCGGGTCCGACGCGACGCGCTCGTGTCCGCCGTCCGCGAGCGGCTGCCGGGGGTGAGCATCCCGGCCGTGCCCGGGGGCGGCCTGCACCTGTGGGTGGGGCTGCCCGAGGGGACCGACGATGCCCTCGTGGCGGCCGAGGCGGGGAGGGCGGGGGCGGTGGTGAGCCCGGGGAGGCACTGGTTCCCGGCCGAGCCGACCGGCCCCTTCCTCCGCCTCAGCTACGTGGGCGCCGGTCCCGAAGAGCTCGCCCGGGGCGTGGGGATCCTCGCGCTGGTGCCGGGCGCCCGCAAGTAGACCGCAGCGTAACTGATGAACTCTGCTATTCACCCACCTTCGGGTGAGGCCGATTCCCCGAAGCCGGTATGCAGGATCCGGGATACGCGGTATTCGGAAGGCCGAGACGTGTGCGATCCAGCCTCGCGGCGTTTTGGGTTGACCACCGCATGTCGTGGCGGTGCATAGGAATGCGGGTGGCCGCATGGCGATGGCGGAGGTCGGCGAGCCAGGCCTCTTCCGTTCTCCTCAATGCCTTCGCGGCGCTTGTGGCGTCCCGTCGATCCACCCTACATCCGACGTCGCGATGGGCGCGCGGCCCGGGGGTGTCTGCTGCTCGTGTGGGCGAGAACGGCTAGAAGTCACGCCGCACCCATAACCTGACGGCTGATACCTGACGGCTGATACCTGACGGCTGATACCCGACGCCTGTAATCTCCTCGTTAAATATACGGACTTCCGTTGCAGGGTCGGGTCCGCGGTGCTAGTGTGCATCTTCGAGATGTTGTTTTCCCCTTTGGTCGGGCGGGTTTGAGCGGGGAGGCGCCGACGGCCGAGGGGGCCGCCGGCAGGCGCCAGATCGTCATCATCACCGGGCTCTCGGGGGCGGGCAAGTCGAACGCCCTGCAGGCCTTCGAGGACGCGGGCTATTACTGCGTTGACAACCTGCCGCCGCGCATGGTGCCGGCTGTGATGGAGGCAACGGGCGAGGGCGAGGGCGGGTCCGACGGCGTCGTCGCGGTGATGGACACGCGGGGACGGCGGTACTTCGGCGAGGAGCTGGAGCGGAGCCTGGAGGCCGTCGAGAGGGAGAAGGGGTGGGACCACAGGATCCTGTTCATCGAATCAGACGACCCCAGCCTCGTGCGGCGCTACAAGGAGAGCCGCAGGCCCCACCCCGCCGCGCGCAACGGGGACGTGCTCGAGGCTATCAGGAGCGAGCGGCAGGACCTCTCGACCTTGAGGGAGATGGCCGACCTGATCGTCGACACCTCCGGCTACTCCGCGCTCGACGCGAGGCTGCGCTTCAAGAAGCTCGCCGAGTCGTTCTCGAGTAGGCTGACCTTGTCCCTGATCTCCTTCGGCTTCAAGCACGGTACCCCCCTCGACGTCGACACCCTGCTCGACGTCCGCTTTCTCCCGAACCCCCACTACGACCCGGACCTCCGTCCGCTCACCGGCCACGATGCGCCGGTCAGGGACGCGGTCCTGGGCTCCGAGGACTGCCAGAGGTTCCTTGAGAAGGCGTGCGACCTGCTCTCCTTCCTGATCCCGCGCTACGACGCCGAGGGCAAGACCTACTTCACTTTAGGCATCGGCTGCACCGGCGGCCGCCACCGCTCCGTCGCCATCGTCGAGGAGCTCGCCCGGCGGCTCGGGGGGGAGATCACCGGCGTAGACCTCTTCGTCCGTCACCGGGACATGGATCTTTAGGCTTCAGGTTTCAGGTATCAGGCTTCAGATATTGGGGCGTACGAGCCAGGTGTTCGGCTCGAACCCCTCGTCCTGCTCCCGCCTGTGCGGCTAGACATGGGCGAGCTTGGTCACGTCTCGTCCCGCGCAGAACCTGTAACCTGATGCCCGTAGCCCCAAACCTTAAACAAGGAGGCCGCATGTCCGGCATGATGGTCGATGGAGCGTGGAAGACCGAAGGCGACATACCGCGGGAGAACGGCCGTTTTATGCGGTCGACGACGAGCTTTCGCGGTTGGATCTCCTCCGACGGTGGCACGGATTTCCCGGCGGAGGCCGGCCGCTACCACCTGTATATCGCGTGGGCCTGTCCCTGGGCCCACCGGACCGCCATCATGCGACGGCTCAAGGGCCTCGAAGACGCCATAGGACTCTCGGCGGTCGGCTCGTTTATGGGCGACGACGGCTGGGCCTTCTACGACGAACCCGGCGTCATCCCGGACGAGGTCAACGGCACCCGCTTTCTGCGCGAGGTCTACGCCAGGGCCGACCCGGGGTACACGGGCCGCGTGACGACGCCGGTCCTGTGGGATAAAGAGCGGGAGACGATCGTCAACAACGAGTCGCGCGAGATCATCCGCATGCTCGATGAGGAGTTCGGCGGGATCTCCACGGCGGGCGCGGAGTTCGCGCCGGAGGACCTGCGCGAGCCTATCGACGCGACCATCGACGCCATCTACGAGCCGATCAACAACGGCGTCTACCGCTCAGGCTTCGCGACCACGCAGGAGGCCTATGAGGAGGCCGTGACGGACCTCTTCGAGGCCCTGGACCACTGGGAGAATGTCCTTGGCTCGCGCCGCTACCTCTGCGGCGACCGGGTCACGGAGGCCGACTGGTGCATGTTCCCGACCCTGGTACGCTTCGACGCGGTCTACCACGGCCACTTCAAGTGCAACCTCCGCCGCATCGTGGACTACCCGAACCTGTGGGGCTACGTCAGGGACCTGTATCAGTACCCCGGCGTCGCCGAGACGGTCAACATGGAGCACATAAAGAAGCACTACTACCGCAGTCACGAGTCCATCAACCCGACGCGCATCGTGCCGAAAGGCCCGATCCTCGACTTCTCCGGATCTCACGGCCGAGAGAGGATATCGGGGTAGACCGTTGCGGCGGGTGCTCGGTGACCTGATCTCTTCCCTGTTGCTGGGGCTCGGGATGATTCTCCTGGCGAGCCCCATCCTGCTGTGGTGGTGGATCCACGGAAGCTACGAGCGCTACGTCTGGATCATCAGCGGCCCGTATCCCTACGACAACATGGGTGGTGGTCCGTTCCAGGTGATGCTTTACTCGGGGCTGTTCGTGGCGGGCCTCGTGCTGACCTCTCTCGCGCTGATCCTACGGACTTTTATACGGAACCCCGGTTGAGGAGGGACGGACCTCGGGGCGGCGCCCGGGCAGCGGGTATACTGGCCGCCGATGGATAGGGTCGAGGATCTCCGGGTCGTGGCGTTCGGCGGGGGGACCGGTCTGCCGGTCCTCCTGAGCGGCCTGCGCGACCGGGTGCGGGACCTGACGGCGGTCGTGACGGTGGCCGACGACGGCGGCTCGAGCGGCAGGCTCCGCCAGGAGCTCGGCGTCGCCCCGCCGGGCGACGTGAGGAACTGCCTGGTCGCGCTCGCGGGCCGCAAGAGGCTTGCCGAGGTCTTCAACTACCGCTTCGAGGCGCCGGGGGATCTGAACGACCACAGCGTCGGGAACATCATCATCGCGGCGCTCGCGGACATGGCCGGCGGCTTCTGCGAGGGTGTCGAGCAGGCCGCCAGGTTCCTGCGCGTCAAGGGCCACGTCTACCCGGCGGCCGAGAGGAGCCTGACCCTCGTCGTGCGCTACGAGGACGGGACGGTCTCCCGCGGCGAGTCGGTGGTGCACGACGTCGGCAAGAGGGTCTCGCGGGTCGCCGTCGAGCCCGAGGGAGTGCCGGCGCCGCCGGGTGTGATCGGGGCCATAGAAGAGGCGGACGTGGTCGTCCTCGGGCCGGGGAGCCTCTTCACGAGCACCATCCCAGCCCTTCTCGGCGGCGGGGTGAGAGAGGCCCTGTCCCGCTTCGATGGCCCCGTGGTCTACGTCTCGAACGTGATGACCCAGCCGGGCGAGACGGGCGGGTTCGCCGTCTCCGACCACGTCAGGGCGATCTCCGAGCACCTCGGCCCGGTCGTCACGGACGTGCTGGTCCACAGCGGGACGCTGTCGCCCGGCGTCCTGGCCCGCTACGAGGCCGAGGAGGCCGCGCCGGTTACGGCCGACGAAGAGGCGCTGCGGGGCATGGGCCTGCGGGTCCGGGCCGCGGACGTGCTCTCCCGCGACGACCGGGAGGGGGTCCGCCACGACCCCGAACGCCTGGCGGAGGAGGTGTGCGGGGCTGCCCTCGTTCGCCTCTGAGGTGCGCCGGCAACTGGCCGCCGGCCTCGGGATGGGGCCGGAGCGCCGGACGCGGCCGGAGCTCGCCGGCCTGATGGACGCCGCGGGCGCCTGGGACGAGAACGGCGTCACGCTCCGAACCCCGAGCGCCGCCGTCGCCCGCTCGGCCGTGCGGCTGTGGCGCTCCGAGTTCCGGCTCGAGCCAAAGCTCTACCCGACGGAGCCGGACCGCTTCGGGCGGACCAGGTACGCCGTGCGGACCGAGGGCAACGGCGCCATACAGGCCGCCCAGGAGCTTAGGTTCGTCCGCGGTACGCGCTCCGCGGCGGACCGGGCGGCCTACCTCAGGGGCGCGTTCCAGGGCGCGGGCTCCGTCACGCGGCCGGGCAGCAGGGGCGGCTACCACCTGGAGGTCGTGCATCGGGACGAGGACTTTGTCCGGCGGGTCGCCGCCTTCTCGCGCGTCCCGCTCAAGGTCGCCCGAAGGCGGGGCCGGTGGGTCGCCTACACCAAGAGCGCCGACGGGGTCACCTCCCTGCTCGCCCAGATGGGCTTGAATGAGGCCGTCCTAGAGTACGAGGCCAGGGCCGTGCTCGGCGAGGTAAAGGCGAACGCCAACCGCGTCACCAACTTCGACGCCGCCAACGCGGGCCGCACCGCCACCGCCGCGGCCCGCCAGCAGAGGATCCTCGAAAAGCTCGACCCGGCCGCCCTCCCGGACGCCCTGCGCGAGATGCTGGAGCTCAGGCTCGAACACCCGGACGCCTCCCTGACCGAGCTCGCCTCGCTCGGGGGCCTCTCGAGGAGCGCCGCCAACCACCGGCTGCGGCGCTTGGTGGATCTCGGGCGGAACAAGGCGACCCGCGGCACCGGAGCCTTGAACCCCTAGAACGGCCCGGCGGGAACGTGGAGAAACCGGGAGGAAAAGGGCGTACTCGATCAGCATAGGGCGGTACGTGTGGCCGGCACTGTTAAACATCCGCCAATTCGGTAACAATAGGGAGAGCCCGAAAACGACGAGAGGAGAGGGTTTTGGCAGTTCGAGTTGGTATCAACGGCTTCGGCCGGATCGGGATGCTGACCGCCAAGGCGGCCATCGAGCGCAGCGACGACGAGATCGAGATCGTGGCGATAAACGACCTCATGCCCATGGAGTCCCTGGCGCTTCTTTTCAAGCGCGACACTGTACACGGCATCTGGCCCGACGACGTAAGCCTGGACGGGAACATCCTGCGCGTGGGCGACCGCGAGATAAAGACCTTCGCCGAGCGCGACCCGGCCCAGATCCCCTGGGGCGACGTGGGCGCCGACATCGTCGTCGAGTCCACCGGCGTGTTCACCAGCCGCGACGGCGCTGCCAAGCACCTCGACGGCGGCGCGAAGAAGGTAGTGATCTCGGCGCCTGCCAAGGGCGTTGACGCCACCTTCGTCTTCAAGGTAAACCACGAGGACTACGACCCCGAGAGCCACCAGGTCGTCTCAAACGCCTCGTGCACGACCAACTGCATCATCCCGCTCGTGAAGGTGCTGCAGGACAACTTCGGCATCGACACCGGCTACATGACCACCGTCCACGCCTTTACCAACGACCAGAGCCTGCTGGACGCGGCCCACAAGGACCCGCGGCGGGCCCGCTCGGCGCCGATGAACATCGTGCCGACCTCCACGGGTGCTGCGCGGACGGCCGGTGAGATCTACCCTGACCTCAAGGGCAAGGTCGACGGCATGGCGATGCGCGTCCCCGTGCCGGACGGCTCCATAACGGACTTCGTAGCCCAGATCTCCAACGAGGCGAGCGCCGACGACGTGAACGCCGCCTTCAAGG
This sequence comes from uncultured Rubrobacteraceae bacterium, assembly GCA_902805975.1. GTDB lineage: Bacteria > Actinomycetota > Rubrobacteria > Rubrobacterales > Rubrobacteraceae > Rubrobacter_D. The sequence continues at coordinate 2,875 of CADCUT010000236.1, read as the reverse complement.
CGGCCGCCGAAGGCGAACTCTCCGGCGTCCTCGAGTACTCCGAGGCCCCGCTGGTCTCCAGCGACATCGTCGGCAACCCGGCCTCCTGCGTCTTCGACTCCCCCCTCACCATGTCCAACGGCCGCACCGTCAAGGTCCTCGGCTGGTACGACAACGAGTGGGGCTACTCCAACCGCACCGTCGACCTCGTGCAGTTCATGGGCGAGAAGCTTTAGAACTGGTGCCCCGAGCGCGCGGGGGTGAGTGTGGAACCTCCGCGCGCTCGTGAACCAATGGCGTCGAACTCGAGTCTCGCTCGGAGGCTACAAGGACTGCTGGACCGAACCGTGGCGGGGGATGACTCGGTCCGTGGCGGCGTGCTGCTGGTCGAGACGCCGGGCAGCGACTTTTTCTGGCAGGGTGCGAGCGGGATGTCCGACCCGGGCACGGGTACCGGGATGACGCCCGGCGACCAGTTTCGCTCGGCCAGCGTCGGCAAGATGTTCTGCGCCTCGGCCGTGATGATGCTCGTGGAGGAGGGCGAGTTCGGTCTGGACGAAGCGATCGGCCAGCATCTCCCTGGCGCGCTGGTGGGCGGGCTTCACGTGCTCGATGGCAGAGACCGGGGAGCAGAGATCACCGCCCGCCAGTTGCTCAACCACACCAGCGGGCTCGCCAACTACTTCCGGCTCCCCGGGTTCCAACAGATGCTGGCAGAGGCCCCGGACAGGCTGTGGCAACCATCGGAAGTTATCGCCTACGTCAAAGATCAAGCGCCGCCGCTTTTCGAGCCCGGCGGTGGGTGGCACTACAGCGACACCGGCTACCTGCTGCTCGGCCTGATCGTCGAGCACGTCACTGGAAAGGGGTTGCACCAGATCTATCGGGAGCGGCTCCTGGAACCCCTGGGTTTGGAAGGCACCTACATGGTTTTCCGCGAAGAACGGCGGCCCGGACCGGTCGGCGACGAGCCTTCTCACGTGTACCTGGGCGACCTCGACTACACCCCGGTGCGGGCGTTGTCCGCGGATTGGGCCGGCGGCGGGCTGGTCACCACGAGCGGGGACCTCAACCGGTTTATCCGGGCTTTCGCCGAAAACGGTGTCTTTGCAAAGCCCGGCACGCGACGGGAGATGCTCTCCTGGATGCCCACGGGCGAGGGCGGTGTCTACTACGGATTGGGCGTGCGCAGGTTCATGTTGGACGAACTTGGAATGCGCGGGTACGGCGAGGTTTGGGGGCACTCGGGCTCCTCCAAGTCTTTTATGTTCTATTGGCCTGAGAAAGACACGACCCTCTGCGGTACGCTCAACCAGGATCTAGCGGAAGGCGCCTGGTCCGAGGCTTTGCCGGTAGCCGGCATCTTGCCAGAGGCGTTGCGCGAGGTGGGGCAGGCGACCGGGGCATAAGCGACCCCGGCCAACGATCGGAGGAGTGCTTGAATAAGCAAAGCGTGAAGGACCTCGAGGCGCAGGGAAAGCGCGTGCTGGTCCGGGTCGATTTCAACGTGCCGGTCAAAGACGGCGAGGTCACGGACGACACGCGCATCCGGCGGGCCTTGCCTACCATCCAACACCTGCTCTCCGAGGGGGCGAGGCCGGCCCTGATCTCACACCTCGGACGCCCCAAGGGCGAGCCTGACCCGAAGTACGCGATGGACCCCGTGGCAAAGAGGCTGGAGGAGCTTTTGGGCGGGCCGGTAACGAAGCTCGACACCGCGGCCGGCCCGGAGGTCGGGAACGCGCTGGACGAGCTGGACGGCGGCGTGGTGCTCCTTGAGAACTCGCGCTTCTACCCGGGCGAGACGAAGAACGACGCCGGGTTCGCGGGGGAGCTCGCCGAACCCTTCGACCTGTACGTCAACGACGCCTTCGGCGCGGCCCACAGGGCGCACGCGACGACCGTGGGTGTGGCCGAGAGGCTGCCTTCGGCGGCCGGGCTGCTGATGGAGGCGGAGATCGACTACCTCGACGGCGTCCTGAGCGACCCGGGGCGGCCCTTCGTCGCCATCCTCGGCGGGGCGAAGGTCTCGGACAAGCTCGGCGTCATCGAGAGCCTGCTCGGCGTGGCCGACTCCCTGCTCATCGGCGGGGCCATGTGCTTCACGTTCTTCAAGGCCAGGGGGTACGAGATCGGCGACTCCCTCGTCGAGGACGACTACCTGGAGGAGGCGAAACGCCTCATGGACGAGGCGGGGGAGAGGCTCGTCCTTCCCGTGGACGTGGTCGTCGCGGACGCGATGGAGGAGGGCGCCGAGACGCAGACCGTTCCGGTTGACTCCATCCCGGCCGGCAAGATGGGGCTCGATATCGGGCCGGAGAGCGTCGAGGATTTCCGGGGGAAGATCTCCGGCGCCCGGACGATCTTCTGGAACGGGCCGATGGGCGTCTTCGAGATCGACGCCTTCGCCAGGGGAACGGAGGGTGTGGCCGGGGCCGTCGCACAGGCAAGCGGCGGTGGCGCTACGAGCGTGATCGGCGGCGGCGACTCGGTGGCGGCCGTCAACAAGCTCGGCCTCGATGACCAGATGAGCCACATCTCCACCGGCGGCGGGGCCTCGCTGGAGTACGTTGAGGGCAAGGAGCTGCCCGGCGTCGCCGTACTGCCCGAGAGATAGGACCAACGAGAGGGGAGCGTAACCCATGGCGCGACGCCCGATGATGGCCGCGAACTGGAAGATGAACAAGACCGTGACGGAGGCCCAGAACTACACGGCGGCCCTGCTGCCGCGGGCCGCGGACGCGGAAGGGGTGGACGTCGCGGTCTTCGTGCCGTTTACCTGCCTGCACGAAGTTGGCAGGATGGCAGAGGACTCGTCCGTCATAGCCGGCGCCCAGAACTTCTACTATGAGGACTCCGGCGCCTTTACCGGTGAGATCTCGGTCCCCATGCTCGA
>CADCUT010000235.1 GCA_902805975.1 uncultured Rubrobacteraceae bacterium | reverse complement strand
CCACCATTATCCCGTCGGAGGCGTTCATGATGTCCTCGATGTTCTCGATGGCCTCGTGCTTCTCTATCTTGGAGATCACCGGCGCGTTCCCGCCGAACTCCTCTATCCGCCTCTTGACCTCCCGCACCTCGTCCCCGGTCCTCACGAACGAGACCGCCACCCAGTCCGGCTGTATCTGCTCTATCCCGAACCGCAAATCCTCGACGTCCTTGGCCGTGAGCCCCTTTATGGAGAGGTTCGAGTCGGGGAAGTTGAGCCCCTTGTGCGAGGATACGGGACCGCCTTCTAAGACCTCGCAGACAACGTCGCTACCCTCTATGCTCTCGACCCGCAAGCCTATGAGCCCGTCGTCTATGAGCAGCCGGTGACCGGGACGCACGTCCTCGGCTAGAGCCTCATACGAGGTCGACAGGCGGCTCGCGTCGCCCAAGAAGTCGCCGGAGGCGATGGTCACCCTGTTGCCGGCGACGAGCTCCGTGCCGCCCTCAACCTCGCCGGTCCTTATCTTCGGGCCCTGGATGTCCTGCAGGATGGCGACGTTGCGTCCGAACTCGTGGGCCGTCTCCCTGACGATCTTCGCGTTCCGGAGGTGCATGTTCTGGTCGCCGTGGCTGAAGTTGAACCTCGTGACGTCCACCCCGGCCCGCACGAGCGCCGTTATGTTCTCCTCAGAGGAGGTAGCGGGCCCCAAGGTGGCGACGATCTTTGTCCGGCGGACCGCCATCCTAGCCCATCGCCCTCGGGTTGAAGGCCGCGCGGCCGGGGTAGACGCCGGAGTCGCCCAAAGCCTCCTCGATGCGCAAGAGCTGGTTGTACTTGGCCACGCGATCCGTGCGGGCGGGGGCGCCGGTCTTGATCTGCCCGGCGTTTACCGCCACGGCGAGGTCAGATATCGTCGCGTCCTCGGTCTCCCCGCTGCGGTGGCTTACCATCGTCGTGTACCCGGATTTGTGGGCTAGCTCCATCGTCTCGAACGTCTCGGTGAGGGTGCCTATCTGGTTGACCTTCACCAGGATGGAGTTGCCGACCCCTTCCCTGATGCCCCGGCCCAGAATCTCCTTGTTCGTCACGAAGAGGTCGTCGCCCACGAGTTGAACCCTGCTCCCGAGCCTCTCCGTAAGGGCGGACCAGCCCTGCCAGTCGTCCTCGCCGAGCCCGTCCTCGATGCTGATGATCGGGTACTCGTCGCAGAGGTTCGCGTAGTAGTCGACCATGTCGCCGCTTGAGAGCTTGCGGCCCTCACCGGCCAGATCGTACTCGCCGTTCTTGTAAAACTCTGAAGCCGCAGGATCGAGCGCGAAACCGATCTGATCCCCCAGAGCGTACCCGCTCCGCTCCACGGCCTCGGCGATAAGCGCGAGCGCCGCCCCGTTGCTCTCGAGGTCCGGCGCGAAGCCGCCCTCGTCCCCGATGCCCCCCGAGAGCCCCCTCTCATTAAGCAGCTTCTTGAGGGACTGGTAGATCTCCGCGACCGAACGGAGCGCCTCGTCGAAGCGGTCGAAGCCGTGCGGGACGACCATGAACTCCTGGAAGTCCACGTTGTTGGCCGCGTGCGCCCAGCCGTTCATGATGTTCGCGCACGGCACCGGCAGGGTGTGCGCCCCCGCCCCGCCGAGGTAGCGGTAGAGCGGAAGCGCGGAGGCCTCTGCCGCGGCCTTCGCCGCCGCCATGGAGATACCGAGTATCGCGTTCGCGCCGAGGCGGCCCTTGTTCGGGGTGCCGTCGGCCTCGATCATGGCGAGGTCGAGGGTCCGCTGGTCGGCAGCATCCAGCCCGATGACGACCTGCGCGAGCTCCGTGTCCACGTTGTCGGCGGCGTTCAAAACACCCTTGCCGCCGTAGCGGCCCGCATCCCCGTCACGCAACTCCACGGCCTCGTTCGCGCCGGTCGATGCCCCCGAAGGTACCGAGGCACGGCCGACAAAGCCGCTCACCGTCGCCAACTCGACCTCGACCGTGGGGTTCCCCCGTGAGTCCAGGATCTCCCTTCCGTGGACCGCGACGATCTCCGTCATCATCCTCCCAATTTTAGGTTGTAGGTTTCAGGCTACAGGTATCAGGTTTGGTACCGACTATCCCGCGGCCGCCAGCGGATCGTTACCCATCTTCGCCGGTTCTTACCAACGCACCGCCCCTTTTGCCAACCATTCTCCGCGTAACTCTACGCGCTAATGGCGTTTGACGCCACAAGAACGGCGAGTTTTCCGGGCTTCTGCTTCTCTATCGGGCAGTTACCTGAAGCCTTATACCTGATGCCTGTAGCCTTCCCGCTACCCCTGGGCGGCGGGCTTGTAGCCCGGCAGGTACTCGACGTTGCGCTCCTGCTTCTGCTCCTCGATCCACCTAGTGAACTCTTCTTCCTGCTGGGTGGCGGCGAGCTGGTCGGTTATCTGGGTCTCGACCTCGCTCAAGGGCTGGGTCTGCTCCTCGCGGATCTCCGTCACCTCGATGAGGTGGTAGCCGAACTCGGTCTCGACGGGGCCGACGATCTCGCCCGTCTCGGCGGCGAAGGCGGCCTCCTCGAAGGGGGGCACAGTCTCGCCCTTGCCGAGGCACCCGAGGTCCCCGCCCTTCTCGGCGCTGCCGGGGTCTTGGGAGTTCTCCCTGGCGAGATCTGCGAAGTCCCCGCCGTCCTGGAGCTGGGCCTTGACCTCCTCGGCCTTCTGCTGCTGGTCCTTGTTGAAGAGGATGTGCCTCATGCACCGCGAGGCCGGCTGGGTGAACTGGGCCGCCTTGTTCTCGTCGTAGAACGTCTGGATCTCCTCCTCCGAGGGCTCGGCGTCACCGGCGACCCGCTGCTGCACCTCCTGGACGGGGAGGTTCTCCCGGATGTCCTGGCGGAGCTCCTCTTCGGAGATGTTGTTCTGCTCCAGCGCCTGCTCGAAAGCCTCCTGGTTCTCGAGGTCCTGCCCCGAGGCGCGGGCCTGCTCGCCGACCTGCTGCTTGATGGTCTCGAGTTCTCTGTCCACCTCTTCATCAGAGACCGTGATGCCCTCCTCCTGGGCGTAGGTCTTGGCGATCTCGATCCCCACGATCTGCGGCATGACCTGCTGGACGGCCGTCTCGTACTCGGGAGAGCCGGGGTCGAGCTCCCCGAGGCCGCTCTGCTGGGCGAACTGCTGAAGCTCGCCCTCCGTCACCTCGCCGCCCTCGAAGGTGGCCACCTTCTTCGCCCCCGAGTCCGAGTTGGCGGTCGTCTCCGCCGGCTGGCAGCCGGCGAGGACGGTGAAGACCAAAGCGCACAGGACAAGGGAGACCTTTAGAGATAGATGCTTGCTCAAAGCGACGGGAACCTCGCTGTCGGGATAGCTTTCCGTAAACCGCGGGGGATTATAGCATGGGGCCGGAAAACGCCGGCCCGGAGAACGCCGGCGCGCAAACCTTTTGCAGGTCCGGTCCATATACGTGGTAGGGCCCCGTCGGGCCATCTACACGAGAGGATGCCGGATGGACGAACGAGAAGCGGTAAGGCGGCTCAAGGAGGGCGAGGCCTGCGCGCTCGAGCCGCTGGTCGAGAGGTTCTATGACCGGGCCGCGAGGGCCGCCTACCTGGTCGTGCGCGACCCCGCGCTCGCCGAAGACGTCGCCCAGGGTGCCTTCGTGCGGGCCTACGACAAGATCGGCCTCTTCGACGCGGCGAGACCCTTCGGCCCCTGGTTCATGCGCCTCGTCGTCAACGAGGCCGTCGAGGCGGCCCGCAAGCGCGAACGTCGCAGGACCGTACCCCTCGACCCGGAAGGCGCCAGGGACCTGATCGCCCGCCTCGAAGACACCGCGCTGGGCCCCCACGAACTCGCCGAGGAGGCCGAGGACCGGCGCCGGGTGTGGGCCGCGCTCGAGAAGCTACCGCCCGCCCAGCGCGCCGCGATAGTGCAACGCTACTACCTCGGCATGAGCGAGGCCGAGATGTCCGAGACCGGCGACTCACCGCCGGGCACCATCAAGTGGCGCCTCCACGCCGCCCGCAAGCGGCTTTCCAGGCTGCTGCGCCCGGAACAAACGATCGCCGAAGCTCCCAAAACGCGGGCGGCGCTCGCCGAAGGAGGCAACGACCGTGACTGAGCAGACACAGCGACTCAAGAAGGCGCTCGAGGGCTGCGCCGAGCGGGGCATCTCCCCCACGCCGGGGCCCTGGGCGCAGATAGAGGGCAGGCTCGAAGCCCGCGTCGCCGCGCCCGTCCGCCGTACCCGCCGGTTCGTGCCGAAGACCAGGGCTGGCCTGGCGCTCGCCGCCGCGCTCGTGGTGCTCTTCGGCATGGGCGCCTGCGCTGGTTTCCCACTCGTCTACGACGTGTTCCAGGAAGCCCTGCCGGGCAGCAGCACGGGACGGGATGTCGGTACGGAGATAGGCCAGGAGCAGGCCGCCGACGGCGCGAAAGTTACCCTCGAATACGCTTACGCCGACGCGGGGTTCGTGGTTGTCGGCTACACCGTGCAGGACACGAGAGAGGACCAGGCCTCCGAAGGGCACCCCAGCGAGCTCTCGCCCCTCCAGATCGACGACACAGGCAGGACGCCCGCGGAAGAAGAAGCCGAGCTCCCGCCCCGCGTGGATCTCACCGACGGAACCGGGCAGGACTTCGATCTGATCCAGGGCAGCGCGACGTACTCGGCCGACGATCCAGGCGACCTGGCGCAGCCCAAGCCGAACGTTGCCGTCTTCGCGCCCTCGGATCGACTGGAGACGGGCGAAAAGCACAAGTTCCGCCTGAAGGTCGCGCTCGAAGAGCAGCCGATCTTCCCGCCGGGTTGGCAGGGGGAGATCGAAGCGCCACGGGACGGATGGGACCGTATCGGTCCCATCGCCTTTGACTTCGAGGTCCCCGTGCGTCCCGTGCCCGTGGTCGAGGTCGGCCAGAAGGAGACAGTCGGGGGGGTTACCTTGAACCTGGAGCGGGTATTGAACTCTCCCGGCAAGCCACAGGCGATCGTCTGCTTCGAACCCCCGAACGACGACTACGAGTGGCGCCCGAGCACGGCCCCGACGGGGTTCCAAACCCAAGAACCCCTCCCGGTCGATCCGCTCAAGGACGACTGCTGGTCACTCACGATAGAAGCCCCGGTCGAAGGCCCCTCCTCCGTGAAGGTAACGGAGATTTTCGGATCTCCCAGGACCGAAAAGGCGAAGCAAGAATACGATGGCGAAAAGGAGATCAAGGGCCCGTGGACCTTCGAGTTCGCGGTGCCGGAGAGATAGCTGAGAACGCGGTCGGAGGCGCGGGAAGGTCGTCCCTCCCGCGTCGCCCTGTTACTCTCGCCTCTCTAAAAGAGGCAAAGGTTAGCCCTTCAAGTCCAGCGCCCGGAGCGTCGCTTCGGCGAGTTCCAGCGGGCCGAGGTCCGTATCGCGGACGGTTACCCGGCCCTCCCTGCCGCCGAGGACGCCGCCGGTGTTCTTCCTGATACGGGCCGACTCGACCGGCCCCGCCGTAACGCCGGAGACGGAGAGCGTGCCGGAGCGGTAGTTGATGGCGGTCGCGCCGACGGTTCGGGCCAGCACCTTTGTCCGGGAGAGGCCGAGGAGGTTCAGGGCCGGGTCCGGCAGGGCGCCGAAACGGTCGGTGAGCTCTTCCGCCAGGTCGTCCACCTCCGCCAGCGACCGGGTGCCGGAGGCGCGGCGGTAGAGGTCCACGCGCTCTATCTCGTCCATCACGTACTCGGGCGGCAGGTAGGCGTCCAGGGAGAGCTCCACGATGACCGGGCGCCCTTCCTCGCGCTCGGGCGCCTCGCCCCTGGCCTGGGCGACGGCCTCTTCGAGGAGCTGCAGGTACATCTCGAAGCCGACGGCCGCGATATGGCCTGACTGCTCGGCGCCGAGCAGGTTGCCGGCGCCCCGGATCTCGAGGTCCCGCATGGCTATGGCGAACCCGCTCCCGAGCTCGGTAAAGTCCATGAGCGCCTCGAGGCGCTTCTGGGACTCTATCGTGGCGCCTAAGGGCGCGAAGAGGTAGGCGTAGCCCTGCTGGCTGGAGCGCCCGATCCTGCCGCGCAGCTGGTAGAGCTGCGCCAGGCCCATCGCGTCGGCCCGGTCGACGATGAGCGTGTTGGCGCTCGCCACATCGAGGCCGCTCTCGACGATGGTCGTCGTGACGAGAACGTCGGCCCTACCGTCGAGAAAGTGGCGCATCACCCCTTCGAGCGCCCTCTCGGGCATCTGACCGTGCGCCGTAACGAAGGTCGCGTCCGGCACCAGCGAGCGCAGCCGCTCGGCGACCTCGTCTATGCTCTCTACCCTGTTGTGGACGAAAAACGTCTGCCCGCCCCGCGCGAGCTCCCGCTCCATCGCCCGCCGGACGAGATCCTCATCGTACGGGCCGACGTGGGTGAGTATGCTGCGCCTCCCCGCGGGCGGGGTCTCTATGACGCTTATGTCGCGCAAGGAAGCCATCCCCATCTGCATGGTGCGCGGTATGGGCGTGGCCGTCAGGGTGATAACGTCGACGCTGGCCTTGAACTCCTTGAGGCGCTCCTTGTGCTTCACCCCGAAGCGCTGCTCCTCGTCCACCACGATCAGGCCGAGGTCCTTGGGCGAGACCTCCGAGCCGAGCAGCGCGTGGGTCCCGATGAGCACGTCGACCTCCCCGGCGGCGAAGTCCTTGAGAATGCGGCGCCTCTCGGCGGGCCTGGTGAAGCGCGAGAGGCTCTCCACGCGGACGGCGAAGTGGCCGAGGCGGCTCTTGAAGGTCCGCTCGTGCTGCTGCACGAGTATGGTCGTCGGCGCGAGCATCATCGTCTGCTTGCCCGCGAGCGCTGCCTTGAACGCGGCCCGAACCGCGACCTCCGTCTTGCCGAACCCGACGTCCCCGCAGACCAGCCGGTCCGTTGGATGCGGCCTCTGCATGTCCGCCTTTACGGCGGCGATGGCCGCCTCCTGATCGGGGGTCTCCTGGTAAGGGAAGCCCTCCTCGAGCTCCCGCTCCCACTCGCCGTCGGGGGGGAACGCGTACCCCGGCGCCGCCGCCCGCCGGGCGTAGAGGCGGAGCAGCTCGCCGGCCAGGGCCTTGACCCTCTTACGGACCCTGTCGGTGACCTGGGTCCACGTCGAGCCGCCGAGCTTGTCCAGGCGCGTGCCCTCGCCGCCGATGTACTTGTGGAGAAGCTCCATCTGCTCGTAAGGGACGAAGAGCGTGTCCTCGCCGCGGTAGGTGACCTGCATGTAGTCCCTTGTGGCCCCGAGAACCTCCTTGGCGACGAGCCCCTCGAACCGCCCGATGCCCTGGGAGGCGTGGACGACCAGGTCCCCCACCTTCAGGTCCGCAAAGGACGAGACGACCCGGCCCGGGCGGCGCTTCGCCTCGCGCCTGCGGCCGAGAAGGGAGTCCCGGCGCACGACGGCGATACCGGCCTCAGGGTAGGTAAACCCCTCTTCTACCGGGCCGGGGATCGCGTAGAGCCCGGGCGGCAGGGAGGCGTCCACCCGCTCGGCCTCGCGCATGGTGCGGTTGATCTCCCCGAACGCGTAGACCGTCCGCCGGGCCTCCCCGCCGGATGCACACGCCACGAAGACCGCGGCCCCTCCTTCTACCAGCGTATCCAGCCTGCGGGCCGCCTCCCGCAGCGAGTTCGCGAACGCCGCCACCGGCGGCGCCGAGACCTCCTCCCCCTCCTCACCCAGCGAGAACTCGACGTCGGGCTCCGGCAACGCCTCCTCGTACATCTCCCGCACGAGGTCTTCGAGATCCTCCGGCAGCCCCTCCTGCGGCCCCTCGCGCCACACCTCGTAGCCCGCCGGCAAGAGCCCCGCCGGAGAGACCGGGTCGAGGTCGAGGAGGAGCCGGTCGAGGCCGGGAACCCGCGCCCCCCGGCGCGCCTCCTCACGGTAACCGTCGCCGGCCGCGGCCGAGAGCCCCGCGAGGTCCCCCTCACGGGCGGCGTACACGGTGACGCCTTCAAGCTCCCGAACCACGCGCTGGGTCGCCAAAGAGACGGCGCGCACGCTCTCCACCTCATCACCCCACCACTCGATGCGCACGGGCGAGCGGCGGGTGCTCGGGAAGACGTCCACGATGCCGCCGCGCACCGCGAACTCCCCGGGACGCGAGGCACGGTCCACCCGCTCGTAGCCGAGACCGACCAGCCTCTCCAGGGTCTCGTCCAGCCCGGTCTCGGTCCCGCCCGAGAGCCCGAGGGGCTCGTAGAGCGGCGTCCTCTCCATGAACGCCAGCGGGCCCGCCACCACCAGGCGGGCCGACGAGAACGCCCCGAGCGCCCGCTGGCGCCGCCCCACCCGAGTGACGGCCGGCTCGAACACGTCCCCGAACGCGACGCCGCGGGAGGGCAGGTGAACCACGGGACCGTCGGTAAAGACCGCCGCCTCGCCCGCGTAACGCTCGGCCGCCTCCTCGCTCGCCGCGAGCAGCAGCACCGGCCCGCCGGCGTTCGCGGCCAGGTAGGATCGGATGCGGCGCGGGGCACGCAGGAGCCTCGTTCGGGTCTTCTCGCTCACCGGAAGATTCTACCCGCTCGTGGGTAGTATCAACGTGATGAATCCTACCCCCGCGCACCTTCCGGCCCCGAGCGCGCGCTTCGGGCAGGAGGCTCCCGGTGATGGTCGAGGACTGGCTTTTGGGAAGACGTGGGGCCAGATCCTTTGAGAGAATGGGGCGTCGTTGCGGGCCGAGGCGGGAGGCGGGGCGGGTGCTTGACGAGTTGAACCGGCGCAGCGGGGGCGCGCTGCCGGGCCTGATCGGCCTGGAGATAGTCGGCGCGGAGGGTGGGAGCATCTCCAGCAGGCTGGAGTTGCGGGAGGAGCTTATGGCCCCGAACGGGTACCTGCACGCCGCGACGGTCGTGGCGCTCGCGGACACCTCCTGCGGCTACGGCACGTTCGTGGGCCTGCCAGAGCGTGCCACGGGCTTCACGACCATAGAGCTCAAGAGCAACTTCCTCGGCACCGCGCGCCAGGGGACCATAGAGTGCGAGGCGCAGCTCGTGCACGGTGGGCGCACCACGCAGGTGTGGGACGCGACGGTGACGGGCGGGGGGAAGACCATCGCGCTCTTCCGCTGCACGCAGATGATCCTCTACCCCCGTTAGCCGGCCTGAGGTTTCCCCTTCCCGAACCGGATGCCGGTGATGAGGACGACGCTGGAGAGGATCACGACGAGGCCGGCGATGGTGCCGACGCCGACCGGCTCGCCGAGGAAAAGGACGCCGAAGATCAGGCCAAAGACAGGGACGATGAGCGTGACGGTCGAGGTCGCGGTGGGCCCGGCGCTGCTGATGAGGTGGAAGAACAGCAGGTAGGCGACGGCGGTCGAGAGGACGGCGAGACCAAGCACGCAGAGCGCCACGGCGACCGACGGCGTCTCCCCCGGCAGGTCCGTGAGCGCGATGGGGATCATGACGCCCGCGGCGGCCGTCTGCTGCCCCACGGCCAGGGTCAACGGCGGGACGCCGGCGAAGGTCCGCTTGGTGTAGACGCCGCCGACGCCGTAGCAGAAGGAGGCGCCAAGCACCGCCGCGATGGAGAGCAGGACGATGGGGCTCAGGGGCAACGGGTCCCAGCCAACGAGCACCGCGACCCCGAAGATGCCGAGCAGGACGCCCGCAATCTTCTTCGGCGTCAACGGGTCCCCGAGCCACACGGCAGCGACGAGCGCAGTGAACAGCACGGTGGTCGAGTTCAGGATGGCGGCCAGGGACGCGGTGAGGTGTACCTCGGAGGCCGAGATAAGCGAGAACGGCACCGCCGTGTTTGCGACCCCCACGAACAGCAGCGGCCCCCACCGCCCCCGCAGCTTGAGCGCGCGTCCCGTTGCCACCGCGAAGAGCGCGAGCACGAGCGCCGCCAGGCCAACGCGCACCCCGACGAGCACGAAAGGCCCGAGCGCCGGCACGGCCACCCGGATGAACAGGAAAGACGCCCCCCAGAGGGCACCGAGGGTGACCAGCGCCGCGAGGTCGCGCCCCGTCAAGCCGCGGGCTCCGGGGCCGGCACGATCAAGACCCCGCCACGCGACGCTCGTGCTCCAGCAGCCGCTCCTTGATGTGCAATCCCCCGTTGAACCCTCCGAGCGATCCGTCCGCGGCTATCACCCTGTGGCACGGCACGACCAGCGGCAGCCGGTTGGTCGCGTTGGCCCGGCCAACGGCCCGCGCAGCACCAGGGCGGTCCAGGAGATCCGCTATCTCCCCGTAGGAGCGTGTCTGCCCGTAAGGGATGCGTGTGAGCTCCATCCACACGGCCTTCTGCCACTCGGACCCGACGAGCGCGAGCGGCAACCCGAACTCCCGACGCTCGCCGGCGTAGTACTCCCGCAACTCCTTCCGCGCCCCGGCGGTCCGCCCCTCGTCGCGCAGGAGCACGAATCCCTCGTTGTCCAGCTCTTCTTCCAGCGCGATCTCGCCATCCCCCTCCTCGAAGCGGAGAAAGACCAGCGCCCCCTCCCCGTCCACCGCGAAGGCCAGCTCCCCGGCGGGCGACTCGACCGTGTCCACGTAAGCGTTCATAGAACCGTCTCCTCTCGACGTTCTCTCTTCTCTGTGGGCGCGTCATCGAGGCCCGCCCACAGGTGCTGTACGGCGTACGAGCGCCAGGGACGCCAGCCCTCGGCCAGCGCCTCGACGCTCCCGGGGTCGTCCGGACGCCCGAGGCGGGCGAGAGCCCTACGCACCCCGAGGTCCGTCGGCAGAAAGGCGTCGGGGTCCCCGAGGGCGCGCATGGCGACGTATGAGGCCGTCCAGGGCCCGATCCCCTGGAGCGACAACAGCCGTCGATGGGCCTCGTCACGGTCGGCGCCGGGGTCCAGCGCGACCTCTCCTAGTTCCAGCGCCCGCGCCAGCCCCACCAACGCCCGGTGCCGGGCCGCCGGAAGGCCGATCTCACGAGCCTCCAACCCGACCAGGGACGCGGGAGCCGGAAACAGGTGCGTGAGCCCCCGATCCGGCTCCGCCAGCGCCTCCGCCAACGCCTCGCCGCGCGAGTCCACGAGCCTGCCGGCGAGCGTCCCGGCCCCTGCGACGGAGACCTGCTGGCCCAGCACGGCCCGCATGGCAAGCTCTGTGCCGTCCACGCTGCCGGGGACGCGTAGCCCGGGCCGGCGGGCGACGAGGGGCGCGAGCGCGGCGTCGAGGGCGAGCGCTTCGGCGACGGCCAGGGGGTCAGCGTCGAGGTCCAGAAGCCGCCGGCTGCGCTGGACGGCGGCGCCGAGGTCCCGTAGATCTTCGAGCCGCAGGACACACCGGATACGCCTCTGGCCGGCCGAGAGCGCCACGGTGCCGGCCCCGCGCGGCAGCCGCAGGGTCCGCCGGTAGACGCCGTCTTCGTAAGACTCGATGCCCCGGACGGCCCTGGCTCCGAGAAAGTCCAGCAGGCCCCCGGCGTCGAAGGGTTCGCGGTACGGGAGGCGGAGGTGTATCTCCCCTCCCTCCACACCCTCCGAAGACCCGGCGCGCCTACCCGCCCGACGGAGCTCGCCGGGCGTCGCGGCGAAGACGGACCGCACGGTCTCGTTGAACTGCCGGATGCTGGAGAAGCCGGCCGCGAAGGCGACCCCGGTGACGGACAGGTCCGTCGCCTCCAGGAGTAACCTCGCGGTGTGGGCCCGCCGGGTGCGGGCCAGGGCGAGCGGGCCCGCGCCGAGCTCGGCGACGAGGAGGCGGTGCAGATGGCGCTCGGTGTAGCCCAGGCGACGGGCGAGGCCGGAGACGCCCTCCCGATCCACGACGCCGTCTGAGATCAGGCGCATCGCCCTGGCGGCCACGTCAGCCCGCACGTCCCACTCGGGCGAGCCGGGAACCGCGTCGGGCAGACATCGCTTGCACGCCCGAAAACCGGCGTACTGGGCCGCCCCCGCGGTCGGGTAGAAACGGACGTTCGCTCTTTTGGGCGTCACGGCCGGGCAGCTCGGGCGGCAGTAGATCCCCGTGGAAGTAACCGCCACGATAAACCACCCGTCGAAACGCTCGTCGCGGCTGCTGACCGCCCTGTACCGGCTGTCGAAGTCTCTTATCATGACCCGGATTCTCGCACCCCGATGGCCGTATTTCTGGCGGAAATCGGACATCCACGTGGGTGGCTTTCTGCTTTGTTATCCAAGGGCCCGGACGAGCGCGGCCGTGAGGGCGGCGAGAAAGACGGCGACGAGCACCGGCGCCCGCAGCAGGAGGGCGACCGCCGCCACCCCGACGCCGATGGCCTTCTCGTCGAGGATGAGCGTCCCGTCGTCGCCGAAGGTCTCGGTGACGACGAGGGCCGCGAGGAGCGCGGGTGCTAGCAGCGAGATCACGGAGCCGGCCCGCGGCGGGAGCTCCCTTCCCCCGACGAGCACCGGTCCCGAGGCTTTGATGGCCGCGTTCGCCAGGGCGACCGCGAGGATCGTGAGCCAGAGCATCGTCAAGTGGTCCTCCTCAAACCTAGCAGCGCCGCCGCGCAGGCGGCTATTACGGGCACGCCCGGGGGCGCAAAGGGAACGAGCAGGAGCGCCAGCACCGCGGCGATAAGCGCGACCATGGTGGCGGATCTCCCCCCGCGAAGCTCCTCTATGAGCAGGACGAGGAAGAACGCGGGGAAGATGGCGTCCAGCCCCAGCCTCTCCGGGTCCCCGACAAAGTCCCCGCCGAGAACGCCGAGGGCCGTGCCCCCGATCCAGGCCACCACCTGCGGGACGGTGGCGCCGATCATGAACTCGCGGTCGAACCGGCCGCCACCCCGGCTGGCGAGGGCCCAGGAGGCGTCGATCACGGCCTGCCCTTCGAGCGCGCGCCGCAGCGGTCCGCCCTTGAGGTACGGCCCGACCGCGACCCCCATCGGTCCGAAGCGGGCGTTTAGCAGCACGGCGGCGACGATGGCCGCAACCGGCCCCCCGCCGGAGCCCAGCACGGCCGCCACCGCGAACTGGGCCGACCCGGAACAGATAATGGCGGAGGAGGCTATGGCGGCGAATGCCCCCCAACCCAGAGAGCCCGCGAGGACCCCGAACGAGACCCCCAGAACGCCCGTCGCCAGCGCGAACGGAAGGGCGGCCCTAGCCCCGGCGTAGTACCTCTCCCGCCGGCCCGGCCGCTCCCCTTCTCGCTCCTTCTGCGGTATCTGACTCAAGTGTCTCCCCCTACCCGTTCTCGCGGGCCGCGATCAGACCTGTGGCCCGGCGGCGACCTCATACTGCTCGACCCCGAACTCGAAGCCGAGCAGGAACTCTTCGTCCCCTGGGTAGTAGTTGGCCCCCTCCGGATCGGGGCCGGCAACGCTCTCTGCCCGCTCCACAGCCCCCAGGTTGAGCCCGTCAGGAAGTACGTCCGGCCACCCTAATCATCGGAAAAAGGTCCCTAGCGACCCAACCTAGCGGGGAACCCGGTAGAACGGCAACGCCGCCTTCGTGCCCCAGAGATGCAGCAGCGTGCGCCAGAAGCCGACGTTTTCCCCACCGCCCTCCGGCGGTACAGGTGACCTCCACCCGCGTCCGGCCAGACGGTACCCCGCCTCGCCCGGGTACGCCGACCCCCGCGCGGCGGTTGCCGTTACGTCGGAGACGCCGAGTTCGCCGGCCAGATCCAGGGCTCCGAGGTAGAGCGCCCGCGCCGTCCGCCGCTCCCCAGCCCACGGGTCCACGACCAGCAGGCCGAGCGAGAGCCTCTTGGACTCCGTCGCGTACCGCACCGCCCCGACGAGCCTTCCGCCCCGCTGCGCCACGACGAACCGCTCCTCGAAGGCGACCCACCGAGGCATCCCGTTGAGCTGCAAGAGGTCGGCGACCTCAGCCTCGTCCTCCGCGAGCCCCCAGCGGACACGCGTCGTCCCATCCCGCTTGGGCTTCCCGGTCCCCAGAGCCCGCGCTTCGCGTGCCATCCGCGCCACCTCAGCCTCCCTCATCAGCTCCCTGCGTCGCTCCCGCGCCAACTCGAGATCCATCATCCCGTACACCACTCACCTCCGGGCAAACCCACTTGCTGTATAATTGCCCTATTCGACTAGGACAATTATAAGTGACCCACTGACATAGGACAATAGGATAATTCATGAATTTGCAGATTAATTCGCAGAGCCACGTGCCGGTACACTTGCAGTTGGAGCAGCAGATAAAGCACCTCATCCTGACGGGCAGCTTCGAGGTTGGGAGTCGTCTGCCGAGCATCCGGGCGATGGCGGGGTATCTGAGGATCAACCGCAACACGGTGGCGCGGGTATTCTCGGACTTGGAGCGCGAGGGGTTCGTGGAGAGCCGGCGCGGCAGCGGGATGTACGTGCTCGAGCCGCCGGTGGACGCGGTGGAGATGAAGGACGAGGTGCTAGAGCGGGTGATGGACCTCGCGGCGGCCCAGGGGCTGCCGGTCGAGGACCTCGCCTACGCCCTCCTGGCCAGGGCTGGCGCGGCACCGCGGGAGAAGACGAGGATCCTTTTCGTGGAGTGTACGCTGGAGGAGCTCGACCAATTCTCCGACGAGCTCGAGGGGCAGCTACCCGTAGAGGTGGAGAGGGTGCTCCTGGAAGACCTGTCAGGACGGCTCGCCGAGAACGGGGAGCCGCCCTGGGCGCTGGCGGTCACCACCTTCTTCCACGTCCACGAGGTGCAGGACCTGATGGAGCCCATAGGTGTTGAGACCGTCGCGCTCCTCGCCGAGGCGAACATCGAGAGCCTGCGGCGTCTCACGGAGCTCCCGGCCCAAACCCCTGTCGGGGTGGTGGGATGGGGCCAGACGTGCATGGAGAACCTCTCGCGCTCCATAGAAGGCGCCGGCCTCGACCACCTGAACTTCGTCTCCGTCTACGTCGACGAGGAGACAGATGGGGTACTGGAGGCCCTGGAAGAGGTCGAAGTCGTGGTCTGCGCCAGCATCACGGCGAGGAAGCTCCGCGAGATAGGGGTCCCGAGGGAGCTCGAGATCATCGAGGAGGACAGGGTCCTCGACCAGGGCGGCATCGAGATGCTCGGCCGGATGCTCCGCCAGCTATCCGGAGCTACGCGGGAAACGGAGTAAGCCCCGTCCCGGAGCACCGCCGCAGATCGCCGGAAGCCCACCGTCTGTAGTTCGTTCTCCCGCCTCCCTATGCGCTCCCGCTAGATGCTGGGCTTGCCTCCCCACTAGCGTCCTATCAACCGCCGCTCCCAGGTTCCGAGAAGGTCCTTTCCACGCTCCGGGGTGGATAAGGGGCGCGTAGAGGATGCTCCTCGCCATGGCGCGGGGGTCGCCTGGCCCATGTGGACTAGACGGGGGGCGCGCGGAACGGTTATCATCCACGCCGCGCGAACGACGAGAAGGAGGGCGGAGGTGGCAGTAGACGGGCAGCCCGAGTCTCGGGTGACCCTGGGGTCTGGAACACTGCAGGGGATCCTCGAGAGGACCGCGGAGAGCTTGGACATGGACGTCGCCTTCCTCGCGGAGTTCGACGGCGACCAGCTGGTCTTCCGGGCGCTGGGGGGCGACGCTGAATCGTTCGGTTGGGAGGAGGGCGGGGGCATTCCGCTGGAGGGCTCCTACTGCAAGCTGGTGACCGGCGGGGCGCTGCCCGGCGTCGTCCCCGACGCGAGGGCCAACGAGACGGTCCGGGACCTCGAGGTGACGCGCGCGGCGGGCATCGGCTCCTACGTCGGGTTCCCCCTGAGGCTCTCGGACGGTAGCGTCTACGGGACGGTGTGCTGCGCGAGCCACTCCCCGGACCCCTGGCTCGCCGAGCGGGACCTCTCGCTCATGGGGAACCTCGCCAACAAGCTCATGGCGACCCTCGAACGCGAGGGCAAGCTGTAGGGTCCCCCGGCTAGCCGCTGCCGTCCGACCCCGAAAGGGAGAAGATCTTCAGCATTACCTGAGACGGGATAGGGGCCGGTCACACCTGGTCCCTGTTCGTGCCCCGAAGCTCGGAGAACTTCTCACTCTAGGCGGCCGGGTGCATAAGAGCAAACGGGAGGGCCGAGGTCTGTTCTCCAGGACCCCGGCCCTCGTCTTTACCCGGCGGTTGGCTCTAGTCAGCCCCGGTCTCGAAGTGCCAGATGTGGTCGGCGGCCATCTCGTTGCCGGCCGCGTCCTTCACGGCGAAGGTATCGAATGTGTCCGTACCTTCCAAAACGGCGGTGTAGTTGGTTGCCTCCGCCAGCCTTCCGTCGGGGTTCAGGATGGCTTTTTTTCCGCTCCCTGTTACCGTGGCCCCGAACGGTAGCGGCGGCGCACCGGGGGCGCAGTCGGGCTGATCGGGCGGGCACCCGGGGGGGTTGAGTTCTTCATCTGTGTAGGTCCCCGCGTAGAGACGGAAGGTGTCGTCGTTGATGGACCTCCCTAGCATCCCTTCGGTGAACATCACCGTGACACTGGCATCACGGTCGACACCTGTGGTAGCGCCATCGGCCGGGTTGGCGCTCAGTACACCGGGTGCCTCGGGGGCGTCGGGGCTGGTGTTGCCCCCTGTGGCGTCGCAGTAGTCGGGCCGCATCCCACGCCTTGAATTATCGCCGAACCTGGCTGGCTGCACGATGCACTGGCGCACGAGCGTTGTGGTGTCGAAGCCTACCTGCATGTCGGCGTGCATGAAGTCGTCGGCGAGCACCCAGCCGTTGTCAGTACTCGACTCAACGCGGCCGTCGATGTCATCCAGCACGTCGGCGGGTATCGGGTAGTACGGGTACCAGGTGACGGTTGGTATCTGGTGCTTGTGGCTGGCGGGGCACTTCCCTCTAACGGCCTCCGCAAGGTTGTGCGCGCCGTCGGAACCGGTTCCCTTGCCATCCCAGCACTGCCCGAACCGGATCAACAAGCTTATCCCGGCGCTGTCCCTGGGGCAGGACCGTGGCGGGTGCTCCGTAAATTCTCGCGAGTCATCCACCGCCCCACAAGCCCACTTGACCTTGCCCACGGCCTCGGAGGCCACCATCTTCATGCCCAGGGGGAAAGGTTCGGTGATCCTCGGGTCGCTGACGCCCGCCGAGTTGTAGTACTTTCCGCCCCGGCCCTGGTCCAGGAGCACGCCGTCCCACTTTAGCTGCGGGGACCAGGAGGACGAGTGGTCGTGCATCGCCTCTGTGCGGTCCTCGTTTTGGCAGTTGGAGCCCGCGTTCCGCAGATCGGCGTAGGTTTGGTCGTCCTCGAATATCAGCGCGCCAGAAGGCTCGTGGACGTGGTGGGTGTGGCGGATGGGGTCGGCCACTTTGGCTGGCATGCTGGCGTAACACGCCGCGCGGAAACCCTCGAACTTTCCCGCCGCCAGCGCTGGCGTGGGGTAAGCCAGCCATACGGCTAACACGGCCATCGTGCTTGCCAGCCCCAGTGCGGCTGCCACAGAAGCGAACAGTAGAAAGGTCTTTCTCACCCTGCGTCATCCGCCTGTTCAGCGAGGCGGAGGAAGGTGCTGCCCCCCGCCCCGGTTGCGCTATTGCCAGAGTGCTTCT
This sequence comes from uncultured Rubrobacteraceae bacterium, assembly GCA_902805975.1. GTDB lineage: Bacteria > Actinomycetota > Rubrobacteria > Rubrobacterales > Rubrobacteraceae > Rubrobacter_D. The sequence goes on along the minus strand of CADCUT010000235.1, from coordinate 1,969 downwards.
CCTCGCCGTTGCATCTTTTGTCGCAGACGCCCAAGATCGCGTTCTTCTTCATGCCTTTCCCCTGGTTGGCCGCGCGCTCGGGCGCGGGTCGTCATCCTCAACGCGAGCCCACCCTAACAGCCGCGCACCCGGGAACATAGGTACCGCAGTCCCATATTTGAACGGTAGTCGGTCCTGAGCCCCCGTCCCGCCACCCGGGGTGATCGGGCAACCGGGCGAACTTCGGTCAACCCTAAAGGCGAAGTTCCGGGAACACCCCCAGACCGAAGTTGATGAAACGGGGACGCGGGAGCGCCTGACGCAAAGGAACCCGTCTCGGAGTGGGGCGGGCAAGACCTCGAGAACGCCACCGGCGGTGCGGTGACCCGCACCTAGGTTGCGAACATCAAGAAGGGGTGCATAGGGAACCCGGGCCTCGTCAAGCTGGAAGCGATCTCGAAGGCGATGGGCTTCCCAACGGCGCCCCGGTTTGAGGGTCCCGAAGGGGGCATCCCGGACGGGGCGCTGGTGGCCGCCTTGGAATACGAAACCCTCCGGTCGATACTCGAGGAAGTACGCGCCCCTCGAAGGTCAGGAGGACGTGAGGCGAGCACCCATGGGGTTTGAGTAGCGGTACGCGTCGCGGTACGCGCCGCGCTCGATTCCATCCCTCGTTGCTATAACCCGGCCATGCTCTTTCAAGACCGCACGTTGAAGCGGTTCATGGCCGCCTCGGGGCCGTTCTCGAGCACGAACTCCACCGCGTCGGCCGCCGCGGGGATGGCGTCCTTGACGGCCGCGTCCATCCGGCCGAGGACAAAGTCCGTGACGGAGATCCGGGCTCCCTCCGGCGGGCGCCCGATGCCGACGCGGACGCGGACAAAGTCGGGGCCGACGTTCTGGATCGCCGAGCGCAGGCCGTTGTGGCCGCCCGCGCCGCCGCCGACCTTGACGCGGACGGTCCCGGGATCGAGGTCGAGGTCGTCGTGGACGAGGATGAGGTTCTCGGCCTGGTGGCCGGCGACCGCCGAGCCCGAGAGGTTCATGAACGTCGTCGGTTTCAGCAGGGTAACGTTCGCAGGTCCTACGGAGACGTCGGCCGACTCGGCCTTCTTCTTGCGGCGCCAGGATCCGCCGTGGCGGCGGGCCAGCTCCTCGACGACGAGGTAGCCGGCGTTGTGGCGGGTCCGCTCGTAGGAGCGGCCGGGGTTGCCGAGGCCAACGACTACGGGGGACCCGGAAGGCCCCCCGCTGTCCTTGCGCTCGAAAAAAGAGCGGGCGAGCCTCAGGTTACCCGTTCTCCCCTTCGCCGTTCTCTTCGGCGGGAACCTCGTCACCCTCGGCGGCCTCCTCATCGCCCTCGGCCTCCTCGGCGGCGGCAAGCTCCTCGTCGGACTCTTCCTCGACGATGCCGGCGGCCTCCATCTCCTCGTCCGTGATCTCCGTCGGCTGGGTAACCGTTGCGGCGACCTCTTCCGGGTCGGAGAGAAGCTCGACGCCCTCCGGAAGCGTCAGGTCGCCCAAGGAGAGGTTCTCGTTCATGCCCAGCGGGGTGACGTCGAGGGTGATCTCCTGCGGTATGTCTCCCGGCAGGGTCTCGACCTGGATCTCGTACGCGACCTGCTGCAGCACGCCGCCCTCCTCGGACCCGGCCGCCTCGCCGACCAGCGTGAGCGGGACGGTCACCTCGATCTTCTCGCGCATGTTCACCGGCGCGAAGTCAACGTGGACGAGCAGGCCGGTCACGGGGTCGCGGTGGGCATCCACAACACGGGCCGTCGAGTTGCCGGAGCCGAGGTCGATGTCGTAGAGGGCGTTGTCCCCGTAGTGGGTGAGGGTGTAGTCGAGCGTCCTCGTCTCGACCGCGAGGGCGGTGCTGTCCCCGTCGCCGTAGAGCACCGCGGGCGTCATCCCGGAGGCCCTCAACCGGCGGGCGGCGTTCTTGCCCCGCTCCCCGCGCTCGTTCGCCTGCAAAGTAACGTTGTCAGCC
>CADCUT010000234.1 GCA_902805975.1 uncultured Rubrobacteraceae bacterium | reverse complement strand
GCCGGGCTCGACGATGGTCACCCGGATGTTGTCTTCGAGGAGCTCCTGACGCAGGCCTTCCGAGATGGCGCCCACCGCGTGCTTGGTCCCCGCGTAGACCCCGCTGGAGTTGCGGGTGACCTTGCGGCCGGCGACGCTGGAGACGTTGACGAGGTGGCCGCCGCCCTGCCGCTTCATCGTCTCTACGGCGGCGTCGGTGGTGTAGAGGAGGCCGAGCACGTTCACGTCGAACATGCGGCGCCACTCGTCCGAGAGGCCCTTGCCGACGGTCGAGAGGAGCATGACGCCGGCGTTGTTGACGAGGATGTCGACCCTGCCGAACTCTTCTTCGGCTTTACGGATCAGGCCGTGCGCCTGGCCCTCGTCGGCCACGTCGCACGTCGCCGCCAACACCCGGCCGCCCCTCTCTTCTATCCGCTTCCCGAGGTCGGCGAGCCGCTCCTCCCGCCGGGCCGCGACGACGACCGCAGCACCCTCGGCGGCCAGCGCCAGCGCAGTGGCCTCGCCGATGCCGCTCGAAGCGCCCGTTACAACAGCTACCTTGCCGTCCAGTTTCGGCATACGTAAACCTTTCTTCGGTTATCGCCTATGCGACAGCACCCGCTTGCGCCGGTCCCGGGTCTTCGCGGTGCCCGGTCAGGCGGAGGTAGGCGAGGGTCCAGTAAGCCTGGTGGAAGGCGCCGGCCAGGCACGTCACGAGGACGAAGGGGACGCTCAGGAGCAGCGCCAAAACGATGCCAACGACGAGGGCGACCGCGCCGAGTTCGGCCGTGGTCAGCGCTGTCACCACGCCGGAGGCCAGCAGGCCGGCGGCGAGGGTGGCGAAGAACATGATCAGCCCGAAAGTCACCGCGATGACTATCTGGATCAGGAGCAGCACCAAGCTCCTCCCGACGTTCCGGCGCAGTAACCGGAACGCCCCCTCGATGGAGGCGAAGACGCCCCTGTCGGTGACCACCGCCTCCCTTAGGGCGTACTGGTTGAGCAGCAGGAAAAAGGCCGAGAGGGCGACAACGAGCGGCAGAAAAAGGAGGACCACCAGCGAGACGGCGAGCACCCGCAGCGCCACCGACTCGGTGACAAAAAAGACGCCGACCCCGAGGAGGGCGGCGAGCGCGCAGACGACCAGCGTGACCACGAGCGAGACTACGAGGAGGAAGACTACCAGCCCGAGGACGCGCCAGAACCGGGCGAGGCCGGCCCGCCAGGCGAGGCCGAAGCGCCGCTGCTCGCCCCGATCAATGGCGGCGATGCTCTCGTTGATCGCCGCGCGGGAGAGCACGAAAAAGAAGGCGATGACCAGCAACAGGACGAGCACGGCCAGCAGCACGCCCGCGATCAGCGGCGCGGCGTTGTTCTCCGCAAACTCGCCGATGTTCGTGACCCATGCCGGCGGCCGCCCGGCGGCCACGTCCTCGGCCCCGGGGGTCAGATCTCCGAAGGTCGAAGGTACGACGATGGAGTTCGCGGCCCCGCTCAGAAAGAACGCGAAAAACCAGAGGAACTTATTGCGCCAGGAGATCCTGAACGCGTCCTTTATGAGATCCCCGTAGTTCACCGCTCGAGCACCCAGGTATCCTTCATCTTGCCGCCGCTGGAGATGTTGACGACGTGCTTGCCCGGCGCGGCCACCCGGCTCAAGGAGCCCGGCACCGCCTCGACCACGCCGGGGTCCTCCGCGTCGGGTGCTAGCACGAGTACCCTGTAGTCCGCGTAGGAATCGCGCAACAGGAAACCCTCGTCTTCCGCCTCGCAGAGGACGTGGGTGGAGAAGTCTATGGTCTCCTGGGCAATGTACTCGGTCGGGTTTTTCTCCACCATCCGGCGGAACTTCTCGACGCCCTCTTTGGTCTCCTCGGGGCCTATCATGACCTCCTTGCCGCCGTAGCCGCCCCGGCTCTTGACGACGAGCTCGGCGAAGTGGTCCATGACGTAAGCTCGATCCTCCTTGACCGCGAGCGACCAGGTGCGGGCGTTCTCTATCAGGGGCTCCTCCCCGAGGTAACGTCGTACCATCTCGGGAACGAAGACGCCGACGCCCTTGTCGTCTATGACCTCGGAGTTCGGGGCGAACAGGACGTGGACGTTGCCTGTGAGGTGGCACTCAAGGAGCCCCGGCACCTCGGCGTAGAGCGTGTCCTCGTCCACGCGCTCGTAGATCACGTCTATGCGGCGTCCGGTTGGGCGGTGGACGAGGAAACCCCCGTCGATGCCAAGCTCCCCTGTCTCGGCCAGGATGGCGTTCATCTCGTGGGCGTAGATGTGGTGGTCCAGGTAGAACTGGTCGTCAGGACCGCTCGAGACGACCGCCAGGGTCGCCTCGGGGCCCTTGGGGGAGGCCGCCCTCAAGGATTCACCCAGTCGCCCGAGCCAGCCGTCCAGCGGGTAGACGGGGAGGTTCTTGTACGTCTTGGGGAAGAAGATTTCCTCCTCCATCCTGCGGCGGCGGGTCATGGCGGCGAGGCCGACGGGCATCTTGGCGTTCTCCTCGATGACGAGGTACTCCCAGCCGCCGGTCCGGCCCTCCCTCCTGCTCTCGACGGCGACGACGTCGAAGGCGATCTGGCGCACCGGCACGGGCCCGAAGCGGTTGGACGTCCCCGTATCGTAGAGGATGCTGCTCTGCAGGATCTCTTCTGGAACGATCTCGTCGCGGCCCGCCTCCAGGCGGCGGAGAAACTCGTTTATGGCCCGCAGGCGCTGCTCGAGGCCGCTCCGGAGTCTGGCCCAGTCGGAGGCGGGGACGATGCGTGGGATCCAGTCCGTCGGGTGCGTCTTGTCCCCGCTCGTCACCCCGAAGGCGTGCTGCTCTTCTAGCAGGGCCTCGTGGGCCTGGCGCCTCTTCTCCTCCCACCGGGCGGGGCCTGTGTTACCGAGCTCCTCGAAGACGCCCTCGTAGACCGGGCGCGGCAGGCCGTCCGGTCCGAAGACCTCGTTTGTGCCGGGCAGTGCGCGCTCGAACCTCACAAGACGGGGATTATACTAGTACGCCTACCGGGTACGCTTCGTCTTGTAGACCAGACACACCCGACGGGAGCGACCTTGACCGAAGACAGAGACGGCCGAAGGCTGACCGACGACGAGGACAGCAGGAGGCCGAGCCGGGACCTCGGGGGACCGGGCCAGGAGAGGAGCGCCCGGGGCGAGCAGGCGGTGAAGGTGCTGGCCGGCAGGATCTGCTGCGTGATCGGCCTCCTCTTCGGCATCGGCGGCATCGTGGCCGCCTTCTTCGGGGGCGGCGCGAGCGTCTCGCCCGGCGCCGTCGGCGCGGCTTTGGGCGTCCTCGGCTACTTCCTCGGCTCCCGCAGGCTCGGCACCGTAACCGTCCTCCTCTGCGTCGGAGCCCTCTTCTTCGGCCTCGCCGCAAGCCAGGGCCTCATCCCCGGCATAGACGCCTCAGACCGCAACCTCCCAGACAACGAACCGGCCGCCGAGTAAGCACGTTCCCTTCGGGGACTTTCAGCACGCTCCAGCCTCCGGCTTCCGCTTTCAGGAAGTCGTCCGTGGACGCCGCCACGCCCGCCCAACGGATGGCTACAAGAAACGTTTCGCCCACACATCCGGGCAGCGTGTCCCGTAGCTGAAAGCGAAGGCGTTAGCCGGAGCGTGCGCGACGACCAGAGGGAGGAGACCACCGTAGTCAGCGTGCGGTGAAGCTCCTATACTGGCGGGCAGGATGGAGAGGCTCAAGCTCACACCACCGGGTGAGGGACGGGCGCGGGGAGGCCGCGCCCGGCTGTACGTGCGCTGGATGCCCCACATAGGCGCCGAGGCCGTTGCCCTCTACGAGCTGCTGCGCATCCTGCCGGACGTCGGGCACGACGACGTCGAGGTAGAGGAGCTGGCCGAGTTACTCCGCTCGACGCCTGAGGGCGTGGAGGCGGCCTTCGGGGTTCTGGTCGGGG
>CADCUT010000233.1 GCA_902805975.1 uncultured Rubrobacteraceae bacterium | reverse complement strand
CCTTGGCGAGGTCCTCCTGGGCCTGACGCATCTGCTCCTGCATCTGCTGGACCTGGGCCATCATCTTGTTTACGTTCTGCCTTTTAGCCACCCACAACTCCTGGGTCGAGGTTTACGTGCCCCGTCATTGTAAACGACCCGTCCCGATGGACCACAGGGGAAAGATCACGGGCGGGGCGATTCCCCGGCCGCCTAGACGCGCTCGGCCCTGACGATCAGGCGCCGTTCGAAGCCAGGGATCGGGGTGCAGGTCTGGAGGGTGAGCATGTCCCTGCCCCTGATCCGGCCCATCACCCAGGTATCGTCCGGGTTCACCACGAACGCGTCGGTCACCCGGTAGACGTACCTCCTGCCGTCGCGGCTCTTCAGGGAGATCTGATCACCCTCCCCGAGCTCGTCGAGCCGGTAGAAGATCAGGTGACTGCCGGTACCGGGCCAGCCGAGCCTGTGGCCCGCCAGGTACACGTTTCTCTCCGGCGTGCTCGACCAGGGCATGGAGGTGCCGCGGGCGTGGATGACGCCGTTGTCCAGGGCCGCCTGGGTATTGGAGCGAAGGACCGGGACGTCGTGGAGCCCGAGCGACGGAACGGTGAGACCCAGCGCCGCACCGCCCGGAAGGTCGTAGCGGCGGGGCTCCCGCGTCGAATCGACCTGCTCTTCGGTGGGCATCGGCCAGTCGGCCTCCGCCACCGGAAGGGTCGGCGGCCCGGGTTCAGGCTCGGGTTCGGGTTCAGGCCTCGGAGACGGGAGCGTCCGCGCCTCCGGGACGACCTCCGGCTCCAACCGGGGTTTCGGCTGCGACCGGGGTTTCGGCTGCGGTACGGGCTCTGGCGTGGGTTCGGGTTGGGCCTCCGGCCGGGGCTCGGGTTGTGGCTCCGCCTTCGGTTGGGACGGCTCGGGTTCCTCGATCTCGGGGGGCGCGACCGTGGGCTCCTTGAGCGGCTCGATGCCGGGGTCGGACCTGACCAGCGGCTCCGAGGAGGCGTCGGTCTTTACCGCCCGGTCCGCGGCCTCCGCTGGCCTCTCCCTCAGAAGGGCGTAGGCGGCGACGGCGGCGGCGAAGAGCAGCGCGAGTGCGAGCGCCGCCGCGCCGAACCGGAGCAGCGGGTCTTCGAAAGCGCGGCCCGGGAGCCTCACGCGGCGGCTAGCGCCGGACGCTGAAGCCGATCAGGGACGTCCCGCCGGCGACCAGCGCCAGAGCCACACCGAGTACGAGGAGGGAGGGACCGCCCGTTTCGGGCAGTTCCTCCACTTCCGGGATCGTATTAGCCATGACTTTGTCCTTGGCACTAGTGCTGGCATCCCCGCTGGCATCTCCGTCGCCGTCCCCATCTCCATCGCCTCCAGGGTTCTGGCCTATATCGCCAAGGCAGGCGTTGACCTGATCCTGGGTGATACTTAGCTCCTGGGCGACCTCGGCGGTGGAGTCCCTACCGTCCGCTATCGCGTTCCCGTACTGGCCGCCGATAGCGCTCTGTACCTGCGAGCAGTCCACGTACTGGACATTAGCGTCTTTGTCCTGGGCAAGAGCCAAGGAGACGGCCGACGCGAGGACCAGCGTCGAGACTAACAAAACGGCGAGCAAACGCGCTTTCATACCCCACCATCCCGGTACGAGGACCAACGGGGGCATTCTACAGGCGCCAGGCGAGACGTGCTACTTGTGTTGCATCTTGGCCGGTAGTGGTCTTCAGGTCGCGTAGATCCGCTCGACGACCTCCCTCTCGCGGGCCGGGGCCCTAGCTCCCCTTGCCCTGACTGAACGGGCCGAAGCCGCGCATGATCTCGAACACCTCGGCCTCGCTGCGGATCTTCCCTTCGCCGGTTTCGCCGCCGGCTTCGGGCGCCCCGAACCGCGCCCCGGGGACGTCGGCCTGCGCCACCGTTTCATCGAAGCCCCCATCGTCCCGTCTCGCCGGAGGCTCTTCCGGGCGCGCGGGCGGTTCGGGCGCGGGGTCCCGCGAAACGAACTCCTCTGGCGGCGTGCCCCGGGAAGGCTCCCCGGTGGGTACGGGTGTGGCCTCAGGGCCCCCCTCCCCTGACCGGACCTCGAGGCGCGGCCTCGAACCGATGCGTTCCTCGAGGACCCCGCCCAGAACTTCGGCGTGCTTGCGGTCTTTTGCCATCCCCACGTAGAAGTCCTGGTCCTCGGGGAAGACCAGCTTCAGAACCGCGCCGTCGAAGCCCTCTACCCGCGCCTCGCCGTAGACCGCCGCGGTGAGCGCCTGCTTGCGCCGCTTCAATTCGCCGATGATCCCGACCCACTGCCTCGCGAGGTCCACACCGCTCTGACCAGCATCTTCCGGTTCGGGCTTCTGCAGAGCGGGCTCCACAGGGTCGGGCTCGACCGGATCCAGCGCAGCCGGAGCGTCCAGCGTCTCGCCCGCGGGTGCGGGCCTCTCTTCCGCCGCGGCTGCCGGGCGGGGCGTCTCGGGGGCCGACGGTCGCGACGCCGGCGCATGGGCCGCGAGGCCTCCGTTCGCGGCGGCTTTCTCCAGCCGTTCGAGGCGGGCCATGAGGTTCTCGACGGAGGGCTCGGTGTAGTCGCGGGCGAGCTTGAGGAAGGTCAGCTCAAGCTCAAGCTTAGGGTCACCGCCGCGCCGGATGCGGCCCAGGGCGTCGCCGAGGGCCTCGACGAGGCGCACGACCTCGGCGGTCGGCACGGTGTTGGCCTGCTCTTCGAGGGGGGCGCGCTCCTCGGCGCCGACGCCGGCGAGGGCCACCTCAGGGGCGTGGGGCAGGAGCATCAGGTTCCTGAGGTGGGAGAGGAGTTCGCCGACGAACTGCCCGAGGTCGCGGCCCTCGTCGGAGAGCCGGTCCACGATGCGTAAAGAGTCCGCGGCGCGGCGCTCGTGCAGGGCTAGTGTCGTCTCCAGCAGGGCTTCGGGGCCGACGCTGCCCAGAAGTTCGCGGACCATGACGGTCGTGATCTCCCCGTCGGAGAAAGACGAGAGCTGGTCCAGAAGTCCCTCCGCGTCCCGGAAAGAGCCCCGGCCCTCGCGCGCGATCACGGTGAGCGCCTCGGGCTCGACCGGTATGCCCTCGGCTTTGGAGATCTCCCCAAGCTTGGTCGCCAGCGTCTCGATGCTCGGCCGGCGGAAGTCGAAGCTCTGGCAGCGGCTGATGATCGTGGGCAGGACCTTGTGCTTCTCCGTCGTCGCGAGCACGAACACGACGTGCTCGGGCGGCTCCTCGAGCATCTTCAGGAGGGCGTTGAAGGCCTCGGTGGTCAGCATGTGGACCTCGTCGATGATGTATATCTTCGTGCGTCCGGCGACGGGTGCGAGGTTAACCCTGTCCCTGAGGTCCCGGATCTCGTCGATCCCCCGGTTGGACGCCGCGTCCATCTCGACCACGTCGAGCGACGAGTTGTTCACGATGGCCCGGCAGCTATCGCAGGTCCCGTCGGGCTCGGCCGTCGGCCCCTCAGCACAGTTGAGCCCCATCGCCAGCACCTTCGCCGTCGAGGTCTTCCCCGTCCCCCGCGGCCCGCTGAAGAGGTAGGCGTGGGCGACGCGCCCCGTCTCGATCGCCCGCCGCAGGGTGCGCACGACGGGCTCTTGCCCGACCACCTGGTCCATCCGCCGCGGACGCCACTTGCGGTAGAGCGAGGCGTGCTGCACTAGGAGGTTCGTCCCGTCGAGAAAGTCACGGCATCAGTATAACGGACACCGTGGCGGGAACCATCGGGGTAAAGGTTTCACGCTACAGGCATCAGGTTTCAGGTGCGCATGGAAGCGACCCCGCCCGGGGTCCCCATCGGATCAACGAGATAGAAAGGTGGGGGGCCAGACACCAGGCTCCGCCGCGGAAACCTGATGCCTGACACCTAAAACCTGAAACCTAAAATACCGCGCACCCCGCCGTCGACACGACCGCGTACGGCGAACTTCCGGCCGCCGACTCCGGCCTGGCTATCCCGTAGCACATGAGGTTACCCGCTTAGTGCTGCTACCTTCCGGTCCTG
>CADCUT010000232.1 GCA_902805975.1 uncultured Rubrobacteraceae bacterium | reverse complement strand
CCCTTCGAGGTCCTGGTGGGCCTGGGCGGCGTCTTCGAGGGCGTAGGAGCCGCCGATGCGGACGTCGAGGTTGCCCTGGCCGATCCAGGAAAGGAGGCTCTCCGCGCGCCAGAGGGTCTCCTCGCGGTTGCGGGTGTACTGGGCGAGCGCCGGGCGGGTCAGGTAGAGGCCGCCCTTCTGGTTGAGGACCTGCGGGTCGAGGGGGGGGACTTGTCCGCTCGACCCGCCGAAGAGGACCATATAGCCGCGCGTCTTGAGGCAGTCGAGGCCCCCGTCGAAAGTGTCCTTGCCGACAGAGTCGTAGACCACGTCCACGCCCTCGCCGCCGGTGATCCGGTCCGTCTCCTCGACAAAGTCCTGCTCCCTGTAGAGGATCACCTCATCGGCCCCTGCCTCCCTGGCGAGCCCGGCCTTCTCCTCGGTGCCGGCCGTCCCTATGACGGTCGCGCCGCGCATCTTCGCCATCTGGCAGAGGAGGAGACCTACGCCGCCGGCGGCGGCGTGGACGAGGGCCGTCTGGCCCTCCTGAAGCGGGAAGGTGCTGTGGGTCAGGTAGTGGGCGGTCATCCCCTGGAGCATGATGGCTGCGGCGACCCGCGCCTCGACCATCGTGACGTTGAACGGGACGAGCTTGTCTGCCGGGGCGACGACGACTTCGGCGTAGGAGCCGGGCACCCCAGCCCACGCGACGTAGTCCCCGACGGCTATGTCCTCCACACCCTCGCCGACGGCCTCTACCTCGCCCGCGCCTTCGAGGCCAAGGGTGAAAGGCGGCTCGCCCGGGTAGATGCCGGTCCTCATGTACACATCTATAAAGTTGACGCCGCAGGCGGCGGTCCTTACCCGCGCCTGGCCCGGGCCCGGTTCCGCTACCTCCACGTCCTCGTAACCCAGCGCCTCCGGACCGCCGTACTCGTCTACCCTGATCGCCTTCACCCTGCACCCTCCCCTTGAGCGAGTACCCATTCCCACCGTATTCTAGCGGGAACTCGCCGCGCGGGGCCCGGCGGCCTACTCCCTGTCCTTTGCCCTCTCCTCCGCCCGTTTCTGGGCCTCCTCGGCGGCCTCCTCCGCCCGCTTCTGGGCCTCCTCTGCAATTTCCTCCGCCCTTTTCTGGGCCTCCTCGCCTGCTTCTTCCTCCTCCGCCGGCGCCGACGCGGAGGCGCCCGCCGAGCCCTCACCGGGGGCCGGAGAGCTTACGGTCGGCTCCGAGGCCGACGGGCTGGCCGAGGTGGCGGGGTAGGCGGACGCTGGCGCGCTAGACCCAGAGCTGATCCCGAGGTTTACGAAGGTGCCGGGTGAGACTTCCTGGCCGGGTTGAACGCCCTGCTCGACCACGACGCCCTCGGCGGCGGTCTCGCTCGGCACGTCGTATGTATCCCCCACGGCGAGGCCCGCGCCTTGAAGCTCGGCCTCGGCGTCCGCGAAGCCCTGGCCCACGACGTCCGGCACGGCCACGGTCGACGCGCCGGCGCCCACGGTCAGGGTGACATTTGAACCTTCCGTAGCCCGGCCGCCGCCCGGAGGCGACTGATCCAACACGTTGCCAGCCTCCCCTTCGCCGCCCGCCCGCGTCCGGACATCCGTGCGGAAACCGGCGTCCTGGAGGCGGGAGACGGCCTCGTCCCTGGGCATCCCTTCGACGGAGGGGACCCGGACGCCGCCAGCGGACCCGAGCCCCTGCGCGAGCGCCCAGCCGGCACCGAGCAGGCCCAGCAGGATCAGCACGGCCGCGAGCAGGAAGGGCGCCCGGCTCCGTTTTGCGCGGGCGGGCGTCCCGCGGACGGGCGCCGTGGGCGCCCGCCGGGTGGTCGGGGCGGGCTTATGGAGCGGGGTCTCGACGGTCTGCGCCTCCTCGGCCTCCGCGGCGACGGCCAGGCCGCCCCGCACCCGCCAGAGGTCTTCAGCCAGGGCGTCGGCGTCATGATAGCGGTCATCCGGGTCTTTAGAGAGGAGCTTCATGACGACGGCGTTCATGCCCTCGGGTACGGCCGGGTCGAGGTCCCTGGGCGGGCGGGGCGCTTCGTTGACGTGCTTCATGGAGACGGCGATGGGGTTATCCGCCGTAAAGGGGAGGGCGCCGGTGATCGCCTCGTAGAGCACGACGCCCAGAGAGTAGAGGTCGCTCTTTGGGGTGGCGGACCTCCCGAGGGCCTGCTCGGGGGACATGTAGCCCGCCGTGCCCATGACCGTGCCCGTCTGTGTGTGGGCGTCCCCGGCGGCCGAGGCCGCGCGTGCGATGCCGAAGTCAGCCACCTTCGCCTGGCCTGGGGCCGTGATCAGGACGTTCTGCGGCTTTATGTCCCGGTGGACGATGCCCTTGGCGTGCGCGGCGCCCAAAGCCTCCGCGACCTGGTACCCGTATGAGGCCGCGAGCCTGGCGTCGAGCGGTCCCTCCTCGGTGATGCGCTCCTTGAGGGTACCGCCGGGGACGTACTCCATCGCGATGTATGAGGAGCCGTCCTCCGTATCCCCCCGGTCGTAGACCTGCACGATGCTGGGGTGGGAGAGCCTGGCGGCGCTCAGGGCCTCACGCTTGAAGCGTTCGGCTGACTCCCGGTCGCCGGCGTACTGGCTCCGCAGGATCTTGAGCGCCACGTCGCGGCCTAGAGTCCTGTCGCGGGCCAGGTACACCTCACCCATGCCCCCGCTACCTAAAGGCCGCACGATGTCGTAACGGTTGTCGACGACGCTTCCCTGCACGTTAAGCATCCCGCCCTTGCTCTTCTGCCCGTCGAACGTTGCCTGGGGCGGTATTTTACACTCCTGACCCCGGGCGTCCCGCGGGCCACGAAGGGCCCGCAAGGGTTAGGCCGGACCCCCGCCGGGTACGCTCATGGCGTCGGGGAGGACCGACTTGGAAGGCGAGACGGGGCGGAGAAGAGCTTGAGAGCTGCGGACCATCCGGAGAGGCCCTCCGATGACGGCGGCAGGTTAACGGAAGGAGCCGAGTTTGACTGAAGGCGAGGTAAGAGACGCGGCACTGAGGTTGCTCGGGGCGATCCACGACCTCTCCGGGGGGAAGCTCTACGAGCCGGTCCCGGTCGTGGTGGCGGGGGACCCATCCGGCGGCGCGGCCCACAAGGCCGGCGTCGACCCGGATTCCACGGAGGACGAGGTCGCCCTGCGGTACCTCGTGGACCAGGGCTACGTCCGGCCCGCGGGCGACCCGGCGGCCGGCGGCGGTCGGGACTACGAGCTCACGGTCGCCGGCCTCGACAAGGCGCGGCAGATGCGCGGCCTCGGCGAACCCGAACCATTGGAAAGGACAGGTTTGAGCGACGGGACACAGAAGATGCTCGTGACGGCGCTTGGCATCGTAGGATCCCAGATCCTCGCCCGCCCGTTGACCAGGTTTATCGGGGAGCAGGTCCCCGAGCGCAGGGGTGTGAAGGACGACGTTCTAGAGGCGGTTTTGAAAGGAATCGCCCGGATCGTCGCCCTCTCCCTGGCTTCCATCATCGTGCGGCAGGTGGCCCTGAGGCGCAGGTAACCCCTCCGGCACCGGGCGTACCGGTCTAGAATGCCCCGCATGACAGACGTCTTCGTCATGGGCTCCATAAACCAGGACTTCGTCCTGAAGGTCGAGCGCCGCCCGAAGCCGGGCGAGACCGTCACCGACGCCGTCCTCTCCACCCACAACGGCGGCAAGGGGGCCAACCAGGCCGCCGCCGCGGCGCTGCTCGGCGCGTCCGTGGCCTTTCTCGGGCGGGTGGGGGATGACGGGTTCGGGGGGGCGCTGGTGGAGGCCTTGCGGGAGAAGGGTGTCGACACGGCCCTGATCGAAGAAGCCCGCGGCGCCTCTACCGGCACCGCCTTCATCACCGTCACGGAGGACGGGGAGAACGCCATCACGGTAGCCCCCGGCGCCAACCGGCGCCTCACGCCCGAAGACGTGGACGCCGCCCGCGGGGCCATCGGCGGGGCGGCCGTCCTCGTGGCCCAGATGGAGGTGCCCCGCGAAACCATCGCAAGGGCCGTCGAGGTCGCCGGGGAGGTGGGTACGCGCGTGATCCTGAACCTCGCTCCCCCGTTCGAGGTCCCCCGGAGCGTACTCGAAGGTCTGAGCGTTCTGGTCGTCAACGAGCACGAGGCGGCCTTCCTGCTCGGCGAGAGGGTCGAGGGCGTCGAGGGCGCTCTGGCCGCCGCGCCTGGGCTGGTCTCGCTCGGTCCGGCCTCCGTCGTCGTCACGGTCGGCGCGGACGGCGCCGTCTTCGCGGAAGGGGGGGACGCCGGCCACGTCCCCGCGCCAGAGGCCGAGGTGGTCGACACGACCGGCGCGGGCGACGCCTTCGTGGGCGCCCTGGCCCACAAGCTCGCGCGCGGAGGCTCCCTGCAAGAGGCGGCGGCCTACGCCGTCCGGGCCGGTGCCGCGGCCGTAACCCGGGAGGGCGCGCAGGGCGCGCTCCCTACGCCGGACGTCCTGGAAGCCATGTGAAGCGCGGCGGCATCATAAACGCGCGCCTGGCCGGCGAGCTCGCCCGTCTCGGCCACACAGACCTCGTCGTGGTGTGCGACGCCGGCCTGCCCATCCCGCCGGGGCCGGCCGTCGTGGACCTCGCCTTCCGCCTCGGCGTACCCTCCTTCGAGACGGTGCTCGCGGGGCTCGTCGAGGAGATAGTGGTGGAAGGCGCCACCGCCGCCGAGGAAACGAGGGAGAACCCCGGCGTCGTGAGGGTCATACGGGGTCTCCTGCCCGATCCCGGTCTCGTGCCCCACCACGAGTTGAAGCGCATGACCGCCGGTGCGAAGCTGGTCGTCAGGACGGGAGAGGCAACGCCTTACGCGAACGTGATCCTGCGCTGCGGGGTGGCTTTCTAAGAGGTTTTAGGTTCTAGGCATCAGTGGTCGTGGGCTGTATCTGCGACGCTTTCCCGTCCCGGCCCACGACGACAGGCCCGAATCGACGCAAAAACGTCCCGCCGCCACCCCTAGAACCTCAGAACCTAGAACTCAAAGCCTCGTGCCTGCCGCGAAGAAGACGGCGCCGTTGGTCGTTAGCGGGTCCGGCTCGAAGCCGGCGGCATCGAGCATCTCTTCCAGCTCTTCGGGGGTGAAGAACCGGATGCCGCCGGTCGAGAGGAAGCGCTGGAGGCGGCGTCCGTTGGAGGTCTGGGCCCTTAGGATGCCCATGACGGCGAGGCGGGCGCCGGATCTCAGGACGCGGCGGGTCTCCCGGAGGACCCGCGCCGGGTCGCCGAGCTCGTTGAGGGTTCCCCCGCAGACGGCGCCGTCCATGCTGGCGTCGGCGAAGGGGAGTGAGGCCGCGTCGGCGCGGACGAAGGATGGGGTCGCGCCGGTCTTCCTGGCCCGGCGGGCGGCCTCGTGGAGCATGGAGGGGGAGATGTCTATACCGACGACATCCCCCGCGTCGCCTAAAGAGTTGGCGAGGTTACGGGTGTAGAGGCCAGCGGAGCAGCCGAGGTCGAGGTACAGGCCGCCGCGCCCGAGGTCGACCTTCCGGGCGATGATCTCCAACTCGCGTTCGTTCGGGAACTTCTCGCCGGTGAGCAGTTTCAGGGAGCGGACGCGCCACAGGGGCTCGTAGCCGCGGCCGGCTCCGGGGAGAAAGTTGGTCAGGTTCGCGACGTTGTCTCCGCCGAGGCGGCCCCCCAAAAGGTCGAGGTAGCCGCCCCTTACGGGGTACGTCTCGCCGGTGGCCGGGAGCCGGGTGGTGCCGGAGAGGATGACGCCGTCCTCCTCGACGCCCGAGTCGTAGACGAGGCCGGGGAGGTCCGAGGGGTGCGGCCTGACGATGGGGAGGAGGGAGCGGCGGAACATCTAGCGGCGGGGTCGGCGGCCGATGCGGGCGTCAAAGCCCCTGACGGAGTCCATGAAGGCGCCGGTCTCGGCGGGCCCGCCGGCCGGGCCGAGGGACGGGTAGCCGCCCTCGTGGAAGACCAGGGGGCCTTTTCTCGTGTCGCCGAGCCTCACGCCGACGACGCGGCCGAGAAAGAGGTCGTGGTCGCCGCCGGCGTAGGTCTCGGCAAGCTCGCACTCGATGGCCGCGAGGGCGCCAGCGGCGAGCGGGTCGCCCGTCGAGCCGTAGCCGCCGCCCAAGGAGTGTACGGCCTGCGGGCCGCTGGAGCGTTCGGGGGAGGCGAAGAGCCTACTGAGGCCCTCCTGGTCGTCGGCGAGCAGGCTCACGGCGAAGTGGCCCTCCTCTTTTATGCGGGCGTTCAGGCGGGCGTCGCGGTGGACGCTCACGAGGAAGAGCAGGGGGTCGAGTGAGACCGAGACCACGGCGTTCGCCGTCATCCCCTCGGCCCGCTCCTCGCGACCGCTGGTGACGACCGTGACGCCGGTCGGGAAGTGGCCCATCGCGCTCCTGAGCGCCTCGGCGTCGGCCCCGAGCACCTTCCAGGGGTAAGAGGCCTCTTCTGCTGTGCTCCGGCCGTCGGGCGGCATCCCTGTCCCTTCTCTTCTACGGGGCATTCTGGAGGCTACTACGCGCCGGCTTCTCCCACAAGGAGACCTCCCGGCCGCAGATCCTCGGGCCACCAGCGCCCCACGGCCTCCGCGTCGGACCCGTACCAGCGCCCGAGCCTGCGGTTGTGGTGGATGCCGTCCAGGACGAGCGTCTCCGAACCCGGCAGCAACGCCGCCCCTACCGGCACCACCCCGTCGCCCTCGGTCTTGCCGTCCTCGACGAACCCCTCGTAGCGCCTGCGAACCCTGTTGGAAGAAGATCCCCCAACGGCGGAGCCCGCGACGGAGAGGTAGCGGAGGCCCGAGTCCCCGTGCAGGGCGCCAGGAAAGAGGTCGTTTATCCTGCCGATGGGCCCGGCGAGGCGTCCTTGCGGGGGCGTTGCGTGGGGGGTGCCGAGCGTGATCAGGGCCGACACCCGCCGGTGCCCCGAGTACCGCCGTCCCCCGTAAGGAGGCTCCCCCCCGATAAACACCCGGCAGGCTAACCCCCCGGCCGAATGCCCGACGAGCACCACCTTCTTCGCCCCGCTCCCGAGCAGCGCCCTGTCGACCGCGCTCGCGACCTCGAACACCAGTTGCCCGAACCCCCTGAAGTAGCCCGCTGCCCAGTCCAGCGGCGTAACATCCGCGACATGCACCTCCGCCCCGGACATCCGGCCCAACACGTCCGCCATCCCCCGGTAACTCCCGGCCCACTGGGTAGCGCCTCCCACGATAACGACGGGTTCGACGGACATGCGGCAAGTATATCCGCCCGGAATCAGGTTTTGAGGTTCGAGGTTTTGAGGGTGCCGGAAGAAGCCCGGTCCCAGAGTTGCATCCCTAAAGCCTGAGAGCCTCCGGAGGAGGCGACCTGGAGCCTTAAAACCTACGCGAGGCTAGACTGGAGCCCGTCCAGCACGAACTGGACCGCGAGGGCGGCGAGGAGCACGCCGAGCACGCGGGAGAGCACGTTCGCGCCGGTCTCGCCGAAGAGGCCCATGATGCGGGGGGCGAGGAGGAGCGAGACGAGCGTGAGGAGCAGGACGAAGAGCAGGACACCGACGAAGACCCCGAGCTCCGCCGGGTTCCGCTCGCCGGTGTAGAGGAGGACCGTCGTTATCGCGCCGGGGCCCGCGAGCAGCGGGATCGCGAGCGGAAAGACGGAGATGTCCGGGCCGTAGTCGTCCTCTTCCTGTTCGCGCACCGTGCGCGAGCGGAGGCCGCCCGGGCTCGCAAAGACCATATCAAGCGAGAGCAGGAAGAGGAGGACGCCGCCGGCGATCCTGAACGCCGGGATGCCGATGCCGACCGCGGAGAGCAGCACGTCGCCGGCGAGGGCGAAGATCAGGAGTATCCCGGTCCCGAGCATGGTCCCCCTGATGGCGGTCTCCCGCTTGCGAGCGGCCGGGTAGCCGCGGGTAAGCGCCGCGAAGATGGGGGCGAGCCCCAGAGGGTCCACGACCACGAGCAACGTCACGAACGAGTTGAAAACGAACTCCAGCACGCCGCCTACTCTACCTCACAGCGAGGACCCGACCTCCGGGATGAACCGCCACCCCTCCCGCAGATCCCGCGCCCTCTCCAGTGTCTCCGCGCCGATGCTCCCCGCCCGGCCCCCGTACCGCCCCCGTCCCTCTTCTGCGAGGGCGTCTACCACGTCCGGCAGCCGCGCCGGAAGGTCGGCGACGCACGAGGGGCGGAAGGGGAGGCCGAGGCCGTCGTAGAAGCGCGCGAGCGCCTCCCGGACGGAGCCCGTATCCTCCACCAGCACCAGGGCCTCAAGGCGCGCCGCCCGCTTCGTCACCCTCTGGGCCAGCCCGGCGTGCTTGACGCCGCGCCACCCGCCGGACCTTACCGAGTAAGCCCCGGGGCAGAACTCGCCCTCGACCTCGCCGCCCTCGGCATCCGCCCCGACCCGCCGCAGCGCCGACGCCACGAGCTCGACGCCGCCGGCGTAGCGCTCGTAGAGGCCGTGGCGCAGGTCCTCCACTGGGAAGGTGAGGGAGAAGGAGAGCGAGCCCCCGTTCGCCGCCACAGCCCCGCCGCCCGAGTTCCGCACCAGGACCGGGAAGCCCAAGGTCTCGACCGACCGCGCGGCCTCCGCGAAACCCCTCCGCCGCGTCTCGGGCCGGGTCGCCCCGACGTAGGGGGAGGACGACCACATAAGCGCCACGGGGCCGCGTTCCCCGGCCGCGACCTCCTCAAGGACGGCCTGCTGCAGGCCGAAGCCGACCTCCGGGTTCAGGAGGCGCTCCGCTACCAGGATCTCCACCTCTACTTCCGGGCCACGAACATGCCGGTGTCTTTCGTGACGTGGATGCCCCCGCGCGCGCCCAACTCCCGCTCCAGCCGTTCGGCGAGCGCCACCGTCTCCCCGTCGCGTCCGGCGGCGTGGGCCGCCGTGCCGGACATCAGGTAGTCCAGAAGCGGGCCGACCTCGGTCACGAAGAGCGAGTCCTCCCGCCTGAGCAGCCGGACGCCTCCGAACCACCGCGAGAGCTGCTCCTTCCCGTTCTCCAGGCTGAAGCCGATGCCGGCCTGGTGGTAGCCGTCGTCCGGGCGCTCGGGGAAGAGGAAGCGGAGCATCCGGCCCATCTCGCGGTTGTGGTCCCTGCCGTTGGTGGAGGCGTAGAGCGTGCCGGCGGGGCCGAGCACCCGCGCCATCTCCGAGAGGGCGCGTCCCCTGTCCGGCACGTGGTAGAGGACGTGGTTGGCGACGGCGGCGTCGAAGGCGTTGTCCCCGAACGGCAACGCTTGCGCGTCGGCCTGCCGGAAGCGGAAGCGCTCGTCGTCGGCGAGGCGACGTTTGACAGCCTGGATCATGCCCGGCGAGGCGTCGGTGAGGGTCACCTCCCAACCCGCTGGCAGGCGGTCGAGGTTCCCGGTCCAGAGGTTGCCGGGGCCGCAACCGACCTCGAGTATCCGGGCCCCGGCTGGCAGGTCGAACTCGTCGAAGACCCATCGTTGCCAGGGGTGCGGGTTCGTGCTGAAGCGTTCGTGCAGGGCCGTCCGCGCGCCGAGGTTCGACGCGTCGCGGTACTGCTCCGACACGTAACCCGGCTCGTCGTACGACATCCCGGATCCCGGTCCCGTCTCAGTAGCCCAAAACATCCCGATGCTAAGATAGCAGCCCGGAACGCGAGAGACGACGGAGGGCAATGCTCCAGCAGCAAGCCAGAACCGCCCCCCCCGGGGCGGCGTGAGCGCGGACGAGACGCTCAACCCGTGGCGGGTGGTCGGGTCGAGGCCCGTCTACGAGAACGACTGGATCGCCGTGCGCGAGGATGCGGTCGTCCGGCCCGACGGCGCCCCCGGCATCTACGGCGTGGTCCACTACAAGAACACCGCCGTCGGCGTCCTGCCCGTCGAGGACGACCACGTCTACCTCGTCGGCCAGTATCGATACCCGCTCGACCGCTACTCCTGGGAGATACCGGAAGGCGGATGCCCCGAAGGTGAAGACCCACTCCAGGCGGCCCGGCGCGAGCTAAAGGAGGAGACGGGGTTCGAGGCGGAGCGCTGGGAGAAGCTCGGCGAGGCCGACCTCTCGAACTCCGTCGCCGACGAGCGGGCCGTCTGGTTTCTCGCCACGGGGCTCGTCCCCGGTGAGCAGCAACCGGAGGGGACGGAGGTCATCGGCGTCCGCCGCGTGCCGCTTGGGGAGGCGCTCGCGATGGCGCGCGACGGCAGGATGCGCGACGCACTCAGCCAGCTCGCCCTCCTCGGGTACGCCGCCACTTTGGCGAACGGCGACCCGGCGTGAAGGCCTGCGCGCTCGCGGGCGGCGTCGGCGGGGCCAAGCTCTCGGCCGGCCTGCAGGACGCGCTCTCCCCCGGGGATCTCTCGGTCGTCGTCAACACCGCCGACGACTTCGACCCGTGGGGCCTGCGCGTCTGCCCGGACCTCGACACCGTGATGTACACCCTCGCGGGCGTGGCCAACCCCGAGACCGGATGGGGCCTCGCGGGCGAGTCCTTCGCCTTTCTCGAGGCGGTCTCCGGCTACGGCGGGGACACCTGGTTCAAGCTCGGGGACAGGGACCTCGCCACCCACGTCCTGAGGACGCAGAAGCTTCGCGCGGGCCACACGCTGACCGGGGTCACGGCGGAGCTATCCCAAGCTCTCGGCATCCCCGGCCGCATCCTCCCGATGTGCAATGAGAAGGTCTCCACGTTGCTCAAGACGCCGGCCGGCCTCCTGGAGTTCCAGGAGTACTTCGTGCGCCGGCGCCAGAGGGACGAGGTCATTGGCGTGGACCTAAGGGGGATAGAAGACGCCAGGCCCACCGGGGCCGTGCTGGAAGCCCTCTCTGGGGCCGACGTTATCGTCTTCTGCCCGTCGAACCCGGTGGTCAGCCTCGGGCCGGTCCTGTCCGTTCCCGGTATGCGCGAGGCGCTGGCGGCAGCACCGGCGCCGAAGGTGGCCGTCAGCCCGATCGTCGGCGGCAGGGCCCTCAAGGGACCCGCCGACAGGATGCTCTCCTCCCTGGGCCACGAGGTCTCCTCGGCGGGTGTGGCCGCCCTCTACGAAGGCATCCTCGACGGCATGGTGATAGATAGGACCGACGAGGGACAGAGGGGAGATATAGAGGCGCTCGGGATGGCCGTCCTCGCGACGGACGCCGTGATGCACGACCCGCCGGACCGCGGGCGTCTCGCGCGGGAGGTACTGGAGTTCGGCGCCGGGCTGGGGGCGTGACGGAGGCGGGCGGCGTCTATACGGTGGTGCCGGTAAAGGATCTGCGCGGCACCAAGAGCCGGCTGGCGCCGGTGCTAGATCCCGCCGCCCGCGCGGGCCTCACGCTCTACATGATGGGCCGCGTCGTC
This sequence comes from uncultured Rubrobacteraceae bacterium, assembly GCA_902805975.1. Taxonomy (GTDB): domain Bacteria; phylum Actinomycetota; class Rubrobacteria; order Rubrobacterales; family Rubrobacteraceae; genus Rubrobacter_D. The sequence goes on along the minus strand of CADCUT010000232.1, from coordinate 8,323 downwards.
TCGCGGGCACTCGAGGCCGGGGTCGACGCGGTCGGCGTCGTCAGCCCCGACCCGATAGTCCTCGACGAGGCCCTCAAGAAAGGCGCCGTCCCGCTCGTGCAGGAGAGCCGGGGATTGAACCCGGCCCTGGAGGAGGGCCGCTCGTGGGCCACGAAGAGCGGCGCCTCGGCCCTGCTCGTGCTTCCGGCGGACCTGCCACTGATCGAGGCGGAAGACGTCCGGGCCGTGCTCGCCGGGGCCGGCGGGGCGCCGGTCGTCATCTCGCCAGACGGGGCCCGCTCCGGCACGAACGCCCTGCTCCTCAGGCCGCCGGACGCCCTGCCCTTTCTCTTCGGCCCCGACAGCTTCGAGGCCCACCTCCGCGCCGCCCGCGACCGCGACGCCGAGGCTCGCGTCTGCGAGAACGGGCACCTCTCCTTCGACCTTGACACGGCCGGGGACCTGGCGAAGTACAGGGGCGAAGAGACCGGGGGCGCGTGAAGGGGATCGAGTTAATACCCGTCGAAGGTTTCCCCGAAGTCCGCCCGGGCGACGGGTTGGCCGAGATGGTCGCGGACGCCGTCGGGGACGTTTTGCGGTCCGGGGACGTGCTCGTGGTGACGCACAAGGTCATGAGCAAGGCCGAGGGCCGTCTCGTGGACCTGCGAAGCGTCGAGCCCTCGGCGCTTGCGAAAGAGTACGCGTCCCGGTGGGGGAAGGACCCGCGCCAGATCGAGGTGGTCCTCCGGGAGAGCCGCCGCATCGTCCGGATGGACCGCGGCGTCGTCATCTCCGAGACCCGCCACGGCTTCGTCTGCGCCAACGCGGGCGTGGACGCATCAAACGTCCCCGGCGGGGACACGGTCTGCCTCCTGCCCGTGGACCCGGACGGCAGCGCCGCAAAGCTCCGCGAGGCCCTGAAAAAACAGCTAGACATCGAGGTGCCCGTCGTGGTCTCGGACTCCTTCGGGCGGGCGTGGCGCTTTGGCATCACCGACATCGCCATCGGTGTGGCCGGCATGGACCCGCTCGCGGACTACCGGGGGCAGAACGACCCGCACGGCTACCCGATGGAGGCGAGCGTGCTGGCCGTCGCCGACGAGCTCGCCGCCGCCGCCGAGCTCGTGATGGGCAAGACCGACGGCGTCCCGATAGCCATCGTCCGCGGCTACGCCTACGGTAGGGGCGCCGGCAGTGGCCGGGACCTGCTCATGCCCCCGGAGAGGGACATGTTCCGGTAGGCCGGGCGGCCATTCCGCCCGCCTGCGGCGGATACCCTGGAGGCCGCCGGGGCCCGTCAGGCCGTTTCTCGTACCGACGGGTTGCGGCTCCTGGCGGGCTCGATCCCCCCGGCCAGGGGCGTCTGGAGGATCAGGCGTGCCACCTCCTCCGGTTCGTCGAGCTGCGGGAAGTGCCGGGCGGTTGGCAGCAGGAAGAGCTCGGAGGTCGGGAACACCGTGTGGAAGTTCCGGGCCATTTCGGCGTTGAGGTAGGGGTCGGCCCCGCCGAAGACGATCCGGACCGGGCGATCGAAATCGCGCATCTCACCCTCCAAACCCGACCGGGACCTCGCCGCGCTCCGGAGATCCGCGTTGAGCGAGAAGAACGCCTCCTTGGTGCTGGGCGTCGCCTCGAACTGCTCGTAGAGGAGCGGCACGAACTCCTTCCGCACCTCCTCGTCGCGGATGAACCTCTCCCCGACCTGCCACCTGTACAACCTGCGGAAGAGGTCGAACCTCCCCGAGGCCCACCGCGCAACGTTCCTCAAGATGGGCGTCGAGAAAAGGAAGATGGCCTCCGGCAACCGCGTGGAGGGCATGTACCCGTAGTAGGTGTTCAGCAAGACGAGCGCCGCCGTGCGCCCCGGGTGCCACAGTGCCCAGTCTATAGCCGGCGGCCCCGAGGCGTCGTGGGCTACGGGCAAGATCTCATCTAGACCCAGATGTCTGACGACGGCGGCGAGGTCGCGCGCCTGGTTGTCGGCCGTGTACGGGTAGCCGGCGGGCTTGTCCGACCGTCCCCACCCGAGAAAGTCGAAGACCACGACCCTCCTGCCGCCGGCAACGAGGTGCGGCACGAGCCGGTCGTAGAGGCGCAGGTTGTCCGGGAAGCCATGCATCGGCACTATCGCGGGCCCCTCGCCCGGGTATTCCCGCGCGTAGATCCTGTGCTCGCCCCTCGGTACCCAGTGTTCGCTGTACTCCATGTCGTTCCTCTCTCGCAGTCCGGACGCCGCCCTCGCGGCATCCCCCAGAAAATATCTGAGGCCCTCGGGCGGACGGGGCGGCCCGCGCCCGCGCCGTCCGCCAACGTCACAGAAAAGTGTATATACACATATTTGACTGGATTCTATTTTCATCTCCCTGACGCAGTCTGTGCTCTCTAGGGGGTTTGGGCCGTCGGTAGGTCGGTGGCCAGGGCGGTCGCCTGGCCCGCGTCATTCAGGAGGGCTTCAAAGCGATCCTCGCCGAGCGCGCCCATTACGGCATCCTGGGCCGCCTTCCACAGCGGGTAAGCGTCAGCCAACGCCCGCTTACCCTCCGCGCTGATGCGGATGGGCCGCGTCCTGTTATCCGAGCCGGGCACGGCCTCCAGCAGGCCGTCGCGGACCAACGGCTTGAGGTTCCGGCTCAGGGTGGTCCGGTCCATGACCATCCTCTCGGCCAGACCGTTGATCGTCTCCTCACCAGCCAGGTGGGCCGTCACTAGCAGGGTGAACTGCGTGCACTTGAGGCCGCTCGGCGCCAGCGCCGCGTCGTAGATCTGGCTCACCACCCTGGCCGCCTGGCGCAAGTTGGCGCACGCGCAGGCCCTCGCTGCCTCCCGTAGCCCCGCCGCGTCGACGTCCTCGCGCCCATCATATCTGTGCATATACACATATTGCCACTTCGCCCTGGCACTGTCAAACATTCGGGTGCTCTGGCCCGCTGCGGTGTCCCGTTCGGCGGGGTGCTGGACAGGTACGGGTTGGGTATCCTTGACGCTTTGGCCCCAGGGAGAGTACGATGTCCGGCGTGCTAATCCCTCTGTAGGCGGCGGGCAACGATAAGACGGTGGCCGGATGGTCCCCGTTCACCCTGCCGCACCTCCGTAGCGTCCGAGACTGGCCCGACCGGTGCCCGAAGGCGTCCGTGTGGACCGGCCGCGGACGTTTGCAGGCCGATTATCCAGCGTCCCTTTGTCCGTGGCGAAGCGGCGCGATCGTAACGAAGGCGGGATCTCCATGACCAGTTTGAGGCCTTACCCGGTTTATCTCGGGATCAAGGGCGCGTTCGCGCTCTTTTTTATGCTGTGGGCGACCGTCGCTTCGGTGTACCGGATCGAGGAAGTGGGCCTCGACCCCTTGCGGCTCGTGCTGCTCGGCACGGCGCTAGAGGTGGCGGTGCTCGTCTTCGAGGTGCCGACCGGCGTCCTCGCGGACACCTACGGCCGAAGGCGCTCCGTCATCACGGGCTTCGTGTTGATGGGCTCGGGCTTCGCGCTCGAAGGGGCTGTCCCCACGTTCGCGGCGGTGCTCGCCGCACAGGCGGTGTGGGGGGTGGGGTACACGTTCATCAGCGGGGCCCTTGAGGCCTGGATCGCCGACGAGGCCCCCGAGCGGGACCTCGGCCGCGTCTACCTGCGCGGCGAGCAGGCCGACTACGCGGGCTCCCTCCTCGGCGTGATCTTGAGCGTCGCCCTCGCCACCTACGCCCTGAACCTGCCGCTCCTGATCGGCGGCTTCCTTACCATAGGTCTCGGCGTCGCGCTCTTCTTCGTGATGCCGGAGCGAAACTTCAGCCCGTCCCCGCGCGAGGGGCGCTCCTCCTTGCAGCAGGTCCGGGCCACGGCGCGGGGCGGGGTCCGGCTCGTGCGGGCGCGTCCTGTGCTCCTGATCCTGCTCGCCGTCGCCGTCTTTACCGGGATGAGCGAGGAGGGCTTCGACCGCCTCTACGCGAAGCACTTCCTTGACGGGCTCGGGCTGCCGGCCTTCGGCGCCCTCGACCCCGTGGTGTGGTTCGGCGTCATCAGCGCCGGCAGCCTCGTCCTGAGCTACCTCGCCGCCGAGGTGCTGGGAAGGCGCATGAACGTCGGGGACCCGGCCGTGGTCGCCCGGCTGCTCCTCGTTCTGAACGCCTGCACCATCGTGGGCATGCTCTCCTTCGCCCTGGCCGGGAGCTTCGCCCTAGCCCTCGCGGCCTTCTGGTTCGCGAGCCTCACGCGCACCCTCGCGGAGCCGCTCTACCTCACGTGGCTCAACGAGGGGCTCGAGCCCGGGGTGCGCGCCACCGTGATCTCGATGGGCAGCCAGGCCGGCGCCTTCGGCGAGGCCTCCGCCGGGCCCGTGGTTGGGGCCATAGGCAACCTGGCCGACGTCCGAGCGGCCCTCACGGTCGCCTCCATCATCCTCTCCCCGGCCCTCCTCCTGTACGCCCGCGCGATCCGCCACCGCGGCCGGCCGGACCTCGAGAGCGATACCGCCCCCGACAAACGCGCCTGACAGACGATACCCGGCCCCCGAGGAGCGGCGATCACCTGAAAAAAACGCGTCTCCGCCGCAGATCTACGGCGATTTCGTTAATTCCGATAAAAATTATCGGAATATTGTTTGACGTGTGGGCGATTTGGACATACTATCCCGCACATGGAGTTGCAAAGTACGCAGGGACAGGCAAAGAGGCGAATGTTCACGGCGCTTCTCGCTGGCGCTCGATGTAGCGTCGGCAACTGACCCATCCTTTCGAGCCTTACGATCCCCATGGAGGACCGCTTTGCCTGAAGCCCTGCGTTTTCAACAAGAGAATGGGATAGTGCCGGACCCGCAGCAGTTGGACCTCGAGTCCAACCGCCTGGAGGGGTCCGAGCCGCAGGAGATCATCCGCTGGGCGGTCGAGACCTACGGGGACGACCTGGCGCTCTCGGCGTCTTTTGGCGGGGGCGAGGGGATGGCGCTCCTCGACATGATCTCCAAGATCACCAACAAGGTCACCGTCCTCACCATCGACACGGGCTTTATCTTCAGGGAGACGGCCGAGTTCCGCGAGGAGGTCATCCGCCGGTACAAGCTGCCGGTCGAGGTCCTGAGGCCCGCGCTCACGGTCGAGGAGCAGGTCGAGCGCTACGGGGAGCAGATGCGCACCTGCACGCCGGACCTGTGCTGCCAGATCCGCAAGATAGAGCCCTTGCAGCGGGCGCTTCAGGGCTACGATGCCTGGATGACGGGCATTCGTCGCGAGCAGACCCCGCAGCGGGCGAACACGAAGATCGCCGCCTGGGAGGAGCGCTACGGCGCCGCCAAGATAGCCCCGCTCGCGGGCTGGACGGACGAACAGGTCTGGGAGTACGTCAAAAAGCACGACGTCCCCGTCAACCCGCTCTTGCACCAAGGGTATAGGAGCATCGGGTGCGAGCCGCAGACCCGTCCCGTCCACGACGACGAGGACGCCAGGGCCGGCCGCTGGTCCGGCATGGACAAGACCGAGTGCGGCCTCCACTGGGTGGGTGCCAGCGGCGGTAGTCCCAACTCGTAATCCCCACTCTTCGGACCGATAGTTTCCCCCACCAGTTCTAGAGGGATTTTTCGATGCGCTTTCTCAGGGAGGGTCAGACCCTCAACAAGGTAGAGAAGATCAAGCTCCAGCGACACCCGCTGGAGGTCCAGCAGGCCATCATTGACACATACTCAAAAGACCTCTCCGCGATGGACGACGTCCCCGGAGAGATGGAGCGCCTGAAGTGGGTCGGCATCTACCCCCAGAAGCAGGGCGGCGACGCGTTCATGATGCGCGTCAAGGTTCCTGGCGGCGTGCTCACGCCCGGGCAGACGAAGGTTATAGGCAAGATCGCCGTCGACTTCGCCAACGGCCCTATATCGAACCCCCACTTCGGCAACAACTTTCTCGACCTCACCACCCGCCAGGACGTCCAGATGCACTGGCTCAAGATGGGGGATATACCCGAGATCTGGCGCAGGCTGGAGGAGGCCGGCATAACGACCGTGCAGGCGTGCGGCGACTCGGCCCGCAACGTGCTCTCCTGCCCCGTCTCCGGCCTCGACCACGAAGAGGTCATAGACGCCTACCCCATAGCCCAGGCCATAAGCGACTACTTCACCGGCAACCGCGAGTACGCGAATTTGCCCAGGAAGTTCAAGATAAGCGTGACCGGGTGCCTCGAGGACTGCGCGCAGGCCGAGATCAACGACATCGGCATGCTCCCCGCCCGCCTCGAAGATGGCACCATCGGCTTCAACCTGCGCGTCGGGGGCGGCCTCTCCGATGGTCCCCGGATGGCCTCTGACATAGACGTGTTCGTGAGGCCCGAGGAGGCCGTGGAGATCACGCGCGGCGTGGCCCAGGTCTTCGGGGAGCTCGGCGACCGGGAGAACCGCTGGACGGCGAGGATGCGCTACCTGGTGCAGAAGATCGGCCCGGAGGCCTTCCGCGAGGAGCTCCGAAAGCGCGTCTCCGTGGAGTTGACCCCGGCGGGAGAGGATCTGACCAAGCACTACCGCGGCGACCACGTCGGCGTCCACGCCCAGAAGGATGGCCTCCACTACGTCGGGCTCAACGTCCCCGTGGGCAGGATGAGCGGGGAGCAGTTCGTGGAGGCCGGGTGCCTCGCGGAGCAGTACGGCAGCGAGGTGCGCCTGGCTACGGACCAGAACCTCGTCATCACGGGCGTTCCGGAGGACCGGATCGACGGGTTGCTCGCGGAGCCGCTCCTGGAGCGGTTCTCGCCGAAGCCCGGGGCCTTCGAGCGGGGGGTCGTGGCCTGCACGGGGAGCGAGTTCTGCCGCTTTGGAATCGTGGAGACCAAGATCCGGGCGGTCGAGTGGGCAAAGGAGATGGACGAGCGCGTCGGGGACGTCGGGCAGGAGGCCGTGAGGATGCACTTCTCCGGCTGCTCGGCGTCGTGCGCCCAGCCCCAGATCGGGGACATAGGCTTCCGCGGCGAGACGGCCAAGACCCGGACCTCCATCGTCGAGGGCGTGGATATCGGGCTCGGCGGCTCGCTCGGGCGGGATGCCGCGTTTATCGACTGGGTAGAGGGCGCGATGCCGACAGACGAGGTCCCTGACGCGCTCGTCTCGGTCTTCGAGCGGTTCAAGGAGGAGGGGCGCGAGGGCGAGCGGTTCCACGAGTGGGCCCGGCGCAAGAAGAACGGTGAGCTCAGGGAAGCGTTGCGCAAGCCCGCGAAGGTGGGGGGGGGACGCTAGTGGCGGGCTTCGACATCCGGGAGATGATGAACGACATCGACGAGGCCCCAGGGAAGGTCTGGTTCTGGGACCTCGAGCAGGCGGTCATAGACGCGGACCGCTGCGTTCAGTGCGGCGTGTGCGTCGCCGCGTGTCCCACGGACTCCATCGGCATCGGCGAGGACGACCTGCCCGAGCTCGTCAAGATGTGCACGGGTTGCTCGCTTTGCTGGGACTTCTGCCCTAGAGGTGGACTCCAGTACGAGGCGACGTGGAAGATCTCGGGCAACGGCAACGGCCACAGGGGCAACGGCATCGGGCACGTCGAGGAGAGCTTTACCGCCAAGGTCGACCCCGGGATAGAGGGCGTTCAGGACGGCGGGTTCGTGAGCGCGCTCCTGATCTCGCTTCTCGAGAACGACGAGATCGACGGCGCCCTGCTCGCCCGTGAGAGCGCGACCGAGCGGTGGAAGGGCGAGGCGTTCCTCGCGACCACGCCGGATGAGGTCCGCGAGTGCGCCGGCTCCTTCTACAACCAGACGCTCGCCCTAGGCCACGTGGACTTCAAGGGCTACGACCTGCCGCCCAACCCCCGTATAGCGGTCGTGGGTACCCCGTGCGAGATCGAGGGGATAAAGGCCATGCAGGCGAGGCCGTGGACCTGGGGCTCCTCGAGGGTAGAGGCGATAACGCTGACCATAGCCCTGCTCTGCACCAAGAGCTTCAACTACGAGAAGCTGATGCTCGAGGAGATTCGGGACAAGAGACACGTCGATCTCGACACCGTCGGACGGGTGGACATCATCCGGGGCAAGCTCATCGTGCAGGACCTTGGGGGGGAGACGATCTTCGAGGAGCCGATCCGGGACTTCCACGGCGCGGCGCTCAAGGGCTGCGACGAGTGCGCGGACTTTATGGGCCACGCAGCGGACATAAGCGTCGGCTCCGTCGGGAGTGCTGACGGCTACTCGAGCGTCCTGATCCGCTCGGAGGAGGGACAGGCGGCCTTCGAGCACGTAAAGGACCGTTTGTTAACCCGGCCGCTTGACAAACCGCAGGCATTGGATAAGCTTGACGCTTTGGACAAGAGGGTGGCCTTTAGCACGTTGAAGCGGGCCTTCGACCCCGACGCCCCGCTCTTTATAGACTACGAGGACCACCTGAACG
>CADCUT010000231.1 GCA_902805975.1 uncultured Rubrobacteraceae bacterium | reverse complement strand
CTCGGTGACGGGTTTTGTCGAGGAGGACCGGGTGGTGCGCAACGTCGGAGCGCGGGCCGGCGACGCGCTGGTGCTGACCAAGCCGCTCGGCGTCGGCATCCTGACGACGGCGCTCAAGCGCGACATCGTCTCCGAAGCGGAGATAGAGAACGCCGTCGAGGTGGCGGCGACCCTTAACAAGGGCGGGGGCGCCGCGCTGCGCGAGGTCGAGGTCTCGGCGGCGACCGACGTTACGGGCTACGGCTTTCTCGGCCACCTCTCCGAGATGCTCGGGGATTCGGGGCTAGGGGCGGTGGTGCGCCGGAGCGGGGTGCCGGTCTGGGAACGGGCGGTGCCGCTGGCGGAGGAGGGCTGCTACCCCGGCGGTCTCAAGAACAACAGGGAGTACTTCGGCGACAGGATCGCCCAGGACGGGGTCGGTCAGGATGACCTGCTGCCCCTGTACGACCCGCAGACCAGCGGCGGCCTCCTCGTGGCGGTGCCGGAGGAGCGGGCGCAGGCGTTCGTGCGCGCACTCGAGAGCCACGATACGCTCGCCGCGGTGGTCGGCGAGGTCGTGGAGGGCCAGACGGTAACGGTCGTGCCCTAGGCGCGACCGAGCTTCGCTCGAGCTCTAACCTCAGACACTGTTTGTTGACGGGATCGCGCGGTGCGCGATCCCGTCACGCCCAGCGGGCGGTACCACGCGCGGGAGTCGATCGTACGCTTGTGACGGTCCGCCACCCCTGTGGCTCTACTGTCTCCCATCGCGATTCTCCGGTTTGCACGACCATCCCCTACGGCACGGTCTCGTCCCGCCTCCGGCGCCGGACGACAGCGGCCACGACCGCACCGGCGATCACGACCCCGAACGCCACCTGCAAGACCTGGACGTACTGGGGTGCCCGTCCCCCGAGGTAGGCGTAGATGAAGGTCGCAGGGGCGGCCCCGACGGTCGTGGCGCCGAGGAACTTCCAGAATCCCATCCGGCGGAGCCCGGCCGCGAAGGAGACCACGTCGAAGGAGGGTATGGGCACGAGCCTGGCGGCGAGGACCGCGTAATGCCCCCACCGCTCGAACCACCGGTCGGCGGACTCCAGGCCCGCCTTCCCCACCATTGCCTCGACCGGCCCCCGGCCGAGGACCCGCGAGATCCCGAACGCGACCGCCGCCGCCGCGCTCACCAGGCTCAGCAGCCCTCCCCAGAGGACCCCGAAGGCGAGGCCGTTGGCGAAGGTGATCAAGAAAGCCGGAAGGGGGGGCGGCGAGGGCCTGCAGGATCATCAACAGGCCCGAAACAACCAGCGCCCCCGCCGAGGATGGCCGCGGCGCGGTCGACCTCCGAGCGGAGCCCCGCAGAGATAGCGTAGGCGAGCGCGAACGACGCCCCTGCCCCAAGCACCACCGCGAGCCGGACGCCTCTGACGGCGCGGGCGTCCGGCCTCGCCTGGCTCACGCGGTCGTCTTGATGCCCCGCCGGACGAGCCACAACACCGCCGGGTAGCCGGTCAGGAACCCGAGTATCAACCCCACCTGCATGAGGAACAGGAACGTCACGTCGGTGGGGGGCGGCATGAAGAGCAAGTAGTGCATCACCAGCATCCAGCCGCCCATGCCAACGTCGAAGGCGAGGACGGTCACCAGGGCTATAAGCAGGGCCACCGTCAGACCCTCCCCGGAGGAGAGGCCGCGGGTCGGCACGGTGGAGAAGAAGTACTCGAAGACGAACAGGAGCACGGTGGCGATAACGGCGATGACCAGGATCATCACCCACAGCGACTGTCCGGCGATGGTCAGGCCCGAGAGGACGACCAGCGGCACGCCTATGACGTGGCCTATGGCCGAGGCGGCTCCGCCGGGTGTCCCCCCGGTCGCGGCCGCGGCGCTGAGGGTCTTCTCCGGGGTCTCGCCCTGCTCCTTCTGCCACTTCTCGCTGCGCGGGCGGCCCCAGCGGTAGTAGGCCGGGAGAGCGAGCGGCCCGAAGTACAGGGCGGTTATCGGCCACACCGCCTCCATCGCGCGTACGCGCTGGCGGTAGCCGCGGCCGTAGACGTCGTAGAGGATGGCGACCGCGCACAACAGCGCGAGACCCACGAAGGCCCAGGAGACCGCCGTCAACCACCCGGGGGTCATGTTGTCCATGTTCATGTCCATGTTCATACTGCGAAAGCTCCTTTCTCGAAGCTCGTCCTTGTGGAGATACTTACTGGATCTTCTTTACGGCCTTCCCCTGCGCGCCCCGCGTTCGAGCCACTACCGGTCTGGGATCTACCCTAGGCGCCGTCTTCGCCGCGACCCACGCAGGCCCCGGCCCCGTCTAGCACGCCCGCACAGAAGACCCACGGGTCATCGGGAGGCATCGTCGCGGTAGAGACGAGGGATGGCGTCGTATCAGGAGAATCGAGGGGGCGGCGGGTCCGGCGAGAGGTAGAACCGCGCGGGACGCAAACACTCGTCAAAGCGCCGCCGCCCGCGGATCGTCGCGAGGCCGAAGAACCCGGCGAAAGACGCCGCCAGCACCGCGCCCGGGCACAACCCGGCGAGCCCGTTGGAAGAACCGGACGACTGCGTCGAGGTCTGCGTGGCGTACGGGCACTCCCCCGGGTGGCACATCTCCGTCGCCCCGAGATAAGGGTAGAGCGCCACGAAGAGGGTCACGAGGACCGCCAGTGAGAGCAGGTATGTCCGTCGCACGGTCACAGCGGCCGCAGTATACAGTCTCCCACCAGGACGACCGCCCTCGCTCGTCACGCTGGAAGATAGCTCATAGTCGTACCGGTGCCGCCGTCTTCGGGCGGTCCGGGGGCATGCGACGCCGTTCAGAGCCTCCCGGCGAGTTGCTCCAGGTCCTCCGCCACGAGGTCGGGCTCGATGCCCCAGGGGTCGTAGATAGTCTCGGGGTTCCGCCGGACCCAGGCGGCCCGCAGCCCCGCGGACTTCGCCCCGATCACGTCCCACCCGTTGCTGGAGACGAGCCACGTCTCCTCTACCGGCCGGCCCAGCCGCCGCGCGAGGTGGCGGTAGACCTCGGGGTCTGGTTTGAAGGTGCCGCGGTCGTCCACGCTGACGACGTCCTCCAGATGATCCAGCACGCCGCCCCTCCTGAGCAACTCACGCGCCGTCCTCTCCACGCCGTTGGAGAAGGCGACCAGGGTATGTCCCTCTGACCGCAGCCGCCCAAGACCGGGCAACACGTCCGGGAAGGGCCGGAGGTTCTGGTACTCCTCTACAAGCCTCTCTCGCTGCTCGCCGGAGAGTTCCAGGCCGAACGAGAGGGCGGCGAAGTCAAGGGCCTGCCGGGTGCAGACCCCGAAGTCCGCGTACTCGCGCATCAGGCCCCGCCGCCAGGTGTACTCGATCTGCTTTTCGCGCCAGAGGGCCGAGAAGCGCGCGGCCTCCTCCCCTACCATCTCCCCGAGGTGCTCGTCCATGTCCAGAGGATCGACGAGCGTGCCGTAGATGTCGAAACCTAGCGCCTCGGCCACGCCTCCCCCTCAGCCCACGGCTTCCACGTGGCGTACCCCGGGCTGGCCGGCGAGGTAGGGCACTACAGCCTCCCCGAAGCTCTCGAACTGGGGCTTCTGCGTCAGGGCCGTGTGGGCATCGACGGAGTCCCACTCCGCGGTCAGGGTAAACGAGCCAGGGTCCCCGACGCCCGGGTGGAGGACCGCGCCCCTGCTACCCTCCGCCTCGTTGGGGTTGTTCGCGGCACCCCCGTACGCCTCGATAATCGTCTCCGCCCGGCCTTCCTGTGTCCGGAACACCGCGATCTCGCGTACCAAGTCTTACCCCCGGTTGGACTAAAGAAGGGGACGGCGAACCGCCCCCTGGTAACCATCCCTAGCCGTGAACCTGCTCGACCTCGGGTATGTCGAGCTCGGTGGCGGCGAGGTCGTTTGTGTAGTTGGAGAAGGTCGTAAGCGCGACGTGTGCGACCATCTCCATGATCTCCTCGTCGCTGAAGCCAGCCCCGCGCGCGCCGTTGACGGCTTCGTCGGACGGGTGGCCCCTGGTCTCGACGACCTCGCGGACGAACCGCAGGCCGGCCGCGCGCCGGGCGTCATCGGACTCGAAGCCCTGCGCCTGCCGGATCTCCTC
>CADCUT010000230.1 GCA_902805975.1 uncultured Rubrobacteraceae bacterium | reverse complement strand
TCGCCGCCGCACGTGAGCACCACCCCGTCCTCGCCGCGCATCTTGAAGGCGAGCGCCGTGCCGGCCGCCTGCGGGTACTGCACGCCTATGGGCGCGGAGGCGGTGACGATGTTCAACTCGCGACTACTGAAGTGGCCCGGCATCTGGCGCCCGCCGCTGTTCGGGTCCTCCTTGCGTCCGAGGAGGGCCAGTAACTCGTCGCGGGGGGTCACACCGAGGGTGGTGACGATGCCGTGGTCGCGGTAGTAGGGGTAGACGTAGTCGTAGCCCGGGCGGAGGTTGTATGCGGCGCCGACCTGGGCGGCCTCCTGGCCCTGGCAGGAGATGACGAAGGCGGCCTTGCCCTGACGGTTCAGGATCCAGGACCGCTCGTCCGTCCTGCGCGCGAGCAGCATGAAGCGGTAGATCTTGCGTAGGTCTTCCTCGCCCAGGCCGAGCACCTCGTGTTCGGCCCGGGTCTCCCCGATAGCCACGATAGAGACCTCCTCTTTGCGCTTTCCCCAGCACCGGAGCGGAGAGCTCCTCGAACGTTAATGCTACCAGACGCCCACGCCCCGGGCCGCCCGCCGAAGGCCGCCCCGGGGCCACCCCAGGTCCGCACCTGAAGGGGCGCCTTACGCGTTCGCGGAGGCGACGGGCGAGAGCGAGACGGTCTGCAACACGGTCGCGCAGGCCCGCTCTTCGCTCCCGTCCACAGCCAGAACTTCGGCCTTGCAGACGAAGAGACGGCGCCCGGCGGTGACGACCTCGCCGCGGGCGACCAGCTTCTCGCCGAAGGCCGGGGCGAGGAAATTCACCTTGTATTCCACCGTCAGAACCTCCCGGTCCGGCGGGGCGAGCGTGAGGGCGGCGTACCCGCCAGCGTTGTCTCCGGCGGCCCCGATCACGGCCCCATGAAAGTACCGCTCCTGCTGGGTAACCTCCTCGCTGAAAGGGACCTCGATGGCGCAGAAGCCCTCCCCCGCCTCCACCACCTTCGCGCCGAGCAGGCGCATCAGCCCCTGCCTCCCGAAGCTCGACCGGACCCGTTCGAGCGGGTCTCCCCTCCCCGCAAAGCCTTCCGGCTGTCCCACGCCCTCGCCCATGCTCCTCCCCCACTCTATCGGAGCCCCTACTATAGAGGTGGCATAAGGCACCGTACATCTTCTGGCCGATGCCGGCGTTCATTCGAAGGTTCAGGCGAAGAACCTTCGCTTCACGCGGGGCCGGGTCCGTTTCTCTGCGCGGCCGGTAGACGGGCGGGGTATCCCGGCCTCTATCGTGGATAATCGGGGAGATGAGGTTCAGGGGCGCATCGACGGGCGGAGGGCGGGGGTGGGGTTGATGCCCGCGGTGCTGCGTCCGCTGCGTCACAGGGACTTCCGGCTGCTGTGGGCCGGCCTGGCGGTCTCGCTGGCCGGCAGCGGCCTGTGGCTCGTCGCGCTCGCGTGGCAGGTGATCTCCCTCGGCGGCGGCCCCGCGCAGCTCTCGCTTGTCACGGCCCTCTACAGCGTCGGCCTTCTTGGCTTCGTGCTCGTGGGGGGCGTGGCCGCCGACAGGTTACCGCAGCGCCTCGTCATGCTCGCCGCGGATCTCGTACGCGCCGCGGTGCTGCTCGTGCTGGGCCTGCTCTCGCTCTCGGGTGATCTGGCGATCTGGCACCTCGCCGTGGGCGGGGTGGTGATCGGGGCCGGCGAGTCGTTCTTTATCCCCTCCTACACGGCCATCATGCCGCGCCTGCTCCCGGAGCACGAGTTGCTGGCGGCCAACGGCCTGGAGGGGACGCTCAGGCCGCTGGCCCAGCAGGCGGCCGGCCCCGCTTTAGGCGGCCTCGTGGTGGCGGGGCTCTCGCCGGGGGCCGCGATCCTCGCCGGCGGCCTCACCTACCTGTTCTCGGCCGGCTGCCTGCTGGCGATGCGCGTCCGGCCGGCGAAGGGGACCGAGAAGACCGGCGGGCCCGGTGCGGCGTCGGTCTTCGCCGACCTGCGCGAGGGATACCGCTACGTACGCGCCACGAGCTGGCTGTGGGCGACGTTGCTCTTCGCGCTGGCCGCCGTCTTCTTCGTCGTCGGGCCCCTTGAGGTGCTGCTGCCGTTCGCGATCCGCGACAACCTCGGCGGCGGGGCCGAGGAGTACGGGCTCGCGCTGGCCGCGTTCGGGGTGGGCGGGGCTGCGGGCGCCCTGGCGATCTCCTCCGGACGGCTGCCGCGGCGCTACCTCACGGTCATGATCCTCATGTGGGGCCTGGGCTCCGTGCCATTCGCGGTCGTCGGGATGGCCGGCGCGCTGTGGGTCGTCCTCGCCGCGCTCTTCGTGGTCGGGGCCACCTTCTCGGCGGCCACGGTGATCTGGGGCACCCTCCTCCAGCGCCGGGTGCCAGAAGCCCTGCGCGGGCGCGTCTCAAGCCTAGACTTCTTCGTCTCCTTGGGCCTGATGCCGGTCTCCATGGCCGTCGCCGGGCCCGCCGGGGCCGTCTTCGGCCTCACCGCCGTCTTCCTGGTGGCAGGTATCCTGCCGGCGTTCTTCGCCGCCGCGGCGATCCTCCTCCCCCGCCTCGACCGCGACGAGCTCGCCCACCCCCTCGACCATCGGATAGAGGAGCCCACCCCAACCGATCCCCCTCGCAGATAACCTCTCCGGACGAAAAGACTCGCCCGACACTCGAACCTACACCCTCTGTAGCCTGCCCTCAGTCCCCAGCCGAAACCTAAAACCTGATGCCTGAAGCCTCTAAATAACCGGCGTCTCGCGGTAGGAGCCGAAGACCTCCTGCATGGCGGAGCTTATCTCCCCAACCGTGGCGTAGGCCCGGACGGCCTCGATGATCGGGTACATCGTGTTGTCGTCGCCGCGGCAGGACTCCTTGAGGTCTTCGAGGCGCCTCTGGACGAGGTCGTTGTCCCGCCTCTCTTTGAGTTGCTTGAGCCTGTCCAACTGCCTCTGGGAGATCTCCGGGTCTATGCGGTGGGTCTCGACGTCCTGCTCTTCTTTGGGCTCGTAGATGGTGACGTTGACCATGTGGCGTTTTTTCTCTTCGAGCTCGCGCTGGTAGCGGGCGCTCGCTTCGGCGATCTCGCGCATCGGGAAGCCTGCCTCGATGGCCTCGATCATGCCGCCCATCTCGTCTATCTGCCCAAAGTACTCGTACGCCTGTCGCTCCAACTCATCTGTCAGGGCCTCGATGAAGTACGACCCGCCCAAGGGGTCTATGGTGTTTGTCACCCCGGTCTCGAGCGCGGCTATCTGCTGGGTCCTGACGGCTATGCGCACCGCCTCTTCGGTCGGCAGGGCCAGGGCTTCGTCCAAGGAGTTGGTGTGGAGGCTCTGCGTCCCCCCGAGGATGGCGGCGAGCGCCTCGAAGGCGGTCCTCGCGACGTTGTTGTACGGCTCTTGGGCCGTGAGCGAGACGCCGGCGGTCTGGGTGTGGAAGCGCATCCTCAGACTACGCTCGTCACTGGCGCCGTACTTCTCCCTTAGCACCGTGGCCCAGATCCTTCTCGCGGCGCGAAACTTGCAGATCTCCTCGAAAAAGTCCACGTGCGAGTTGAAGAAGAAGCTGAAGCGCGGGGCGAAGTCGTCCACGTGGAGACCGGCCTCTATGCCGGCGTCCACGTAGGCGAAGCCGTCGGCTAAAGTGAAGGCGAGCTCCTGGGCCGCGGTGCTCCCGGCCTCGCGGATGTGGTAGCCGGAGATGCTCACCGTGTTCCACTTCGGCATGTGCTCGGTTGAGTAGACGAGCATGTCCCTGAAGACGCGCATGGAAGGGTGGGGCGGGAAGAGCCACTCCTTCTGGGCTATGTACTCTTTGAGGATGTCGTTCTGGTTGGTGCCGGCGAGCTCCTCTGGCGCAACCCCCTGCTTCTCGGCGGCGACGACGTACATGGCGAGCAGCACCATCGCGGGGGCGTTGATGGTCATGGAGGTCGAGATCTCACCCATAGGTATCCCGTCGAAGAGCCTCTCCACGTCTTCGAGGGAATCCACGGCAACACCCTCCGTCCCAACCTCTCCCAGAGACAGCGGCGAGTCGGAGTCCAGGCCCATCAGGGTCGGCATGTCGAAGGCGACGGAGAGGCCATTCTGGCCGTGTTCGAGCAGATACTTGAAGCGCTTGTTGGTCTCCTCGGGGTCGCCGTAGCCGGCGAACTGGCGGACGGTCCACAACCGGCCGCGGTACATGTTCGGGTAGACGCCGCGGGTGTAGGGATATTCGCCCGGGTACCCGATCTTCTCGTCGTAGTCGCCCTCGACGTCGTCGGGGGTGTAGAGCGGTTTGATCGGCACGCCCGACATGGTAGAGAACTCCGCGTCGCGCTCGGTCGCCTTGTCGTAGGCCTCTTCCCAGCGGTCTCTGGCGCCTTTCCTAATGTCCAAGGCGTGCTCCTCCGTCCTCTTGCCCCTTTGCGCAAACTGTAGCATAAGCGGTATTCGTGTCCCGGCTCCGGCGCGGTTCGTTACAGGCTCGAAAACCCTTCGTCACCCTGGCTACATGTGGCTCAGGTATAGTGAATGTGTCGCGGAGTTTGCCTGTAGACGAGAGGATATCGGGTGCCGGAGGACGCGAGGCTGGGAAAGACCGTCGTGATGGCCGCCGGTCTTATCGTGATTGCGACGCTCTGCGTGGCGGCGATCCTGCTCGCTGGTTCGCGGCCCGAAGACGCGTCGAAGAGCCCGGCCTCCGAGGAAAGCGGGCAGGAGGGCAACAGGTCGGGCCAGACCCCCGCGCGGGAGCCTACCATGATCGGCGGTCATCGCGTGCTGACCGAACGCGAGGCGCTGGTCCAGGACGCCCGGTGGTATGCCAGAGACATGGATGTGCCCCTGAAAGAGGCGATCCGCCGCCTCCAGATGCAGGACGACACGTTGCCCTCCGACCTGGAGCGTGAGGTCAAGCAGAGGGAACCCGACGCCTTCGCGGGTCTGTGGCTGCGGCACAAACCCGACTACGGAATCACCGTGGCCTTCGCGGGAGATCCCGAGAGGGCCGTAGAGATCGCCACGCCACTCGTCGAGGGCACGCGGTGGGAAGGCACGGTCAACGTCAAGAGGGTCGAGGCCTCCATGAAGGAACTGAACGCGGCTCGCGCGGAGACAGAGAAGATCTTCGATCGTCTGAAGATGGTTCACGATTCGGGGGAGAACGTCTTTAAGAACCGGATAGAGTTTGGCGTCGCGGACAAGGCGATGTTCCAGCGTAGATTGCAGGCACTCGGTCTGGAACTACCCGACCACGTCGTCGTCAATGAAGGTATGGCTAGACCGACCTAGCCGACTCCCTGGCTAGCGCGGCAACACCTTACCCGACGACCGTCCGCGATCCCTCCACGCCGGCCGGTCTCTCCAGAGCCTCGCCCTGCTCGCGCAAGATGGCGCGGGAGATGACGAGGCGCTGGATCTCACTGGTTCCCTCGTAGATCTCCGTAACCCTGGCGTCCCTGTAGTACCGCTCCACGGGACTCTCGTCCTTCATGTACCCGTACCCTCCGAGTATCTGAAGCGCGTCGTTCGTCACCTCGTTCGCGACCTGAGAGGCGTACAGCTTGGCCCTTGCGCCAGCCTCCGTCACACGCATCCCCCGGTCCTTCATCCACGCGGCCTCGTGAACGAGGAGTCTCGCGGCCCGGGTCTTCGTCTGCATGTCGGCGAGCTTGAACGCTATGGCCTGATGCTCCCCTATCGGCCTGCCGAAGGTCGTGCGCCTGGCGGCGTAGCCCGCGGCGTACCTGAAGGCGGCCTCGGCGATGCCGACCGCCTGGGCGGCTATCCCGATCCTGCCGGGGTCGAGCGTGCCCAGAGCCACGCCGAGCCCTTTGCCTTCTTCGCCCAACCGGTTCTCTTCGGGGATGAAGACGTCGTCCAGCAGCACGTCGTCGGTGGTCGCGGAGATGACGCCCATCTTCTTCGCGTGCTTGCCGAAGGAGATGCCGTCTGCGTCCATCGGGACGATAAAGGCCGTGACGCCGTTCGGGGCGCGGGCGAAGAGGATCGTGGTGCCGGCGATGCGGCCGTTCGTGATCCACTGCTTGTGCCCGCTTACCCTGTACCCGCCCTCGACCTTCTCGGCCGCCGTCTCTATGGCCGCGGCATCCGAACCCGTCGTCGGTTCGGTTAGGGCGAAGGAGCCTATCTTCTCCCCGCGGGCGAGCGGCGGCACCCATTTCGCCTTCTGCTCCTCCGTGCCGAACAGGAGTATCGGCAGCGTCCCGGCGCTCGTGTGGACCGCGAGCGTCACGCCCACGCCGGCGTCGGCCCGGCTGAGCTCTTCGATCAGGAGACAGTAGGAGAGAAAGTCCAGACCCGCCCCGCCGTACTCCCCAGGCACGCACAGGCCCATGAAGCCCATCTCGGAGAGCTTCGCAAGCGTCTCGAACGGGACCCGGTCCTCGCGGTCCAGTTCCGCGGCGTGGGGCGCGACCTCCCTGTCGGCGAAGTCGGCCGCCCTGTCCCTGATCCCCCTCTGCACTTCCCCGAAGCCGAAGTCCATGACTTCCTCCCGTAACCTTGCCGCCTCCCGGGAGTATAGTGCGGCCGGGGCCGCTGGACGGGGCCTGGGCTAGAATGGTCCTGGTGAAAAGGTAACGCGACGGGGAGCGTGGCGATGCTTGCCAAGGACGAACTTCTCGACAGGGTTGTGGACAGAATCCGGGAGCAGATGCCGGAGGACCGGGCGGCGCCGGCGGAGGAGTTCGCGCGGCAGTACTTCGCCTGGGTCCCGCGCGAAGACCTCGACGGCCGCTCTCCGATAGACCTCTACGGCGCCGCCATGTCACACTTCGGCTTCGCGTATCAACGCTCCCCCGGCGAGGCGAAGGTGCGGGTGTACAACCCGCTCTTCGAGGAGCACGGGTGGCAGTCCACGCACACGGCTCTCGAGGTCGTCACGGACGACATGCCGTTCCTCGTCGACTCGACGCGGATGGAGGTCAACACCCGCGGCTACTCCATCCACCTCATGCTCCACCCCATAATGAAGGTCAGGCGCGACGACGAGGGCCGGCTCGTGGAGGTCCTGCCCGCCGACGCCGAAGACGAAGACACCGTCTCCGAGTCCGTGATCCACGTCGAGGTCGACCGCCAGACGGAGCCCGGAATCCTCGATGAGCTGCGCGCCTGCACGGAGCGGGTGCTCTCGCAGGTACAGGCCGCCGTCGAGGACTGGCCGGCGATGCTGGAGCGCGTCGATGAGATCGTCTCGGGCTTCGAGGAGAACCCGCCGCCCCTGGACGATGAGGACCTCGCGGAGGCGAAGGCTTTTCTCGACTGGATCTCGGACAACAACTTCACCTTCCTCGGCTACCGCGAGTACGACCTGACCCCGGAGAACGGCGAGGACGCCCTGATGGGCGTGGAGGGAACGGGCCTCGGCATCCTGCGCGAGACCGGCCGCAAGCCCCGCTCGCGCTCCTTCGCCAAGCTGCCGCCCGAGGTGCGGCGCCTCGCCCGCAGGCCGAACCTCCTGAACCTCACCAAGGCCAACTCCCGCTCGACCGTCCACCGCCCCTCATACATGGACTACGTCGGCGTAAAAAAGTTCGACGGGGACGGCAACGTCACCGGCGAGCGGCGGTTCTTGGGTCTCTACACATTTTCCGCCTACAGCATGAGCGTCTTCGAGACGCCCATCGTGCGGCGCAAGGTGCGGTACGTGATGGAGAGGTCGGGGTTCTCCAAAGGGAGCCACAACGAGAAGGACCTCGTCGAGATCCTCGAGACCCACCCCCGCGACGAGTTGTTCCAGATAAGCAAGGAAGAGCTCTTCGACATCGCCATGGGCATCCTTCACCTCCAGGAGCGCCAGCGGGTGCGCCTCTTCGTCCGCCGCGACACCTACGGCCGCTTCTTCTCCTGCCTCGTCTACGTCCCCCGCGACCGCTACGACACCGAGGTAAGGCGCAGGATGCAGGAGATCCTGCAGGATTCTTTAGGCGGCGTTAGCTCGGCCTTCGACGTCAGGCTCTCCGAGTCCGTGCTCGCCCGGCTCCACTTTATCGTCTATGTCGACCCGGCCGGCATCCCCGAGCACGACGCCGCGGACATCGAGGAGCGGCTCGCGGAGACGATCCGCTCGTGGGCGGACAACCTCTACGAAGCCCTCATAGAAGGCGTCGGCGAGGAGCGGGGCACCGAGCTCTTCCACAAGTACCGCGACGCCTTCCCGCCCGGCTACCGGGCGGGCTTCCTCGCCAGGACCGCCGTCACGGACATCAGGCGGATCGAAGGCCTCTCCTCGGAAGACGACCTGGAGATGAGCCTCTACCATCCCATAGAGGAGCCGGAGGAGTTCCTGGGGTTCAAGCTCTTCCGCTCCGGGGAGCAGATCTCGCTCTCGACCGTCCTCCCCCTGCTCGAAGACATGGGGGTCGAGGTAGTCGACGAGAGGCCGCACAAGGTGGAGCCGGAGGGCTCCGCGCCGGTCTGGATCTACGACTTCGGCCTCGTTGACGAGTCGCGCGGCGAGTTCCAGACGGGGGAGGTGCGCGAGATCTTCCAGGACGCCTTCGCCCGCGCCTACCGCGGCCTGGTCGAGAACGACGGCTTTAACCGCCTGGTCCTCCGCGCCCGGCTCACCTGGCGCCAGGTAACCATCCTCCGCGCCTACTGCAAGTACCTCCGCCAGGCCGGCACGACCTTCTCCCAGGCCTACATGGAGGACACCCTCTTCGCCAACCACCACATAGCACGGCTCCTCGTGGACCTCTTTGAGTGGCGCTTCGACCCGAAGAACGGCGGTAGGGCCCAAGGTGAGACGGGGCGGCTGAAGGGCGAGATAGAGGAGGCCTTGGACGAGGTCGAGAGCCTGGATGAGGACCGCATCCTGCGCAACTTCCTGGACATCACCCTCGCGACGGTTCGGACTAACTACTACCAGACGGACGAAGACGGGGGGCCGAAGGTACATCTCTCCTTCAAGTTCGACCCGCGGGAGATACCGCTGTTGCCGCTGCCGCGTCCCAGGTTCGAGATCTTCGTCTACTCCCCCCGCGCGGAGGGCGTCCACCTGCGCGGCGGCGAGGTCGCCCGCGGCGGCATCCGCTGGTCCGACCGCCGCGAGGACTTCCGCACCGAGGTACTCGGCCTCATGAAGGCCCAGATGGTCAAGAACGCCGTCATAGTCCCCGTCGGCGCCAAGGGCGGCTTCGTCGTCAAACGCCCCCCGGCCGGAGGGGGCCGCGAGGCCCTCCAGAAGGAGGTCATAGCCTGCTACCGCACCCTTATCTGCGGCATGCTGGACCTGACGGACAACCTACACGAAGGCGACGTCGTCCCCCCGCCCGACGTCGTCCGCTACGACGGGGACGACCCGTACCTGGTGGTGGCGGCGGACAAGGGCACGGCGACCTTCTCGGATATCGCCAACGGCATCTCGGCCGAGTACGGCTTCTGGCTCGGTGATGCGTTCGCCTCCGGAGGCTCCGTCGGCTACGACCACAAACAGATGGGCATCACCGCGAAAGGCGGTTGGGAGTCGGTCAAGCGCCACTTCCGCGAGCTCGGCAAGAACGTCCAGGAAGAGGACTTTACGGTCGTCGGGATCGGCGACATGTCCGGCGACGTCTTCGGCAACGGCATGCTCCTGAGCCGTCACACCAAACTAGTCGCCGCCTTCAACCACCTTCACATCCTTATCGACCCTGACCCCGACCCCGGGGCGAGCTTCGCCGAACGCGAGCGCCTCTTCCGGCTGCCCCGCTCGACCTGGGCGGACTACGACACGAGCCTCATCTCCGAGGGCGGCGGCGTCTTCCCGAGAACCGCCAAGTCCATCCCGCTCTCGCCGCAGGTAAAGGCGCTCCTCGGCACGGAGGCCGAGTCGCTGACCCCGAACGAGATCATCAACGGCCTGCTCAAGGCGGAGGTGGACCTTCTCTGGAACGGGGGCATCGGCACCTACGTCAAGGCGAGCACCGAGGCCAACGCCGAGGTCGGCGACCGGACGAACGACGCGCTGCGGGTGGATGGCAAGGATCTCCGGTGCCGGGTGGTCGGGGAGGGGGGCAACCTCGGGTTTACGCAGGCCGGCAGGATCGAGTACGCGCTCTCGGGCGGGCGGGTCTACATGGACGCCGTGGACAACTCGGCCGGGGTAGATTGCTCCGACCACGAGGTGAACATCAAGATACTACTCGACGCGATCGTCGCGGGCGGGGACATGACCGAGAAACAGCGCAACGAGCTTCTCGCGGAGATGACCGACGAGGTCGAGGAACTCGTCCTCAGGGACAACTACGACCAGACTTTAGCCATAAGCAACGCGCTCGCCCTCGCCCACCAGATGGTCGACGTCCACGTCCGGTACATCCGGCACCTGGAAGGGACGGGCGCCCTGAACCGGGAGCTTGAAGCCCTCCCCTCGGATGAGACGCTGGCGGAGCGGCGCTCGGAGGGCGGCGGGCTCACGGCGCCGGAGTTCGCGATCCTCTTGTCGTACACCAAGATCACGCTCTACAGGCAACTCCTCGACTCCGACCTCCCCGAGGACCCTTACCTCTCCGCGGAGATGAAACGATACTTCCCAACACCCTTGCGCGAGCGGTTCGGGGACAGGATGGAGGAGCACCGGCTGCGGCGTGAGATCGTCGCCACCCGCGTCGCCAACGAGCTGGTGAACCGGGCGGGGCCCTCGTTTGTCTTCAGGCTGGGCGAGGAGACGGGGGCCAGCACGGCGGGGATCTCCCGCGCCTTCACCGCCGCCGTCGAGGTCTTCGACATGCGCGAGACCTGGGAGGAGATAGAGTCCCTGGACAACAGGGTCGGGGCGGACGTCCAGACCGGGATGCTCCTCGACTGGCGCCGCCTCGCGGAGCGCTCGACCCGCTGGCTCCTGCGCAACCGCCGCCCCCCTTTAGACATCTCGGCGACCGTCTCGTACTTCAGGGAGGAGGCGCCCAACCTGGCGAGCGGCATCCACGGCTTCATGATCGACGGCGAGAAGAAGAGCGTGGACGAGTCGGCAGCGAGGCTCATCGAGAAGGACGTGCCGGAGGGGCTGGCCCACCGGGTCTCGACCTTCGGGGCGATGTTCAGCGCGCTCGACGTCGTGGACGTCGCCGTCGCGGCCGGTGAGAGGCCCGAGACGGCCGCCGAGGTGTATTTCGCGCTTGGAGACCGGCTCAGGGTCCACTGGCTCCGCCACCACGTCGAGGCCCTCCCCCGCGACAACCGCTGGCGCGCCCTCGCCCGCGCCGCCCTGCGCGACGACGTCTACGGCCTCCAGGCGGCCATGACCGCCGCCGTCCTCAGGGACACGCCGCAAGACGCGCCGGTGCCCGAGCGCATAGAGGCCTGGGTCTCCTCCAACGACGGCGCCGTGGAACGCACCCTCCACGTCCTCTCCGACATAAACGCCAGCGGCACCTTCGACCTCGCGACCCTTTCGGTGGCGCTCAGGGAGGTCCGAAACCTGGTTCCTTCCTCTCCCGTGGAGAAACCAGGCTAGAGGTTTCAGGCTACAGGCATCAGGTTCTAGGTTCTGAGGGATTGTAGGGCGAGGATGCCTAGGTAGGGGCGTTTCGCGAAACGCCCCTACCCGCGAAACGCGGCAATCGGGCGACAGGGGGCAGGACCGTTCGGTCGAATACCGGTCCGTGGTAATCCGAAACGCATCGTAGAATAGACGGGTGAAGTCTGGATCTTCCTCCCCGGTACCCGCACGAGTTCTGGCCGCCGCCATAGCCCTGGCGGCGATGCTTTTGGCCTCCTCCTGCGGGCCGCCGGACGGCCTCGGCCGGGAGAACCTCGACCCGGCCTGCCCGCCCGGCATGGGGAGAGGCATTCTGGACCCCGGGTTTCTCGGCCCGGACGACGACCGGGGCGGGCCCGCGGTAAGGAGGCTCCTGGAGAACCCGGACTTCGGGGCGTCGGGCGAGGCGGCGGAAGACCTGAGGAGCGGCATCGTGGACCCGCGGCTCGTTGCGACGCTGCGGACGGTGGCCGATCGACACAGGATCTGCGTGGACGTCTTCAAGGAGGGCCACTTCTTTATAGAAGGCGTGGAAGACGGGCCGCGCATACCGGACGGCTACGGCAGGGCGGGCGGGCTTCCGAACACCCACTTCTTCGGCCGGGCCGCCGATATCAGGTACGTTGACGGCGAGCCCGTCGGGGGCAACGGGTCGAGCCTGGAGGTCCTCGACGTGGGGCGGGTTCTGGCGGGCATCCAGGCTTCGAGGAGGCCCGACCAGATCATCGGCCCCGAAGAATGGACGAGCGAACTGGGCTTCGGCTACGAGGAGGGCTGGATCCTCGACCAGGACCA
Source organism: uncultured Rubrobacteraceae bacterium (assembly GCA_902805975.1). Taxonomy (GTDB): domain Bacteria; phylum Actinomycetota; class Rubrobacteria; order Rubrobacterales; family Rubrobacteraceae; genus Rubrobacter_D. The sequence continues at coordinate 7,521 of CADCUT010000230.1, read as the reverse complement.
GCTAGACCTTCACGACGAACACCTCCATCTCGGCTACACGCAGGCCCGCGGCACCAGCAACTCGCGCTAGGCGCGCCCCAGAGATTCCCGGTGCGCGGCGGCGCGTTCGACGTACTCGCGGGCGCCGCGTTCGATGTCTCCGGCCTGCTCCTCGGTGACCTCGCCGGCGCGCTTGGCCGGGATGCCGACGATCAGGCTGCGGGGCGGGAACTCGCGGTTCTCCGGGACGACGGCGCCCGCGGCCACGATGGAGCCCTCGCCTATCTTCGCGCCGTTGAGGATAGTGGCGCCCATCCCGATAAGGCACCCGTCCCCCACCTCGCAGCCGTGGACGACGGCGTTGTGGCCGACAACGCAGCCCTCGCCGACCGTCGCCGGGAACCCGGGGTCGGCGTGAAGGACGCAGCCGTCCTGGACGTTCGTCCGGGCGCCGATCCGGATCGGCTCCGTGTCGCCCCGCAGCACCGCCCCGTACCAGACGCTCGTGTCCTCCCCGAGACGCACGTCTCCGACAACGAACGCGCCAGGTGCGACCCAGGCCGAAGGGGCGACGTCGGGGACAGACTCTCCGTGCGGCAGCAGTGGTCCGGTTAGATCCAACGCCGCACCCGTCCCTTGTAGCGCAGGTACTCCTCGCCGAACTTGCCTTCGAGGTAGCGCTCCTCGCGCTCGATCACCCCGCGACGCATGACGGCGAAAACCGCCGGGAGCAGAAGGATGGGAGGGAGCGCGTTGGCGAGCGCGCTGATGCCGGCGTAGATCAGGGTGAACCCCAAGTACATGGGGTTGCGGGTGTAACGGAAGGGGCCGCCGGCAACTACGGTGGTCGCTGGCCTGTAAGGGTTCTCGTTGCTGCCCGCGCTTCGGATGGTATAGATGGCCGACCCCCCGGAGACCAGCCCACCGCCGACGAGCAAGAGCCCCAGGACCCGGTTCAAGGGACGCGGCAGCAAGGGAACAGGATAGCTGCGGTTCGCCAGCAGGCCCATGGCCAGGCCGACGGCGTAGATCAATGGCGGCGGCGCGATCACGCCAGGGTTGTCCGCCTTCTCTCCGTTGCCGTCACCCATTGCTATGCTCCTTTCCGCGAAGCGCCCCTACGCAGGTCTGCCGTCGTACTGACCGCCTCACACCTCCACCAGCACCGCGTCGCCCTGTCCCCCGCCGGAGCAGATCGTCGCCAGGCCCCTGCCGCCACCCATGCGCGTGAGGCCGTAGAGAAGCGTCATGAGGATGCGCGCCCCCGAGGCGCCCACCGGGTGCCCGAGCGCGAGCGCTCCGCCGCTCGTGTTCACGATCTCCGGGTCGACGCCGAGCACCCGGGTCGAGTGGATAGCGACCCCCGCGAACGCCTCGTTTATCTCCACCAGATCCAGCTCCCCGGCCCTCCACCCGGCCTTCTGGAGCGCCTTCTTCCCCGCGTTGCCCGGGACGGTGAGCAGGTCCGGCGGCCTTTCGGCGACCTTGGCGTGGGCGACGATGGTCCCGAGCGGCTCCAGGCCACGCTCCCTCGCGAAGGACTCACGGGCGAGCACGAGCGCCCCGGCCCCGTCGGTGACGCCCGGCGCGTTGCCGGCGGTCACGGTGCCGCCCTCGTCAACGGGTTTGAGGGCGGCAAGCTTCTCCAGGGTGGTGTCGCGCCGGATGGGCTCGTCGTGCTCGACGTAGGTCGTTTGGCCCTTCCTGCCCGCGACCTTTACGCCAACGGTCTCCTCCGCCAGCCTGCCCTCGTCTGTGGCGGCGGCAGCCCTCTGGTGGCTGCGGAGCGCCCACGCGTCCTGCTCCTCGCGGGAGATGCCGAACTTTTTGGCGCCGTCGGTGCCGAAGCGGATCATGTTGACGTGCTCGAAGGCGTCGAGCAGGCCATCGTGCATCATCGCGTCAAGGGCCGGCATGTCGCCGAGGCGGGCGCCCCAGCGCGCCTTCGGGAGCAGGTAGGGGGCGTTGGACATGCTCTCCATCCCGCCGGCGAGGACGACGTCGTAGTCGCCGGCCCGGATCATGGTCTCGGCCAGCGTCGCACTCCTCAGGCCCGAGGCGCAGACCTGGTTGAGCGTCTCGGTCGTGAGCGTGAAGGGGAGTCCCGCGTGGTAGTTGGCCTGGCGGGAAGGTATCTGGCCGACGCCCGCCTGCACCACGATCCCGAAGATGGAGTGCCCGATCTCCTCGTCCGAAACCCCGGACCGCTCGACCGCCTCCCGGATCGCCACCCCCCCGAGCTCCGGCGCGCTCAAAGAGGCCAACGCCCCCCCGAACCTGCCGAACGGCGTCCTCGCCGCCCCCAGTATTACCGCCCTCTCGGCCATGCTCCCTCCGATGCTCATGTCCTGCCCAAACCAGTTTATACGAAGAGCGTGGCCCACAGCTCTTGTAGAATGCATCTTCAGGATGGCTACCTTTGGGGAAAGGGAGGCGCCGTGCCGAACATAGGAGATTACGCGAAGACCCACGCGGCCTTTCGCTGGGAGACGCCGGAGCGGTTCAACTTCGGGCGCGACGTGGTGGACCACTGGGCCGCCGAAGGCCACCCGGCGATGACCTGGCTCGGTACCGACGGCGAGACGCGCCGCCTGACGTTCGCGTACTTCTCCCTGCTCTCCAACAAGTTCGCGAACGCCATGCGCGCTCTCGGCGTCGGACGCGGCGACCGGGTGATGGTTCTGCTCGGCAAGGTCCCCGAGTGGCAGGCCGTGCTCACCGGGCTCCTCAAGCTCGGGGCGATCGCGATCCCCTGCGCCCCGCAACTCAGATCCGGCGATCTGAAGTTCCGCGCGGAGCACTCGGGCTCCGTCGCCATGGTCTCCGGCCCCGAGGGCTTCGAAGAGGTCGAGAAGATGCGCCCCGAGGCGGCCGGCCTGGAGCGCTTCGTCTCGTTCGGCGACGACCGGGACGGCTGGGAACCTTTCGAGGGGCTCGTGGACGAGGCCTCCGGGGAGTTCACGGCGGAAGATACGGCCTCGGACGAGGGGGCGTTCATCCTCTACACCTCGGGCACCACCAAGCACCCGAAGGGCGTGCTGCACACCCACGGCTACACCCACGCCACACGGATGCAGGCCGAGTACTGGCTCGACCTTCGGAGAGAGGACAGGCTCTGGTGTACCTCGGGGACGGGCTGGGCCAAGAGCATCTGGAACGTCTTTCTCGGTCCCTGGAGCCTCGGGACGGAGATCTTCTTCCACGAGGGCGGCTTCGATGCGGCCGAGCGCCTGGGCCTGATCGGGGAGCAGAACATAACCGTCCTCTGCCAGGCCCCGACCGAGTACCGCCTCCTCGCCAAGACCCCCGAGCTCGAGAGGGCCGACCTCTCCCCGGTCCGGCACGCGGTCTCGGCCGGCGAGCCCCTGAACCCGGCGGTCATCGAGCGGTGGAAGGAGCTGCACGACCTCACCATCTACGACGGCTACGGTCAGACGGAGAACACGCTGCTGGTCGGCAACTTCCCGGGTCTTGAGGTGCGCCCCGGCTCGATGGGCAGGCCCTCCCCCGGCTGCGACGTCGTGGTCGTGGACATGGAGGGCAACGAGTGCCCGCCAGACGAGCCGGGCGACATCGCCCTCTCCGGCCGTCCGCCCGTTCTCTTCAAGGAGTACTGGGAGCAGCCCGACGAGACCGAGGGCGTCTTCAGGAACGGGCACTACCTCACGGGCGATCGGGCCTACCGCGACGCGGAAGGCTACTTGTGGTTCGTGGGGCGTTCGGACGACGTCATACTCTCGGCCGGCTACCGCATCGGGCCGTTCGAGATAGAGAGCATCCTCATCGAGCACCCCGCCGTCGTCGAGAGCGCCGTCGTCCCCGCCCCCGACGAGGACCGCGGCAGCATCGTCAAGGCCTTCATCGTGCTAGGCCCCGACTACGAGCCGTCAGAAGAACTGAAGATGGAGATACAGGCCCACTGCAAGGCGCTTACCGCCCCGTACAAGTACCCGCGCCAGATCGAGTTCATAGAAGAGCTCCCGAAGACGACGAGCGGCAAGATCCGGCGCGTGGAGCTAAGGTCTTGAGGTTCGAGGTTCTAGGCCCTAGGTTTCGGGTGCCGGCCCCGAGAGCGATCGCCCCCTGCTCGACCTCGTCTCGTCTCTCAAACCCTCGAACCCCTGAAGCCTGTAACCTGATGCCTGATGCCTAGTTTCGACGCCCTCGCAGACGAGGAGTTCTGCTACCTGACGACCAGGGGCAGGGTGACGGGCCGTCCGCACGAGATCGAGATCTGGTTCTCCCTCATCCCCCGGACGCGTACGCTCTACATGCTCTCCGGCGGAGGAGACCGGGCCGACTGGGTGAAGAACCTCCGCCAGGAACCGGCCGTGACGGTCAGGATCTCCGGTGAAGCGCTACAGGGCGAGGCCCGCCTCGTCGAAGATGCCGAAGAGGACGGGCTGGCCCGCCGGCTCCTGGTCGAGAAGTACGAACGGAGCCCCGGCAGCCTCTCCGGCTGGCGCCGCAGGGCCCTGCCGGTGGCGGTGGATCTGGCGTAGCCCGCGGGGACGGCGGTACGGGCGGGTTGGTAGGATGTTCGGGTCGAGACCGCGACGATGGGGGAGCGTATGGCCGTCAGGCTCGCAGTTCTTGCCGTGATCTCCGCCCTCGTGCTGGGCGGGCTGTTCCTGATCCTGCGCCCCGACCCGCCCGCCGCCTCGGCCCCCGAAGAACGCTCCTTCGACCTGGAGATAAGGGAGGACGGCATGGACCCTGAGGAGGTCTCCGTCCGCGAGGGCGACCGGGTAACCATGAACATCACCACGGACCGCCCGGTCGAACTCCACGTCCACGGCTACAACCTGGAGGAAGAGGTCGAGCCGGGCGGTCCCACCGAACTCTCCTTCGACGCGGACCTGACGGGCCGGTTCCCGATGGAGGACCACGAGACGGAAGAAGAGCTCGGTGTCCTTGTCGTGGAGCCGCGCTAGGCGCGTGCCGAAGCCCGCGCGCCGCGCCGCGACGGTCCCTGCCGCCGTGCTTTTGTGGTCCTTGCCGGCCCTGGCGGTCAACCGTCCGGCCCTCGCGCACGGTTTCGGGCAGCGCTACGACCTCCCGGTGCCGCTCTGGCTCTACCTCTACGGGGCGGCCGGCGCCGTGGTGCTCTCCTTCGTCGTGTTCGGCCTCTTCGTCAGCGGGCGGGGGGAGGCCCGCGGCTACCCCCGCCTGAACCTGCTGCGGTTCGGCCTCTTCCGGGCGACGCTGGCGGGCCGGACGTTCGTCTCGGGGCTGCGGGCCGCCTCGGTGGGGCTCTTCGTGCTGGTCATCCTGACGGGGCTGCTCGGAGATCAGACGCCGGTCCTCAACCTCGCCCCCACCCTGGTGTGGGTGATCTGGTGGGTAGGCTTCAGCCTCTTCGTCGCGCTCGTCGGGAACCTCTGGGCACTCGTGAACCCCCTGATGGTCCTGTTCGAGTGGGCGGACGGGCTCGCCCGGCGCCTCGGGGTGGACGGGGGCCTCGAGTCGGACGCCGCGTACCCGGCCTCGTGGGGCGTCTGGCCGGCGCTCGCGCTCTTCTTCGTCTTCGTGTGGGTCGAGCTCGTGTTCCCCGGCTCGGCCACGCCGCGCAACATCGCCTTCTTCATCCTCCTGTACACGAGCGTCACCTGGGCGGGGATGTCGCTCTTCGGCAAGGAGGCCTGGCTCCGCAAGGGCGAGGCTTTCTCCGTGTTCTTCGGCATCCTGGCGCGGTTCGCCCCGACCGAGGTGCGCGTGAGAGGCGGGAAGGCCTGCAAAGAGTGCGACGCCTGCGGGCCAGGGGGCGCGGACTGCGTTAACTGCTACGCATGCTTCGCCCGGGCCGAGCCTGACGAGAGGGAGTTGAACCTCAGGCCTCCGGCGGTGGGCCTTCTTCGTCCTGGCGGGACGTCGGCGGGGCTGCTGGCCTTCGTGGTCTTCATGCTCGCGAGCGTGACCTACGACGGCCTGATGGCGACCCCGCTCTGGGTAAGCGGGATGTTCTTTCTCCAGTCGACGACGGGCTCGTTCGGGGTGCTGGGGAGCCTGTTCTACGGGACGCTCGGGCTCGTTATGGTGCCGCTGGTGTTCTTCGGTCTGTACGCGGGGTTCGTGAAGCTCTGCCAGGCGATGGGAGGAGGGGCGGGCTTCCGGGAGCTCGCGGGGGCCTTCGCCTACTCGCTGGTGCCCATCGCGCTCGCCTACCAGGCGGCCCACTACTACACGCTCTTGATCACGGAGGGCCAGAACCTCTTCGCCCTCGCCTCCGACCCTTTCGGGTGGGGCTGGAACCTCTTCGGCACGGCCGGCTACGGGGTCAACGTCAACGTCGTCGGGGCGGCTTTCGTCTGGTACTCGCAGGTCGGCCTCATCGTGGCCGGCCACGTCGTCGCGGTCTACCTGGCGCACGCCGTAGCACTCCGGGGGGCGCAGAGCCCCAAACTGGCCCTGCAGAGCCAGCTCCCGATGGTGGCGCTCATGGTCCTCTACACCGTTACGAGCCTCTGGGTCCTCTCCCAACCCGTCGTCGAGTAGCGTCCATCGTGGCGCTTGCCGCGTTTCTTATTACCTGCTACCGTATGCATTGTCGAAGGGGAGATAAAGGGGGAATGTATGCTGCGGACGTCTGGACCACACCCGTCAGGGGGCGTGCCTGCCCGCGGTCGTAACAAAGTTTTCCAGGCTCAAGCCGCAAAGGGGAGGTAGATAGGTGAAACGCAGGCTCGCGGTATCTTTGCTCGTCCTCGTTCCGGCTCTGGTGGCGGTTGTAGGCTTTGCGGCCGACTCGGGCTGGTTGAGCCTCAACCAGCCGCGGGGCGCCATGCCCATAGAAGGCGGTTCCGCCTCCGAGCCGTCCACGGGCGGCTTCTCCTCTAAGAACGTCGAGTATAAAGGGTTTCTAGCCTTCGAGGAGGGCGGTGGCTTGCCCGTCGACCCCGCGGTGCCCCTCAACCCCGAGATCCTAACCGCCACGGGCGCGAACATCCGGGGCGACTACCTGTACCTGACGAGCTGGAAGAACATCTCCATCTACAACATCTCCAAGCCCCTCCAACCTCGGCTGACGGCCACCCTGCCCATCGGGTTCAAGTTCGAGAACGAGAACGTGGCGACGAACGGCAAGATCCTGCTCTTCTCCGAGTCGCTGCCCGGTGACGCGCTCCACGTCTACGATGTCTCGGACAAGACGCAGATCAGTGAGATGGCGACCGTCGAGGGTGCCGGCGACCACACGACGACGTGTATCATGGACTGCAAGTGGGCCTACGGCTCGGACGGGAGCATCACGGACCTGCGCGACCCGAAGAACCCGAAGCTCATGACGCAGGACTGGCACGAGATCACCGGCCTCAACGAGGACGGCGCGCACGACGTGGACGAGTACAAACCCGGTTTCCTCGTCACCTCCCCCATCTCGGACTCCTTCCAGATCCTCGACGTGCGGGAGCCGCTGAAGCCGAAGGTGGTCGCGCGCGGCAAGCACCCGCAGCCCGATGACTTCCTGTTCCACTCCGGCACGTGGCCGCGGGAGGGCCAGGACAAGTTCGTGGTGATGCAGGGCGAGAAGAACTTCAGAACCCA
>CADCUT010000229.1 GCA_902805975.1 uncultured Rubrobacteraceae bacterium | reverse complement strand
CGCTCGTTCACGTTCGTCACCAAGACCTCGCCCGCCGCCTACCTGCTCCGGCAGGCCGCCGGCATCGACAAGGGCAGCGGCGAGCCGAACCGCTCGAAGGTCGGCACCGTGAGCCGCGCGCAGGTCGAGGAGATTGCCAGGACCAAGATGCCTGACCTCAACGCCGCCGACGTGGAAGGCGCGTCGAAGATCGTCGAGGGTACGGCCCGGAGCATGGGGATTACGGTCAATGGGTAGACGGCTGCTGGAACAGAGGACGAAGATAGACCCGGAGCGCCGCTACTCGCCGCGCGAGGCCCTGGAGCTTATCAAGAGCCTCGAAGGCGCCAAGTTCGACGAGAGCGTCGAGGCCCACGTCCACCTGAACGTGGACCCCCGCCGCGCCGACCAGATGGTCCGAGGCACGCTCATGCTCCCGAACGGCACGGGCAAGACCCGCCGTGTGGCCGTCTTCGCCGAGGGCGAGAAGGCCCGTGAGGCCGAGGAGGCCGGCGCCGACGTCGTCGGCTCCGACGACCTGGCCTCCCGCATCCGCGAGCAGGGCTTCATGGACTTCGACGTCGCGGTCGCCACGCCGGACCAGATGCGGTCTGTCGGGCAGCTTGGCCCGGTTCTCGGTCCGCGCGGGCTCATGCCGAACCCGAAGAGCGGGACCGTTACGATGGACGTCGGGCGTGCGGTCGAGGAGATCAAGCGCGGCAAGATCGAGTACCGGGTTGACCGGTACGGAATTATCCACGGCATCATCGGCAAGAAGTCGTTTGACCTCGACAGCCTGGTCGCCAACTTTTTTGCCCTGCGCGAGGAGCTGCAGCGGGCCCGTCCGGCGCCGGTCAAGGGCCGTTACTTCAAGACCGTGACGCTCACGACGACGATGGGGCCCTCCATCAAGGTTGACCCTTCGATAGAGAGGGAGTAAGATCTCGCGCGGACGATAGCGGACCTAGAGTCCACAACTGACCAGAGACAGCCGGCGCCCCGGCAAGAAGAGCCAGGGCTTAATCTTCCGGCCGAGGTCGTGGAAAGCTCCTTATGGATTCCTTTGCGAACCCCGGGTGCCTCTGCGGCCCCGGGGTTTTCTATTGCAGAGGAGTCGAGGTGAAGAGGGAAGAGAAAGCACAGGTGATCGAGCGTCTCGCGGCCAAGTTGCGGGCCGGCTCGGCGGTGCTGGTCGACTACCAGGGAATGGACGTCGCCCGCACCACGAACCTCAGGCGTCGCAGCCGCGAGTCGGGCGTCGAGTTCGTCGTCGCCAAGAACACGCTCGCCAAGCGGGCGGCCGACGAGGCCGGGGTCGAGGGCCTGCGGGAGTTCTTGCAGGGCCCGACGGCGCTGGCGTTCTCGGAAGACCCGGTGGCCAGCGCGAAGCTCATGGCGGAGTTCGCCGACCAGGTAGAGACGTTCGCCCTGAAGGGCGGCGTCCTCGACGGCGGGCGCATCCTGGGCGAGGCCGACGTGGTGGCCCTGTCGAAGCTTCCGGGCCGGGAGCAGCTCATCGCCCAGGTCGTCGGCGGCATCTCGTCGCCGCTCTCGGGCCTCGTTACGGTCCTGAACAACACCGTGCAGGGCCTCGTGGTGGCGCTCGGCCAGATCGCCGAGCAGAAGCAGAACGCCGAACAGTCGTAGCAAAAGCCTAGTCAAGGAGGAAAGAAGATGGCTGTAAACCAGGAAGAGTTGATGGAGACAATCGAGAACATGACCGTTCTCGAGCTCTCGGAGCTTGTGTCGAAGCTGGAGGAGCGCTTCGGCGTCTCCGCCACCGCGGTCGCCGCGGCCCCCGCTGGTGGCGCCACCGAACTAGCGCCCGCCGAAGAGGAGCAGACCGAGTTCGACGTCGTGCTCACGGGTGCGGGGGAGAAGAAGATCCAGGTCATCAAGGTCGTGCGCGCCGCGACCGGTCTGGGCCTCAAGGAGGCCAAGGCCCTCGTCGACGAGGCCCCGAACCCCGTCAAGGAGGCGATCTCCAAGGAGGACGCCGAGGCCCTCAAGACCCAGATCGAAGAGGCCGGCGGCTCCGTGGAGCTCAAGTAGCTTAGAGGTTCTAGGCTCTAGGTAAAAGGGCCTGCAAGGGCGGCGCTCCCTAACGGGGGCGCCGCTTTTTGTTCGCTGAGGGCCTTTCGCCCTGAAGCCCTGAAGGTTCGCGGTCGATGCGCAGGACCGAGGAAAATAAACTCAAAACCTAAAACCTCGAACCTGAAAACCTCCTAGCCTGCTTCCTTTGTGGCATGATCCGGGGCGCTGTGCTAGACTGCGCCCGCTGGTCAGAGGCAAGGTTTCAGGCCGGCCACATATTTCTCCCATCTTCCCTTGACTGTGCTCCCTTGTGGGGGTAACATACTCGTTTGCGTGCTCGGCCTTTTTTCGACAATCCTTGCGGAGGAGAGTTAATTTGGTAACCCCTGTCGTGCGCCGGAAACGGCACCCTTACGCTCGGTTGCAGTCCACAGAAGTTCAGTTGCCGGATCTCGTCGAGATCCAGTTGAACTCTTTTCAGAAGTTTCTGGATCAGGGCATTCAGAAAACGTTTACGGATATTTCTCCCATTGAAGACTACACGGGCTCTTACGCCGTGGAGTTCGGCGAGAGCCGCTTTGAAGAGCCGCCGGTAAGCGCCGAAGACTGCATGACCAAGGACAAGACCTACTCAGCACCCCTGTTCGTCAAGGTGCGCTTTATCGTCAAGGAGACGGGCGAGGTCAGGGAGCAGGACGTCTTTATGGGCGACTTCCCGCTCATGACGAACTCGGGGACCTTTATTATCAACGGGACCGAGCGGGTCGTCGTGACGCAGCTCGTGCGGTCGCCCGGGGCCTACATCATGGAGCCCAAGGACCAGACCAAGCAGGTCCTCACGGCGAGCCTCATGCCGAGCCGGGGGTCCTGGCTCGAGTTCGAGGTCGAGACCAAGGGCTACGTCTCGGTGCGCATCGACCGCAAGAGGAAGCTGCCCGTCAGCGTACTCCTCAAGGCCTTGGGGATGGGCGGGCCGGAGGAGATCCTCTCCCGCTTCGACGACTCGTGGCTTATTCGCAACACCCTGGAGCGCGACGACATCGCCTCGCAGGAGGAGGCGCTGCTGGAAGTGTTCCGGCGCCAGCGCCCCGGCGAGCCGGTCAACCGTGAGAACGCCGAGAACCTCGTCCAGAGCCTCTTCTTCGACCCGAAGCGCTACGACCTCTCCGAGGTTGGCCGCTACAAGGTCAACAAGAAGCTCAAGCTCGACGTGCCCCTCGAGGACCACACCCTCACCATCGAGGACATCGTTGGGCTGCTCGGACGCCTCATTCAGACGAGCGAGGAGGTCGCTGAGGAGGAGGAGTTCGGCCGGATCAACTACGAGAGGATCCGCCACAAGCTCGACGAGTACGAGCACTTCGGCAACAGGCGTCTGAGGACGGTCGGGGAACTGGTTCAGGAGGCGTTCCGGATCGGGATGTACCGCATGGAGCGCGTCGTGCGCGAGCGGATGACGACCCAGGACGAGGAGTCCATCACCCCGCAGACGGTCGTCAACACCAAGCCGGTCGCGAGCGCCATAAAGGAGTTCTTCGGCTCGAGCCAGCTCTCGCAGTTCATGGACCAGACGAACACGCTCTCGGGGCTTTCGCACAGGCGTCGCCTGAGCGCGATGGGCGCCGGTGGCCTCTCCCGTGAGAGGGCCCCGATAGAGGTCCGCGACGTGCACCCGACCCACTACGGGAGGATGTGCCCGATCGAGACTCCCGAGGGCCCGAACATCGGGCTTATCGGGCAGCTCTCGACGTTCGCGACCGTGGACGACTACGGCTTCGTGCAGACGCCTTACCGGAAGGTCGTCGATGGCAAGCTGACCGACGAGATCGAGTACCTCTCCGCCGACGAGGAGGAGGAGTTCACGATCGCGCAGGCCAACACGCCGGTCGACATGGAGACCGGGCAGCTCTCCGAAGGGGAGCAGATCCTGGCCCGCCGCAAGGGCGGCGAGGTCGCTTCCGTCTCCCCGGCCGAGGTCGATTACGTGGACGTGGCGCCCTTGCAGACGGTCTCCGTCGGCACCGCGCTCATCCCGTTCCTCGAGCACGACGACGCCAACCGCGCGCTCATGGGCGCGAACATGCAGCGTCAGGCCGTGCCGCTGCTCCGCAGCGAGGCCCCGTAC
>CADCUT010000228.1 GCA_902805975.1 uncultured Rubrobacteraceae bacterium | reverse complement strand
TCTGCTTCGCCAACCCCGGCACCTCGGAGATGCACTTCGTCGCGGCCCTCGACCGGGTCGAGGGTTTGCGCTGCGTCCTCGGTCTGTTCGAGGGCGTGGTGACCGGGGCGGCCGACGGCTACGCCCGGATGGCGGACAAACCCGCCTCGACCCTGCTGCATCTGGGTCCCGGGCTCGCCAACGGGCTCGCCAACGTTCACAACGCGCGCCGCGCCGACACGCCGATGGTCAACGTCGTCGGCGACCACGCGACCTACCACAAGGAGTACGACGCGCCGCTCACCTCAGACATCGAGGGCGTGGCGAGGCCCTTCTCGCACTGGGTGCGGACCTCGACCGACAGCCGCTCGGTCGCCCGCGATGGTGCTGAGGCCGTGGCGGCGGCCCTGGCGCCGCCGGGGAGGATCTCGACGCTCATACTCCCGGCCGACGCGTCCTGGGAAGAGGCCGAAGGCCCGGCGCCGCTTCCGCCCGTCGCGGCGCGCGCCCCGGTCGCGCCGGAGGCGGTCGCCGCCGCCGCAAGGCACTTGCGCTCCGGCGAGCCTGCGGTCCTGTTTTTGGGTGGTCCCGCCCTGCGCGAACCGGGCCTTGCGCTCGCGGGCCGTATCGCCGCGAGCACGGGCGCGCGCCTCGTAGCCCAGACCCTCAACGCGCGGGTCGAGCGTGGCGCCGGCCGCGTCGCCGTCGAGTTCCTGCCCTACCCCGTGGGCGAAGCGCTCGCGGCCCTCGCCGGCACGGGCCACCTGCTGCTCGTCGGGTCGAGGGCGCCGGTTGCGTTCTTCGCCTACCCCGGCCAACCGAGCGAGCTGAGCCCAGAGGATTGCGAGGTCCGCACGCTCGCAGCCCCCGATGAAGACGTCGTGGGGGCGCTCGAAGCCCTCGCCGACGAGCTCGACGCCAGGCAAGAAGCGCCGCTCCAGACGCTGGAGACGCCGTCCCCGGGCGGCGGTCAGGTCGGCCTAGACGCGGCCGGTGGTGTGGTCGCGGCCCTGTTGCCGGAGGGCGCGATCGTGGTGGACGAGGCGCTCACGGGCGCGGCCGCTTTCCTCTCCCGGACGCGGGGTGCTGCCCCCCACGACTACCTCCAGGTCACGGGGGGCGCGATCGGGATAGGCCCGCCGCTCGCCACCGGCGCGGCGATCGCCCGTCCTGACAGGAAAGTGGTCTGCCTGCAGGCTGACGGCAGCGCGATGTACACGGTGCAGGCCCTCTGGACCCAGGCCCGCGAGGGGCTCGACGTCACCACCGTTATTCTGGACAACCGGTCGTACGCGATCCTCAAGGGCGAGCTGGCGAACGTGGGCGCCGGCGACGCCGGACAGAAGGCCCACGACATGATGGAACTCGACCGCCCGGCGATCGACTGGGTCGCCATGGCCCGTAGCATGGGCGTGGAGGCCGGACGCGCCACTACGGTCGAGGAGTTCAGCCGGCAAGTCGACGCCGGGCTGCGCTCTGAGGGCCCGTACCTGATCGACCTCGTACTGTAACGGCACCAGGCGCTGGGCCGAACGGTCGGGGCTGGGGCGACCGGGGCAAAAAATGCTTACGGTTCACCCTTCCCGTGGGACACCGGGCGCTCTCCGGCCACCGAACGCGTCCATTTAGCGTGGTGTTCGTCGGGGATGGGCCACCTGCAGGGGTTACCCGTGAAGAACCAAGCTGGAGCTTCGTCCGGACCGGCGGTGGCCCTAGTTCAGGGCGCCGTGCGTCTGGAAGTAGCCGCCCAGTCTCTTGAGCCCCAGGCGCGTGCGGCCCTTGACCGTGCCAACGGGCAGGTCGAGCATCTGGGCTATCTCCGTCTGGGTGTAGCCTGAGAAGTACGTGAGCTCGAGGACTTCTAGCTGTTCCGGGGGTAGCGTGCTGAGGGCTTCGCGGACCTGATCCCGCCGGGAGTTACGCCAGGTCTCGGCGAAGGCGTCGCTTGGCTGGGATATCGGGGCCTCGGCCTCGACCTTCTCCTGGGTCTTGCGGCGGCTCGCCAGCGAGCGGAGCCGATCTATGCTGCGGTTGCGGACGATGGAGAGGATCCAGGTCCGCACGCTGCCCCTCCCGACCCGGTAGCCGCCCGCCGATCGCCACACTCTGAGGAACGCGTCCTGCGCCAGATCCTCGGCCGCCTGCCTCTCTCCCGTCAGCTTGTAGGCAAGCGCGTAAGCGGCCCGGCCGTGGCGGTCGTAGAGCACGGCGAAGGCCGCCGCATCACCCAACCCGACGAGCGGCATCAAGTCCTCGTCCGCGGAGAGCAGGTACTGCCTCTCCCGGGCCATGACCCCGGCGCGGGTTCCTCTCCGTGGACGCCGTCGCACCGCGCCGTCCCGCCCGGTGATGTCGAGGAATCGTGGAGCTGCGCTGGAGGCCTGCCCTTCGACCGCGCTCCCCTGGCCGGACACGGTCTGTCCGACACCCACGGTGGCGCTCACAGCGCGGCCCGGATGGTACGGGGCGAGAGGCTCACAATACCTTCGGTCAATCGCGGGGTGAGGCATATCCTGTGGTTCCGGACCTCGATCAGGCCGTCGCGCTGGAACTCGCTCATCACCTTGGAGACGGCTTCCCGCGTGGAGACGATCATGTTCGCGAGGTCCTGGTGAGTGAGGCGCACGTCTATGAGCGTGCCGGACCCGGTGGTCTCTCCGAAACGCTCGCCGAGGTTGAGGAGCAACGTGCTCAGGCGCGCCGCGACCTCCCGGCTCAGGAGGCTCTCGATCGCCTCATCTGACTGCCGGAGGCGTTCGGAGAAGGAGGAGAATAGCTTTCTGGCGAACGCCGGGTGGCGCTTGACGATCTCGGCGAGGACGGGTTTGCGCACCGCGACGACCCGGGCCTCGGTCACCGCCTCGGCAAAGCACCGCTGCCGGCCTCCCTCGTCGAGGCCAAGCTCGCCGAAGACGCCCCGGTCCTTCAACAGGGCGACCGTGGCCTCCTTGTATTCGCCGTAGACCTTGTACAGCCGCACCGTGCCTTCGAGCAAGAAATACAGCTGCCCGTCGGGATCTCCCGCGCCGAAGACGAGGTCCCTGGCGCCGAAACGCCGACCGGCCACCCGGACGCCGGCGTTCTCGAAATCCCGCAGGTCGAGGTACGGGGAGCCCGTGGCGATCTCCGAGAAGCCGTCGCGATATCTAAGCACCTTCCCGTTCTCCCCTCTTGCGCGAACGGTGGTTGACGGATCGTTCGCGACGCTTCATGCGCGGCTAGCCGGCCCGATCCGGCACAAGCTCTGGCTGGTTGCCGTCTCTCGCCCCGTCTTCTTCGGCCCCGCCGAAGAACTCTTCGCCGTCTATGGGGAACACCACCCGCACGTCGCGGCCGGGGAAGCGCTCTCTAACGATGCCGACCGCCTGGCTTATAGTTTCGGCGTGCACCGCAACCTCCACCGGGACTTCACCCTCGCGCACCTCCAGGGAGACCTTAATCATCCGTCTCCGCCTTCGTGAGAGCCTGGGAGGGTGACCTTTGGGAGATGATAAGTGGGGAAGAGAGAAGGAGAGGCCACCCCAACCCGAGGCGTTCGATGGCGCGCCGCAGACCACGGAGAAGCGAGTGCCACTCTATGCGGGCGTCGACGACCATCTCGCCAACGAGTATGCGCGGACCTTGCCGCCGTGCCATCGGACTTTACGACTAGTCGCGGCCGGTAATGGAGGCTAGGGCGAATGACCTACCCGGATCTCCGCCCTTCGGGCGGAGACGAACCTCTTGCGTCAAAAGGAGCCGGAACCGGCGTTATGTTACCCTTCCCCTGGGAGGTAGGTCCACGAGCAACGAGATTACCGTGTCCTCGTCAGCTAACCCTAAAGACCGGCCAGGCATCAGGGAGTCCGGTAAACACGGGCGCGAACAAGAACGGCTTGCGGCGCTCGAGTACCTCGGGGCGGCCAGGCCCGAAGCGGACCACGTTCTCCAAGAGCTTGTGGACGAGGTGCGGGACGTCTTTGGCGCGGACCTTTGCATGGTCAACCTGATCCTCTCCGACGTGCAGTATTTCAGGGCCTGGTCGGGGGACCTCGCCGAAGACCTCGCCGAGGCGAGGCAAGATCCGCGCGGGCGGAGCATGTGCCGGTACGTGATCGAGGGCGAAGCACCGCTGGTGGTCGAGGACTTCCTGGCCACCGAGAGGTTCAGGGACCAGTACTTCTGCGTCAACTACGGCATCCGTTTCTACGCGGGGACCCCGCTGGTGACCTCGGATGGGCAGATCATCGGTACCCTGTGCCTGCTGAGCACGCGTCCCACCGAGTTCGGCGAAGGCCAGATGCGGGTGCTCGGGGCGTTCGCCCGGGCCGTGGTCGGGCGGCTGGAACTCCTCGGAGCGCTCGAGCGCGAGCAGGACGCCAGGGAGAAGGAAGCGCAGCGCGGCCAGGAGTTGCAGCAGACCCTGGACAGCCTCTCGGCCAACATAGCCATCATCGACGAGTCGGGCGAGATCGTCGCGGTGAACGGGGCCTGGAGGGCGTTCGCCGAGGCGAACGGGGGCGACCCCGGGAGGGTTTGTGAAGGCGCCAACTACCTGGAGGCTTGCGACTCGGCCACGACCCGGAACTCCGAAGACGCCGCCGTGTTCGCGGAGGGGATAAGGGCCGTTCTCTCCGGCCGGCGGGAGAGCTTCGCGCTGGAGTACCCGTGCCACTCTCCCACCGAGCGCCGCTGGTACATGGGGAGGGTAACACCGTACCTCCGCAACGAGAGTTCCTGGGCGGTGGTCGCCCACGAGAATATAACCGAGCGCAAGCTAGCCGAGGAAGCTTTGCGGGATCAGAAGGTGCTGCTGGAGACGATCCTGGGCCAGGCGGCCGACGCCATCGTAGTCTGCGACGGCGAAGGCCACTTCACGTTCGCAAACGCCGCGGCGCGACACATGGCGATGCGGGAGCCCGAAGGTACTACGCTCGAGGCTACGCCCGAGGTGTGGGGCGTGGCCCACTATCCGGACGGCAGGCGCGTACCATCGGAAGAATGGTCTATAGCAAGGGCTCTCCAGGGGGAGACGACCGTCGGCAGGGAGGCGCGCCTGGTCAGGCCCGATGGCAGCCACTACGACGTCCTCATAAGCGCCGCCCCCCTCAACAACGCCGACGGGGAGCTCGTCGGCGCGGTCGCCGGCCTGCTGGACATCACCGAGCGCAAACGGGCGGAGCTTGAGCGGGATCTCCTGCGCCAACAGGAGATCGAGGCCCGCACCCAGAGGGAGGAGCGCCGCAGGGTGGCGCGGGACCTGCACGACGTGGTACTCCAGGACCTCTCCGGCGCCATTCAGTCGCTGCGGCTCACCCACCTGCGGGCCAGGGGCTCGGGGAAAGACCTGAACCTCGGGGAAGAGATCGAAGCCCTGGGTAGGGCGACCTCGGGCCTGCGAAGCGCCATGTACGACTTGAGGCACGAGAATGAGCGCCCGTTCTTGAAGTCGGTCGAATCGCTGGTGGATCTGAACCGGCGCCTGATGCCCGGGCGCGAGACGGCGTTTACGGTCGAGGAAGGGTTCCCTGAGGAGCTTCCCCGGGAGGTGAGCGTCGAGCTATTGCGCGTCCTACAGGAGGCGCTCATCAACGTCCGGCGACATTCCGCAGCGGCGCGCGTCGAGGTTGGGCTGCGGGCCGAGGGCGGGGCGCTGGTGGCGGCGGTAACCGACGATGGGAAGGGGTTCGACCCCGCGTCCACGCGGGCCGGCGTGGGGCTCTCGGCGATGCGCGAGAGGGTGGAAGGACTTGGTGGGGAGATCGAGGTGAAGAGCCGGCCCGGCGAGGGGACGAGTGTTGCGGTTACTGTCCCCCAGGGGGACGGTACTCCAGCTCCTCGACGTCTATGACGCCCTCCCGTATGGCGTAGATCACGGCCTGGGTCCGGTCAAAGATGTGCAGCTTGCGGTAGATGTTCGAGGTGTGGTTGCGCACGGTCTTGTCCGAGATGCCCAAAGACCCGGCTATCTGCCGGTCGCTCATGCCGTGGGCGAGGGCCCTGATCACCTCGAGTTCCCTCTCGGTGAGCGGCGGGGGAGAGAGCTGCGGGCTCCTGGACCGGCCGGCCTCGAAGGTGCTGAGCATCTTCTGGGCGAGGTCTGGGGCGATGATGGTGTTGCCCGCGTGGACGGTCTCGATGGCGCGCGCGAGGTCCTCGGGGTCCGAGTCCTTTAGCAGGTAGCCCTGGGCCCCGGCCTTTATGCCCTCGAAGACGTGCTCGTCCTCCTCGTGCCCGGTGAGGATGATCACCGCGGTCCGCGGCAGGAGGTTCCTGATCTCTCGCGTGGCGCTTATGCCGTCCATCTTCGGCATGGAGATGTCCATCAGCACCACGTCCGGCTCTTCCTTGCGGCACAGGGCGACGGCCTCCTCGCCGTCGTAGGCCACGCCAACCACCTCGACGCCGGGCAACATATCGACGAGGCCCGAGAGGCCCTTGG
This sequence comes from uncultured Rubrobacteraceae bacterium, assembly GCA_902805975.1. Lineage (GTDB taxonomy): Bacteria > Actinomycetota > Rubrobacteria > Rubrobacterales > Rubrobacteraceae > Rubrobacter_D. The sequence continues at coordinate 13,530 of CADCUT010000228.1, read as the reverse complement.
CGAAAAGCCGCTGGTCGTCCACGACCGCCACGCGGACGACCTCTCCCTCCACGTCGCTCAAGAACCTCGCCCCTCTGTCTCTTTGGAGCCCACCGTGGCCTCTACTGTATTAGTTCCTGGCCGAACGCGCCGTCGGGAAAGCGGGTGGAGATCGCAACGGCCCCGATGCTCTGCAGGATCTCCCACGCTAGCGGCGACTTCATCGGGAATTTCGATTACCGCCGCTGGGTAATCTCGTCTGGGGCATTCGTCCCGATCACCGCGACGAGCCCCCGACCACGAGCTTCAGACCGTGCCGAAGCCGGACTGGGGAAGGAGGGTAGATAGAGGGTTCAGCCTGTTCTGTGGGATCGGTGAAGCCTCCGGCCGGCGGTTCTCTCATTCCTAAGATAACTTCCTGACTCTATGGACCCTCTGGCGTTCTCCGAGCACGGCGGTGGATCATCGGTCAGAGAGGCCCGGGATCTGGCCGTTGCGAAAGGCATCCACGAAGAGGCGGTGGTCGTCGCGGGCGGTCTCCGAGTAGCGGGCGCCGAAGTCGGCCATTTCTTTAACGAACTCGTCCTCCTTGCCTTCTATCGCCTCTATGATCTCGTCCTCTGTCTGGAAGCCGACGATCTCCGGGTCCGAGTCCTTGTCCGCGACGCAGTGGACCTTGGCGGTCGCCCGGCCGAGGTAGTCGAGCACGGGGGACATCTGCTCCGGCTCGGTGAGATCCGACCAGTCGAGGTCCTCGACGTAGGGGGAGAGCTCGGAGACGACGAAGCCCGTCCCGTCTACCTCGGTGTAGCCGAGCCAGGGATCGGCGTGGGCCTGCAAGGCCCGCTGGGAGACGGCCGTGCGGTGGCCGTGGTGCTTGAAGTAGCCCTTGACGCGCTCGTCGTGGATGACCCTGCTTGGGGCCGCGACGTTTCCCTGTTTCATCGAGAGGACCACGTCGTTCTCAAGCGCCTGGGTCGGGCCTTCCACGAGGATGTTGTAAGCGGGGAGGCCGGCGGAGCCGATGCCGAAGCCCTTGCGGCCGACGATGTCTTTTACCTGGTAGGTCAGGCTTCGGAAGCGTTTGGCGTCGGGGATGGTATCTAGGTACGCTTCGTAGGCGGCCTGGACCCTGGCCCGTTCGGCGTCTTCAAGGTCGCGGACGCCGGGGCCGCGCCTGAACTGGCGCTCGAAGTTCTCGTCGATGAGGGTCGTTCTCTCGAGCATGTCCACGCGGGTGTTAAGGCGGGTCTCGAGCAGGATCTCCTTGATCTCCCCGTCCGTGGTCTCGAGCCGCAGCGAGTACTCGTGGTCGCGGTCTGAGTCCACGAAGTAGCGCACCTGCTGGATGTAGGCCCGTACGTACGTCTCGATGAGCCGCGCGATGTCGTCGTCGGAGATGGCCTTCATCCACGCGAGCAGGGCGACGCTCGCGACCATCCGCTTTATGTCCCAGGTGAAGTGGCCGAGGTAGGCCTCGTCAAAGTCGTTGACGTCGAAGACGAAGACCCCGTCGCCGTCCATGTAGGTGCCGAAGTTCTCGGCGTGCAGATCGCCCTGGATCCAGACCCGGCTTGTCCTCTCGTCGGCCCAGCGGTCCTCTTCCCGCTCCACGTCCGCGTAGAACAGGCACGCACTCCCGCGGTAGAAGGCGAAGGGACCGGCGGCCATCTTCCTGAACTTCTGCCGGAACGCGTCCGGGTCCGCGACCATGAGGTCGGAGAAAGCGTCTACGAGCACGTCCACGATCTCCGCCTGGCGTCCCTCGGAGGACTCGCGCCGCCGTCCCCCTTCCACAATTCCGGCCATGAGCTTCCTCCCGTCGCAAGAGAATGTTTAGGATCCCCGGGTATGATGCCACCGGGCCGGGACCGGCGCATCCGGGGCCGACGCACTACCGGCTCCTCCCCGGCGCCTACCTCAGCGGCAGGTCGAGAGCATCTGCTTGAGGGCGGATCTCTCGGCCCTGGTCACCGAGAGCGCCCATTGATGCTTTACGTTGATCCACTTTTTTGAGTAGGTACAGTGGTATGCCGTCCGCGGCGGCTTCCAGGCCTCGGGGCCCTTGTCGCCCTTGGAGGCGTTGGCGTTGTCCTCGACCGAGAGCACGTCGGGCGGGACGTTGGCGAAACGCTCCCTCTTTGCAGTCGTCCAGGAGGCGGCCCCGCTCCTCCACGCGTTGGCAAGCGGCACGGTATGGTCGATGTCTATGTCGGAGGGCTGGTAGTAGGTGTTGCCGGTGTAGGGGTCGAACCATTCGCCGGAGGAGACGGTGCAGTAGTTCCCCACGACCTCGCCGCGGCCGTCGCGGATCAGGGCGGCGTCCCTGGCGTCGCACGAACCCGGGTCGGGGGTGCCGACGGGGAGCTTCCACCCGTACTCCTGCGCGTCGCTCCAGTGCGGGAACTCCTCGCGGGTGTAGCCATCCATCGTGCCCGCCGGCCTCACTCTGAGATCGGCGAGCTTCTCGGCGACCGTCGCGGCCCGGGCTTCCTGTGGGAGTGCGATCCCGAAGGCCACGACCGCCATCGCCGCCACGAGCGCCAACACGACCGCGAGTACGGCCTTGGGATTCTTCCGTTGCGTCCCCGCCCTTCGCTCCATGCCAAACCCCGCCTTCTACGCCCCGCGCGGGGACGTGCCTCCGTCGTGATCTCTGCGAGTCGTGAGTCACCGGAACGAGCGGCGCCCGCGCCGACCAGGGGATTCTACTAGAGATCTCCAGGGGTTAAGCGGACGGCCCTCACTGCCGATAAAGGAGTCGGGATGGAGTCGCAAACCTCCAGACCAACGCCCCGACGACCCGGCCGCGCAAACGCAGGAAGGAGCGCCACAGACCATGACCAACCGCCCCAGGACTGGCCAGGCCAGGTACTTCACCGCCGCCCTGCTCATCCTGCTACCCATGATCTTCGCCGTGGCGCCCGCCGGTGCCGCCCCGACCCCAGAGGCGCGGTCCACCGTCGCGGGCCTCATCTCCGCTGCCGTCAAGACCTCGCCTTCCCTCGCCCGGCTAGAGGCCGGGCTCCAGATGGTTCCCCGCGACTCCGTGCTGACCAGCTCCGGCAAACTTCGCCCGGCCGCCGACCTGGACGCTTGGGCCCGCTCGCGCGGCTACGGGCGCGTGACGGCCGAGCTCGGAGACGCGCTCGCCGAGGGCTCCGCCCCGGACGCCACGACCCGCGACTGGACCCGCTGCTACGAGCGCGGAAACGGCGCCGCCGTGATCTGCCCGGACGGCTTTATCGAGGTCAACTAGACTACGGAACCCTGCCCGCGGTCCCTGAGACGATTCTTCTACCCGCGCTCCGAGCGTTCGGGAGAATCCGCTCCCGTGACGGAGGCCGGTTCTCCCGGCCCTGCACACGGGAGAGTGCCCCGGTGCGCCCTGCCCGGACGAACGGATGGGCTCTGGGCCTGTAAGATCTGGGGGACGTGACGGTTGCTACCGGGTTGGAGGTGCGGCGTAGTGACGGAGCTCGCCGGAGAGAGGTGCGTTCCCTGCCGGGGCGGCGAACCGACGCTCGAAGGGCCGGAAATAGAGAGGCTTCTGCCGGCCGTGCCCGGCTGGCGGGTGGTGGACCGCGACGGGGTCGAGCGCCTTGAGCGCGAGTTCCGGTTCTCTGACTTCGCCTCCGCCCTTGACTTTACGAACGGGGTGGGCGAGAGGGCCGAGGAGGCCGGACACCACCCGGCGCTCCTGACGGAGTGGGGGAGGGTAACGGTGGGATGGTGGACGCACGCCATCGGCGGCCTTCACCGCAACGACTTCGTGATGGCGGCCAGGACGGACACGGTATACGCGAGCTTTTCGGAGGATGATGGCCCGGATTCTTGACGGCAAGGCCACCGCTGCGACCATAAAAGCCGAGGTCGCCGGCGGCATAGAGGAGTTGCGAGCGCAGGGACGCCGGGTGCGGCTGGATGTGATCCTGGCCGGCGAAGACCCGGCTTCTGTCACCTACGTGCGCCACAAGGAGACCGACGCCCAAGAGGTCGGTATGGACTCGAGGGTCCACAGGTTCCCGCCGGACGTCTCCCGGGAGGAGCTAAGCGCCCTCATCGACCAACTCAACGACGACCGGGAGGTCTCGGGCTTCATCGTCCAGTTGCCGTTGCCCGAAGGGCTTGACCCCCAGCCCCTCATCTCCCGGATAAGGCCCGAAAAGGACGTGGACGGCCTGAACCCCGAGAGCGCGGGCCGGCTCTCGATGGGCCTGCCCTCCCTGATGCCCTGCACCCCCCACGGGGTGATCCAGCTCCTGCGGCGCCACGACGTCCCGCTCGAAGGCCGGGAGGCCGTGGTGCTCGGACGCTCCAACCTCGTCGGCAAACCGATGGCCCAGCTCCTCCTGCGCGAGAACGCCACGGTCACCGTCTGTCACTCGCGCACCACGGACCTACCGGCGGTCGCCTCCAGGGCGGACGTGCTCGTCGTCGCGCTCGGGCAGCGGGAGATGGTCGGGGCGGAGCACGTCGGGGAGGGCGCCGTCGTGGTGGACGTCGGCATCCACCGTAGGGAGGAGGGCGGCCTGACGGGCGACGTCCGCTTCGATGAGGTGGAGCCAAAGGCCTCCGCCATAACCCCCGTGCCAGGCGGCGTCGGGCCGATGACGCGCGCGATGCTGCTCCACAACGCCCTCCAGGCCGCCCGCGCGACGACCGCGTAACCCGCGTCCTGATGAGCGCAGAGGCCAAAGCGGCCCTCAGGGAGTTGGTACTCCGCCGCCGCGGGGCGCTGGCGGAAGAGGATCGCGCCTCGTCGAGCGGCCGGATAATCACGGCCGTCCTGGATCTCCCGGCGTACCGGCTCTCCGGCGTCGTCCTGGCCTACGCCTCCTTCGGCACCGAGCTACGCACCGACGGGTTCCTGCGGCGCGTGCTGGGCGACGGCAAGACCCTCCTGCTCCCCCGGGTAGAGCGCGGCGGGCTCACGCTCTACGAGGTGCGTGACCTGGCGCTGGACCTATCCCCGGGAACGTGGGGCATACGCGAGCCGGTACCGGAGCGCTGTCCGGTAGCGGCCCCCGGTAACGTGGACTTCGCGCTGATCCCGGGCGTGGCCTTTGACGGGAATGGGGGGCGTCTCGGGTACGGCGGCGGTTTCTACGACCGCCTGCTGGCAGGTCTTACGGAAGGTCCCCCGCTCGTCTCGGCGGCCTTCGAGGTTCAGATGGTCGATGGGGTGCCCGTGGGCCCGCACGACGCTCCGGTACACGCGGTGGTGACGGAGGAGGGGATCTACCCCGAGAACGGCCGTCCCGCGGGTCTGTAGCCTCTGCCGACGTCCCGACTACCGCTGGGCTCTGGCCGCGATGGCGTAACGGCCGAGACGCTCGTAGAGGGGCCGGCACTCCTCCAGGAGCGGTCTGAGCCTCTCCGGGAAAGCATCCGTCTTTGGTTTGTATGCGGAGAACCCGGTCGAGGCATGGACGTTAGCGTACCAGTACTTCGCCCAGACGCCGTCCTCCGGCTTCGGACCGGCCGGCCAGCGGAGCATCGCTTCGTGGAAAGGGATATCCAGACGTTCGCACATCTGTTGGAGGACGTAGCGCGGGTCCAGTAGGAGCTCCCTCGCGTCCAGAACGATTGGCTTCCCGCCGTGGCGCAGGACGTGGTCGAGGATCTCCGCCTGCCGGAGCAGGCCCGTGTCGCGCAGGGTGGGGACTGAGAGCTGCCGGGCCAGGGATGGCAGCATCTCGGCCGGGTCCCTGGTGAGCAGCACGTTCGAGACGTCTTCCAGAAAACCCCGGTCGAGGCCCGTGAGGTGGTGGGCCATGTTCTTGAAGAAGTGGACGGGCCTCTTGCACGGCCCGAGCAGGACCTCCCGGACCACCCGCTCCCCGTCCGTGTCCATGACCGCCATAACCTCGTCGGCACCGGGATGATCAGCCCCCGTGACCTTCAGGTAGTGCCCGTAGAGGGGCTCGTCCAGGACCAGGGTGTCGGGTCTCTGCCGGAACGCGTACATGAGCGCCGTCGAGACGTTGCGCGGCCCGGACCACACGCTGAGCTTGAGGCAGTCGGCCATCGCGCTCCCCTACGAGACCGACCGGGAGACGGCTTCCGCGTAGAGGCCGTTCAGGCGCCGGGTCATAGGTCCCATGGCCCCGTCGCCGATCGTTCTTCCGTCCACCTTCACGACCGGGGTCAGGCCGCCGAACGTGCCGGTGACGAACGCCTCGTCGGCGTCGTAGACGTCGGTGAGGGAGAAGGGGCGTTCGGAGACGGGGATGGCGTCCGCCCTGCTGAGCTCGATCACCATGCGGCGCGTGATGCCGTTGAGGTTGTAGTGGCCCGTCGAGGTCCAAACCTCCCCGCCCCTCACGATAAAGAAGTTCGTCGCGTTGCAGGTGGCGACGGCGCCCGTTGGGTCGAGCATCAGCGCCTCGTCCGCGCCCGCCTCCAGGGCCTGCAGAAGCGCCACGACCTCGTGCAGCTTGCTGTGGCAGTTGAGCCGCTGGTCCAGGGTATCCGGCGGCGGGCGCCTCACCGTCGAGGTGAACAGGCTGACGCCGCGCTCCTTGACCTCTGGGTCGGCCCTCTTGTGCTCCGCGATGATCACCACGTTCGGCCCGCCGACGACCAGGCGCGGGTCCTGGGACGGCGTCTTCTTGTCCCCGCGGGTGACCATGAGCCGCACGTGAACGCCGTCCGTCATGCCGTTGCGGCTGACCGTCTCCCGGAGGGCGCCCGTGATCTCCTCCCGCGTCATCCCGATCTCGAGCCCGATGGCCTTCGCGCCCCTGAAGAGGCGGTCGAGGTGATATTCCAGAAAGGCGAAGCCGCCATCGTGCAGCCGCAGGCCCTCCCAGACGCCGTCCCCGACCAAGAAGCCCGAGTCGAAGACGGAGATCTTCGCCTCCGCGCGGGGGAAGAACGCGCCGTTTATGTATACGAGCACGTCCTCGTTGCGTATGTCCGGCACCGCCTCGTGCGTGCCCCTCTGCATATGTTCTCCTCTCGCCGGTCGAGAGGCAGTAAAGCACGAAGACCGCCCCGAAAATGCCCGGGAGAAGGAGCCGGGCCGGGCGAGACGGGCTCTCCCGGTCCGGCGTCGGCGGAAACGCGAGCGCCGGTGGCGCGTATGATGTCCTAGTGGACGTTTCCAGAGGACAGGACGCGGTGCCGGCGGGCGGCGGGCGGGCGGCGCTTATAGTCAACACCCGCTCGCGCACCGGGGAGAAGGTCTTCTTCAAGGCACTCGACCTTCTGCAGGAGATGAAGGTGCCGCTCGGCGCGACGTATGCGATCAGGGACCCGGCGAGGCTGCCCGAGACGGTCCGGGAGGTCATGGCCGACGATTCGGGGTACGAGACCCTGATCCTGGGCGGCGGCGACGGCACCGTTAGCTCGGTCGTTGACTTCCTGGCCCACAAGCACGTAACTTTGGGCCTCCTGCCTCTCGGCACCGCGAACGACTTCGCCCGCACGCTCGACATCCCCCCAGGGGTGGAGGCGGCCTGCGATACGATAGCGAACGGCAAGGTCGTCGACGTAGACTTAGGCCTCGCCGGAGACAACTATTTCGTTAACGTAGCCTCCGTGGGCCTGGGCGTCGGGGCCACCGAGGCGCTCAACCCGTGGGCCAAGAGGAACATCGGGGCTCTGGCTTACCCCGTGGCGGCCATCCGGGCGTTCCTGCGCCACGAGCCGTTCTCCGCCCGGCTCGTCTTCCCCGAGGGGGACCACGAGCCCGTCGAACACGAGAGGCTCCTGCAGGTCGCGGTCGGCAACGGCAGGTTCTACGGCGGCGGGATGGTCGTGGCCCCGGACTCCGGCATAGACGACAGGAGCCTGGACGTCTACGCCATAACGCTCGGACGAAGCCGCGACCTCTTCGGGGTGGCCCGCTACCTCAAGAGCGGGGACTTTATCCGAAACGAGAGCGTCAGCCAGTACCGCACGCCCCGCGTGCGCCTTGAGACCGACCCCCAGATGGCCGTGAACATAGACGGCGAGCTCGTCGCCACGACCCCCCAGGACTTCTCCGTGGCCGATAACGCCCTCAAGGTCATCGTCCCGCAAGCCTCGACCGCGGCCCGCCGCCACCTCTAGCATTTCAGCCCGGCGCGATGGCGCCGGGCTGAAAGCGGAGGCGTGGCCGGAGAGTGTGCTACGACCGAAGGGAGGAGCCCGCTGAGTTGCGCAGGTTGGGGCGATTGATAGACTGCGAAGGGTCGGCGGGGCGGAGGAGAGGAGCGGCGCATGCGGCCTGGGGATATCGAGGGCCTGACCGTTGGGGGCCTGCTCGACCTGGTGAGGGAGCGGCGTCCGGACGACGACGCGCTCGTCTATCCCGACCGGGGGTTGCGCTACACCTACGACGAGTTCGGGGCGGCCGTCGAGCGGTGCGCCGGGGCGTTGATGGCGCTCGGGATCGGCAAAGGCGACCACGTCGCCGTCTGGGGCCAGAACGTCCCCGAGTGGGTGACGCTGCAGTTCGCGACCGGCAAGATAGGCGCCGTCCTCGTCACGGTCAACCCGGCCTACCGCTCGAGGGAGCTCGGGTACATCCTCGAACAGTCCGACGCCGCGGCCCTCTTCCTCACGCGCGGCGTCGGGGACGCGGACTTCCTGGAGATCCTGCAGACCGCCGTGCCCGAGCTGGCCGACGCGACCGGCGGCGAGGTCTCATCCGAAGAGCTGCCCTTCCTGAAGCACGTCGTGTTGATGGGCGAGCCGGAACACGGGGAGCCCGTACTTGGCTTCGGGGATTTTCTGGCGGGCGCCGTTGGTGTGGAGGAGGTTCGGGGGCGGCAGGCGACGCTCTCTGCGGGGGATGTGATCAACATGCAGTACACCTCCGGTACGACCGGGTTCCCCAAGGGCGTGCAGCTCACCCACGCCAACATCGTCAAGAACGCCTTTGCTATCGGCGAGTGCATGGAGCTCGGCCCCGAGGACCGGGTGTGCATCCCGGTGCCGTTCTTCCACTGCTTCGGCTGCGTGCTCGGCACCCTCAACACCGTCACCCACGAGGGGACCATGGTACCCGTCGAGTCCTTCGACCCCGAGAAGGTCCTGCGGGCCGTTCACGAGGAGCGGTGTACGGCGCTGCTCGGCGTGCCGACGATGTTTATAGCGGAGTTGGATCACCCTGACTTCAACCGGTACGATACGACTTCCCTCCGGACCGGCATCATGGCCGGCTCCCCGTGCCCGATGGAGGTCATGAAGAAGGTCGTGGACGTGATGGGCGCTTCTGAGATCACCATAGCCTACGGCCAGACCGAGTCGAGCCCCGTCATCACCCAGACCCGCGCCGAGGACCCGCTGGAGATCCGGGTATCCACCGTAGGCCGGGCCCTCCCGGACGTCGAGGTCCGAATCGTCGGGTTGATGGGGGAGGGGGACTGCGAGCCCGGCGAGCAGGGCGAGCTCTGGACGCGCGGGTACCACGTCATGAAGGGCTACTACAAGATGGACGACAAGACAGACGAGGTGCTGGACGAGGACGGCTGGCTAAAGACCGGGGACCTCGCGGTCATGGACGAGGACGGTTACGTCAGGATCACGGGCCGGGCGAAGGACATGATCATCCGCGGCGGCGAGAACGTCTACCCGCGCGAGGTCGAGGAGTTCCTCTACACCCACCCCGAGATAAGCGACGTCCAGGTCTACGGTGTCCCCGACGAGAAGTACGGCGAACAGGTCGCCGCCGCCGTGAGGAAGCGTCCCGGATCAGAGCTCACCGTCGAGGACATCAGGGAGTACTGCCGGGGCGAGATCGCGCGCTACAAGATCCCGGCCTACTTGGACTTTGTCGAGGACTACCCGATGACCGCGAGCGGCAAGATCCAGAAGTACAAGCTCCGCGAGGCCGCCGTCGAACGCCACGGGCTTGAGAAGGTAAGGGGGGTCTGAGGCACCAGCCGGAGGGTTCTCGGTAACCCCAAAGCCTCGGGAGAGCCGCGTTGCGGGCACGAAAAAGGGCCGGAACCGTCCGGTCCCGGCCCCGCAAGGTCTTGCGAATCTCTTAGCGGGTTGCCCTGCGGCCAACGATCAGGCGGTAGATCGCCAGTAGAATGATCGCCCCGAGCGTGGCCACGATGATCGACCAGATAAGCCCGCCGCCGCCCATGCCCAGGAGGTTGACGGTGATGAAGCTTCCGACGAAGGCTCCAACTATACCGAGCAGTATGGTCACGATGATGCCGCCCGGATCGTCACCCGGCATGATCAGCTTCGCCAGGGCGCCGGCTATGCCACCGATGATGATGGCGCCGATGATTGCTCCCATATCCTCTTGCCTCCTCTAGGATTTGTCTTTGTCTTGACGTGTGTTCCCCCAAAGGACTATTGGAAACATCGGTTTCGGGCGACAAGGTATGTGAAGAACGAGATGGACGTACGCCCCCTGCGGAATCGTCTTACTTCGCCGCGTAGCCCGCTGCTATTATTCGCCCTGTTCCAGGGAAGAGGAGGACCATGAACTTCGACCCGACCGAAGAGCAGCGCCGCTGGCGCGATTTGGCCCGGGACTTTGCCCGCGCCGAGATAGCGCCCCGCGCCGCCGATCTGGACCGCGAGCAGAAGTTTCCCTACGACATAATCGCCGAGATGGCCCGGCTCGGCCTGATGGGCCTGACGCTGCCGGAGGAGTACGGCGGCTCGGGCGGGGACTTTGTCGGGTACAACCTGGCGCTGGAGGAGATCTCGCGCGCCGACACCTCCGTAGGCATCACGATGGAGGCCCACATCTCTTTAGGCTGCGCCCCGCTGGCCGCCTACGGCACGGCCGGGCAGAAGGAGCGCTACCTTGCTCCGTGCGCCGCGGGTGAGAGCCTCTGGGCGTTCGGGCTGACGGAGGAGAACGCCGGGACCGACGCCGGCGGCACGGAGACCACCGCCGAACTCGACGGCGGGCAATGGGTTGTAAACGGTTCGAAGAAGTGGATCACCAACGGCGGCACGGACGTCACAGCGGGCGTCACAGCCATCGCCAGGACGGGCAGGCGCGAGAACGGCAAGCCGGAGCTAACCGCCATCATCATCCCGCAGGACACCCCCGGCTTCACGCGCGGGCCTGGCTACGAGAAGCTCGGCTGGCGGGCCTCGGACCAGCGCCAACTCTACTTCGAGAACTGCCGCGTGCCGGAAGAGAATACCTTAGGCGAGCGCGGGCGCGGCTTTGCCCAGTTCCTCCAGACCCTCGATGCCGGAAGGGTCGCGGTCGGGGCGTTGTCCGTCGGGCTGGCGCAGGCGTGCCTGGACGCGGCGCTCGCGCGGGCGGGAGAGCGGAGGCAGTTCGGCCGGGCGATAGGCGAGTTCCAGGCGATCCAGTTCAAGCTCGCGGACATGGCGATGGAGGTCGAGATCGCCAGGAACATGGTCCTCAAGGCAGCGTGGATGAAGGACCTCGGCCGCCCGTTCGGGCGGGAGGCGAGCATGGCGAAGGTGTTCGCCAGCGAGACGGCGAAGCGGGCGGCGGACCAGGCGGTCCAGATCTGGGGCGGCGAAGGTTTCATGGAGGGGAGCGCGGTCGCGCGGTACTGGCGGCAGGTCAAGATCAACGAGATAGGTGAGGGGACGAGCGAGATCAACCGCCAGATCATCGCCCGCAGCCTCCTGAACGAGGTGAACGCCGAAGACGTGAAGAGCGGGATGGTCGCCCAGTGAGCAACACGAAGGAGCAACCTGCACCTGAAAAACTATGCACATGGCCGTCGCCTTGCTCGCGACGGGTTGCCTCACCCTGACCAGCCACATCCAGTCGTGCACCTCCTCCGGCGGCCTGATGGGTCCGAGCGATTTCACCCGTTCGGGGACGGCTGAGACCGTCAAGGGCAAGGGGCTACTCACCTTCGACGGCGAAGACGACTCGGACCCCGATTACCGCATGGACCTTACCGCGAGCGTCCAGAGCGGCACGATGGACGTCTCCGCGAGCACGGTGGGCGGCGGCGAGGAGGGGGGCGAGGTCTCGCCGGGGAATCCGGTCCGGATACAGGCCGTGGTGCCCTCTTCGGACGAGGACGTAAGCGTCGACCTCGCCGTCAAAGGCGGCGAGGAGGCCGAGGTCGGGGGCCTCGGCTACGAGGGACCTTTACCGAGGCGGAGTAGACGGGAGCCGGGGCGGGGCCCCGTCGGGTGGCGTAGGGGGCGGTCCCGGACTAACATGGCGGGGTACAGTCGATCCGCGCCGAGGGGAGAGGATGACCAGGATCGGGAGCCACGCGGACCCTCGAAGCGCCGCGTTCCGCGAGAACGCCGAGGCTTTTGAAGGACTCCTGGAAGACCTCCGTTACCGTTCCGCCGAAGCCCGCCGGGGGGGCGGGGAGAAGGCCAGGCTGCGTCACGAAGGCCGCGGCAAGCTGCCGGTTCGTGACCGTGTCGATCTCCTGCTAGACCCCGGCACCGCCTTTCTGGAGCTCTCGCCGCTCGCCGCGTACGGGATGTACGACGGGCGGGTGCCGGCCGCCGGCCTGGTGACCGGCGTCGGGCGCGTCTCGGGGCGGGAGGTCGTGGTCGTGGCGAACGACGCGACCGTGAAGGGCGGCACGTACTACCCGATGACCGTCAAGAAGCACCTAAGGGCCCAGGAGATCGCCGAGCAAAACCACCTTCCCTGTGTCTACCTCGTGGACTCCGGCGGGGCCTATCTGCCGCTCCAGGACGAGGTCTTCCCAGACAGGGACCACTTCGGGCGCATCTTCTTTAACCAGGCCAGGATGAGCGCGAAAGGAATCCCCCAGATAGCTTCTGTTATGGGGTCGTGCACGGCCGGCGGCGCCTACGTGCCGGCGATGAGCGACGAGGTCGTCATCGTGAAGGGGACGGGTACGATCTTCCTCGGCGGGCCCCCCCTCGTGAAGGCCGCAACCGGCGAGGAGGTAACCGCCGAGGAGCTCGGTGGCGCCGATGTCCACACCCGCCTCTCGGGCGTCGCCGACCACTTCGCGGAGAACGACGAGCACGCCATAGCCATCGTGCGCCAGGTCGTCGCGAACCTGAACCGGGAGAAGGACTTTCCCTGGACTGTTGGGGAACCGGAGGAGCCGGCCCGGGACCCTTCCGAGCTCTACGGGGTCGTGCCGGCGGACTACCGGCAGGGCTACGACGTTCGGGAGGTGATCTCACGCGTCGTTGACGGGAGCCGCCTGCACGAGTTCAAGCCGCTCTACGGCGAGACGCTGGTCTGCGGGTTCGCCCGCATCATGGGCCACCCTGTAGGTATCGTCGCCAACAACGGTATCCTGTTCTCGGAATCCGCGCTCAAGGGTGCCCACTTCGTCGAGCTATGCTCTTCCAGGGGTGTGCCCCTCGTCTTTTTGCAGAACATCACGGGCTTCATGGTCGGGCGCGAGTACGAGGCCGGCGGCATCGCCAAAGACGGGGCCAAGCTCGTTACGGCCGTCGCCAACGCGAACGTACCGAAGTTCACGGTCGTGATCGGGGGCTCCTTCGGCGCCGGCAACTACGGGATGTGTGGCCGGGCCTACGGGCCGCGCTTTCTCTGGATGTGGCCCAACGCCCGCATCAGCGTCATGGGCGGGGCCCAGGCGGCGAACGTGCTCCTGACGGTGCAGGAGGACAACCTCGCGCGCG
>CADCUT010000227.1 GCA_902805975.1 uncultured Rubrobacteraceae bacterium | reverse complement strand
TTCCACGGCTGGGGGGCGCCGTGGTGGCTCGCGATCGCGATGCTCACCGTCGTGGTGCGCACGTTCCTCTTCCCCCTCACCATCCGCCAGGTCAAGAGCATGCGCAAGATGCAGGACCTCAAACCGGCGATGGACCGGCTGCGCGAGGAACACAAGGACGATGCGCAGATGCTCCAGCAGGAGATGATGAAGCTCTACAGGGAGCGCGGGGCCAACCCTCTGGGCGGGTGCCTGCCCATCCTGGTGCAGCTGCCCATCTTTATCGTCCTCTTCTACACCATCAAGGAGTTCGAGCGGCTCGACAGCTTCAGAAGCGGCGGCCTCCTCTGGTTCCAGGACCTGACCGTCTACGACCCGCTATACATCCTGCCCGTCCTGTACATCGCCACCATGATGATCTCGCAGGAGATAGCCATGCAGAGCACAGCGCCCGAGCAGAAGCGGATCATGCGCTTCTTGCCCCTCATCTTCGGCATCGTCCTCATAAGGTTCCCGGCTGGCCTCTTCGTCTACTGGGTGACCTCCAACCTCATCAGCATCGTCCAGAACCTCCTCATCTACCGCAACGTCCCGAAGCCGGGCGCGGTAGAAGAGACCGCCGGGGACCATGAAAGCCGGTCTGACGAACACCGGCCGGAATCGGGCAGCGGGGCTTCGGAATCCGAGCTCGAAGCGGAGGGCAAGAGCGGCGTCGGCCGGGCGAAGAGAGCCGGGAAGAAGAGGTAGCGGGCACCGATAGGATCGGGCCCGGCCACCCCGTTCCTCTCCGTCGGAGTTTTGGGCGGTTCTCTCTGGGGACACGCCTTCTACTGGTCGAGTACGAGAAACCAGGTCTCCGCCGAATAAGGGTAGGAAGGCGCGTTGGATTTCTGCTCGTAGCTGGCATGCAAGACCGCGCGTCCCGGCCTGACACCCGAAGGCACCTTCAGGGTTGCAAAGATCCGGGCCTCCCCATCGGCCTTGACGCTGCCGAGCTCCCACGTCCGGCCGTCCTGCCGGAACTCCACGCTGACGTCGCTGTTGGGAACCTTCCGGGAAGGCATCCCCGAAGGCGTATCGTCGCAGGCGCCTGACCCAGCGATAAAGTGGGTCCCCCTGATTTCGAACTCGTCCCCCGGTGCTCCCCGGGACGGATGCGCCTCGAGAACCGGCTCCATGGAGGCGCAGGCGGCCTGGGCCGAGCCATCGGACGCGGAAGACGCTCCTGATTCGTCCGACATCGACGGTCGGGTCTCCTGCGTCCCGTCTTGCCGGGCCTTCTCTTCAACCGCCGGCATAGGCTCTTCCTCCTCAACCAGACGGGTAGGCCCGGCCGCGCCACCCGCCTCCCGCCCGCCCGACCCGCCCGACTCCACGGCAGCGCCCCCGCCCGCCGAGAACGCGCCACCACCCATCTCACGCATCGCGAGCGAGAAGACCGGGACGGCCACGAGCAGCGCCAACGCCGCCGCGGCGATCCACCACAGCTGCGGCCGGGATCGGACCGGCGATCCGGAGCCGCCGGCCTCCGCCTCCAACCTGCCCCGTACGGAAGCGGCGAGGTCCGGCGTCGGCGGGTACTCGACGCCGAGGTCGCGCAGCTCCCTGTCGAGGTCCCTATCCGGTGGCATCCTGGGCCTCCATCATCTTCTCCCTCAGCCTGCCGACGGCCCGCGAGAGCCGGGACTTCACCGTACCCCGCGCGCATCCCATGACGGAGGCGGCCTCCGCTTCGGAGAGTTCGAGGAAGTACCGCAGCGAGATCACCTCCCGGTCCTCCTCCCGCAGCCCTTCCACCGCCCCGAGCAGCTCGGCCCGCCGCTCCTCGGCCAGGACGGTCGTCTCCGGCGAAGGAGGAGTGGTTTGCGCCCCGTACTCCGCCGCCCGGAGCGTGAGGCCCACCCGCCGGCCAGCGGCCCTGCGCCGGTTTCTGGCCTCGTTGGCGACCACGGTCAGGAGCCAGGGCCTGAAAGGCGCGCCGGAGCGGAAACGGTCCAGGGTGCGGTAGACCTTCACGAAAGCCTCCTGGGAGGCGTCTTCGGCCTCTGAGGCGTCGCCCGTGATCGTGAACGCTGTCCGGAAGGCCACGGCCTGATGACCGCGCACCAACTCCTCGTACGCGGCGATGCTCCCACCCTTCGCCCTCTCGACGAGCGTCGCTTCCTCCGGGCCTACGGCCGATCCTCCCTCTCGGAGCTCCCTACCCCTTCTACAACGCGAGGGCCAGGATGGTTCCCAGGCTCCAAACCACCCCGCAAGCGCCGCACCCGCCCGACGGACCACGCCCAACGCCAGGAGCCCCCGGCGACCGCCGGGGGCTCCCTGAAGCCCGATACCTGAGGCCTGAGACCTCTAAACCATCAACATCACGGGGTTCTCGAGAACCTTCTTGACCTCGGCCATGTAGATGGCGCCGTCGCGGCCGTTGGCGATGCGGTGGTCGGCCGAGAGGGTGAGCTTCATCATGCTCGCGGGGACCACCTCGCCGTTCTCGTCGAAGGTCGGGCGCTGGACGATGGAGCTTACGGCGATAATGGCCGCCTGGGGCGGGTTTATGATCGCCGTAAAGCTATCGATGCCGAACATGCCCATGTTCGAGACGGTGATGGTCCCGCCCTGGTACTCCTCGGGCTTGAGGCCGCCCTCGCGGGCGCGGGTGGCGAGGTCCTTTGACTCGCGCGAGATCTGGGCTAGCCCCTTGCTCCCCGCGTCCCTGATGACGGGCGTGATGAGCCCCTGGTCGAGCGCGACGGCCATCGCCATGTCGACCTTGCTGTGCAGCTCGACCCCGCGGGTGGTGTAGATGGCGTTTAGGTTCGGGTGGTTGCGGAGGGCCACGGCGGCCGCCTTCATGACGAAGTCGTTGACGGAGAGCTTGATGCCTTCCCCTTCGAGCTGGGCGTTGAGCTGCTTGCGCAGGGCCATCGCGTTGTTCATGTCCACCTCTACGGTGGCGTAGAAGTGAGGGACGTGCTGCTTGGCCTCGGTCATCCGCTCGCCGATGACCTTCATCATGCGCGTCGGCTCGACGAGCTGCGTGCCCTCGGCCTCCGTCGGCTCCGGCAGGCGGGCCGGCTGGAAGCCCTGCATCTGGGCCTGGCCCGCGGTCGGCTGCTCGGGCGCGGCGACGTCCGCCTGCCCGTCGGCCTGGCCGTCGGCCTGGCCGTCGGCCTGGGCAGCGCCGCCATCCGCCTTCGCGTCGTCGCGCTCCATGGCCGCCTTCACGTCGCGCTCGACGATGCGGCCGGCGGGACCCGAGCCGTCTATCTTCGAGAGGTCGAGCTCGTTCTCCCGCGCCAGCCGGCGCACGATGGGAGACGCCCTGAACTGCCCATTGCCGCCGGCCCCGTTGCCGGACGGGGCTTCTGCCTGCGCACCTCCGCCGTCCCCGGACTCCTCTTGGTCGGTCCCCGTGTCGGTCTCCGTGGCGGTCGCCTGGGCGCCACCTCCCTCGTCCCCTCCGGCTTCGGCCTCAGCCCCGCCGCTAGCTCCGCTTTCGCCGCCGCGTTCCGGGACCTCTTCGCCCTCGCCGGCGATAAAGGCTATGGCCCCGCCGACGGGGACCTCGTCGCCCTCTGAGGCTATGAGCTGGGCGAGGGTGCCCGAGTCCTCGGCTTCAAGCTCGAGGGTGACCTTGTCGGTCTCGATCTCGGCGATTGCGTCGCCCTCCGAGACGTCGTCCCCCTCGCTCTTGAGCCACTTGAGGAGGGTCCCCTCCTCCATCGCGTCGCCCATCTTGGGCATGATGACTTCGGGCATCTTACTTCTCCTCTATGTAAAGCGCCCGACGGGCCGCGTTCGTTACCTGCTTCTCGCTCGGGAAGGCCTCTAGCTCGAGGTTCCTCGCGTAAGGGGCCGGGACCTCCGCCCCGCTCACCCGCATCACGGGCGCGTCCAGCGAGTCGAAGGCCCCCTCCTGGATGATCGCCGCGACCTCGCTCGCGACCCCGAACCACCGCCACTGCTCCTGGACCGTAACAGCCCGGTGCGTCTTCTCGACCGACCGGATAATGGTCTCCTCGTCAAAGGGCCGGATCGAACGCAGGTCTATCACCTCGGCGGAGACGCCGTCCTCCTCTTCGAGGGTGTTCGCCGCCCGCAGGCAGAGGTTCACCTGGCGGCCGTAGGCGATCAGGGTGACGTCCGAGCCCTCGCGGGCGACCCTGGCCTTGCCGAACTCGACGGCGTTGTCGCCCTCCTCGACCTCGCCCTTCGTGCCGTAGAGGGCGCCGGCCTCCAGGAAGATCACGGGGTTCGGGTCCCTTATCGCCGTGATCATCATGCCC
>CADCUT010000226.1 GCA_902805975.1 uncultured Rubrobacteraceae bacterium | reverse complement strand
ACCGCCATCCTGGACTACGCTGTCAAGGTCACGGAGCGGCCCCTGGAATGTAGCCCGGAGGACCTCGAACGCCTCAAGGCCCACGGCCTGACCGAAGAGGAGGTCTGGGACGTCGTAGAGACGTCGTGCTCTTCGTACAAACCCTAAGACGGTGGTGCGAGTTGTTCTGGAGAACGATGACACCTGGTGCGCGGAACTGACACGGATTCAAAAACCGCAGCTATGATAGTTAATTAGCTGACAGGTAATGAGCAGGTCAACGGGTCGAGTCCGCTCATCGGCTCTTCACTCTTGGCTCAAATAAGCCAAAAGTGCAAGGCGTTAAGCTTCTTCAGTTGCCGTTTGCGATGACTACTGAGGGCTTCTATGGCCCTCTAAGGCGTCGCCTTTCAACAAGGCGTGAAGTCCGATCGCGGCGATGATGCCGGTGGATTCGGCGACGACCAACTAGACCCAGGCCGAGATCACCAGCCACGTCGCTGGCCACGCCGACCGTAGCGTTATGCCCATCTTCGTGCTTCCCTCCTATTGTCGCTGATTTGGAGTGGGGCGGGCCTTTTCCATCAACCTTTTCCTTCGGCCGCGGCGTCTGCGCGCACCCTCGTGGCCCTTAGACGCCGTTCAGCTGCCCGCCAGTTCGGACTCGGCCTTCTGGATGGCTTCGAACTCCTCTTCCGGTGCTTGGGATACGAGGTGGTGGCGGCTGTAGAAAGCGAAGTAGGCGATCATGATCGCGTAGACAACGGCCGTGACGACGACTACACGCAGGTCCACCAAGAGGCCCGCGACCGTGGCGACGGCGGCAAGCACCAAAGCTACGCCGGAGGTGAAGATGCCGCCGGGGGTCCTGTAGAGACGCTCGAGGTCTGGCTCGCGGACGCGCAGCAGTATGTGGGAGAGCATCATCAGCACGTAGGAGACCGTCGCGCCAAAGACCGACACTAGGATCAGAAGATCACCTTGACCGGTTAGCGAGAGCAGGAAGCCGAAAGCGCCGGGCACCAGCAGGGCCAGGAAAGGCACCCTGCGCCCGCTCGTGAGCGAGAGCACCCTCGGGATGTAGCCGGCCCTGGAAAGCGCGAAGGTCTGGCGTGAGTAGGCGAAGGTGATCGCGAAAAAGCTCGAGATCAACCCGACCAGGCCGACGATGTTGACGAAGGAGCTCAGGGCGTTGGGGCCGCCGTAGGCCTGCGGCGACTGTATGGCGTCGACGAGGGGGTTGCCGGACTCCTGTATAACCGACGAGCCCGCGCCACCCACGCCGAGGACCATGATGAGCGCCGCGAGGAGACACAGGATTAGTATGCCGCCTATAAGGCCCTTGGGGACGTCCCTCACGGGATCGCGTGCCTCCTCGGCGGCGAGCGGCACACCCTCTACCGCGAGGAAGAACCAGATAGCGTACGGCAAGGCCGCCCAGATGCCGAGGTAACCGAACGGGAGGAAGGAACTCGCGCCAGCGGCTTGGGTGGGGGCTATGTCGAAGAGGTTGGACGGGTCGAAGTGCGGGATCATCCCGGCGACGAAGACGAGAAGCGTTATGGTGGCGATCGTCGCGATGGCGAACATGAGCTTCAGCACCTCGCCCACGCCGTACAGGTGGATGCCGATGAAAAGCGCATAGAAGAAGAGGTAGACAAGAGGTCCGCCGAAGCCGAGCAGGGTCTGCACGTACGCCCCGATGAACGTGACGACGGCGGCCGGGGCGAGAACGAACTCGATGAGGATAGCTGTGCCCGTGAGGAACCCTCCCCATGGTCCCATCGCCCGTCGGGCGAATCCGTAGCCGCCCCCGGCCGTCGGGATGATGGACGACATTTCGGCCAAGGAAAAACACATGGCCGTGTACATGGCGCCCATGAGTACCGTGGCGATCAACAGACCGCCCCAACCGCCTTGGGCGAGTCCGAAGTTCCAGCCGGCGTAATCGCCGGCTATGACGTACCCTACGCCAAGGGT
The DNA here is from genome assembly GCA_902805975.1 of uncultured Rubrobacteraceae bacterium. Taxonomy (GTDB): domain Bacteria; phylum Actinomycetota; class Rubrobacteria; order Rubrobacterales; family Rubrobacteraceae; genus Rubrobacter_D. The sequence continues at coordinate 18,193 of CADCUT010000226.1, read as the reverse complement.
TACCAAGAGCACCGGACCCCCGGCTCCCCGCTGCAGCTGACGCTTATCCAGGTAATCGGCGCCCGCGTCTTCGTAGTCAGCGCCGTGGACGTGCCGGGCGTGCGGCGGACTCCCCGCCCGCGTCGCCCCTTCTTGCCTTTCCTCCTTAGGTATGTCGGCCATTCGGTCCCTCCCCTTTCCCTGTTCGCCCGGAGTAGCTAACCCAGTCGGCACGCCGGGCCGGTGCTCCGACCGGAACACTGGCGCATTTCACCGGCCTCCCAAGAAGTCCTTAATTTCGCGAGAAGGAAGGCGTCGCGGTCACCCCCGTGACGCCCTCTTGACCCTCAGCCCCCGTGGTGGCAGTGCCCGTTCCCTCCGGGGGGCGGCACATCGAGGGACGGGTTCTGGTCGAAGAAGCCTATGGGCTGGAGCTTGAAGCCCGCGTACTGCATCGGCATTACCGGCCAATCCTCGAGCCTCACCGTGTGGTGGGAGCCTAGCGTGTACCAGATCACGACGTCCTCGTTCTCTATTGGGCGGTCGTCCTTGGTGTACTCGGGCAACCCTGACCCGCCCCGGTGTTGGTTGGGGTAGTCGCCTGCGGCGTACAGCTCGGACGGCTTGTAGGGGGTGGCCCAGAAGTGCTTGGTGGCGAAACCGGCCCTCTTGACAATGTGGGACTCGGGTTGCGCGAAGGGCAGCACATTGCCGTGTGGGATCAGCTTGTACCCGACGGGCTCGCCCACCGCATTCTTGACGGAGGGGTTCACCACCTTCCAGTAGCGGGCGGCCATCGAGTCGACGACCTGCTGGGCCTCCTTCTCGCTCTTGAGCAGCGTGGGTTTAGCGAAGAAAGCGTTGCCGTGCGGGTTCTCCGATCCGATAGGCTCCGCCTCAGTGTGTACCTCGTAGACGCTGTTCTCCCGGCCGTCAATGTCGAGATCCAATCGCACGTTGAAGAGGTGCTGGTGGATTGGGGCGTAGAGACCCTCCTTGTTCAGGAGTTGGCCGTACTTGGGGCTTTCCTCGGGCGAGGCGTACGCGGTCGAGACGATGCCGGTGAGCTTGACCTCGAACTCGATCGTGCCGTCCTGATAGAAGTACCAGTAGAAGCCGTACTCGTAATTGGCAACCGTAGCGATGAAGGAGGCGACGAACCGCCGCGAACGCCGGACGTCGACCTGCCCGGTGCGGAAGTCCGTGTGCTTCGAGAGGAGGCCAAAGTCCTCCTCGTGCAGGCAGATCGCATTCTTTATGGGGAGCGGATTTCCGCGGCTGTCGGCCATAACCGCGTCTAGGTAGCGGATCTCGCCCAGACAGTCGCAACCGAGCTCCAGCGAGTTCGCTAGCGCGCCGATGTTGTACTCGCCCGCGTCGAAGGCGTTCTTGCGGTACTGTACGGGATCGGGGTCTCCGTAGGGAACGACCATCTCCGCCAGGGAGGCCCGGTAGAGCACGGACCGCTCTCGGTCTCCGTCGCGGTAGGTGACGTTGTGCAAGACGATCCCCTCGCGAGGGGTGAACCCGACGACGAAGCGCCACTTCTGCCAGCTGATCTCGTGACCGTTTAGCTCGAAGCTCGGTCCCTCCGGCTGGGTTATCTCGATCGGCTTGAGGTCCTCGCGCATCTGACCGACAGCCTCGGGGGTGTAGTTGCCCTTCTCTTGGGGCACGGGAACCACGCCGAAGTCCTCGACTCGCACGACTTTCATGCTGTTAAGGTCGAAAACGGCGACTAAGTCGTCAACGGGATGGGCGTAGGGGTTATCGCCGGGCTCCAACCGCGTGTAGACAAGTGTCCGCAGGAGGCGACGCTTGTCGTCGTCGCCGTCATCGTCCCCGTAGAAACCGGCCGACCACGGCTCCACGCACACTAGATCAAGGTTTGTGATGCCGCGCTTCTTTAGGGCCTCCCTGAACTCGGGGTCCTCCTTGGTCGCCCGCTCGCACTCGTCGAACTCGTCAAGCATGATCGAAGGTTGCGCTCCCTCGGCGTGCTCCCAAGAGTTCACCTTGCCCTGCGTGAGCGACACGAGAGCCTCGTAGGTTTCCCCGTTGGAGCCGTCGAGCACGATGACGAATGCCTCGCGCTCAGGGGCTTCCTCACCTGACTTGTAGGCGAGCACCTTCTCCTTGGGTGGTTCGTTCAGGTACACCCCCGCAAAGCGGCTCTTCGCGCCTAGCTCGCGCTCCTCAGTCAGAATTCCGACCGCCGCGGAGATCTCCTCACCCGTTAACGGCGCTAGCAAGTCTGCCGCTGCAACACTCGATCTACGGGTCTGCGCCATCTTCCGTCCCTCCTTGTTCGGTCTCGGACCTACGAATAGCGGATCCCTTTCCCCAATACTAATAAAACATTAACACGTACATATTTGTATTTCAAAAAGTCCAATCGATATCTTGCATGACGGTCTTGTTTTGTGCGCTTCATGCCGCATCGGGGCGTTACAGAACCTTCTTGCCACCTGCTACAATAAGTTACAAACATGTCGAAAGGGAGCGTCGTTGGGCGAGGCTGAGCAGAACCGCGTGGGGGAGCCGTTGAGCAAGGATCCCTTGTACGTGCAAGTCGAGAGACGCATCGAGGACCTGCTAGTGAAGAATCATTACAGGCTCGGGGAGAGGATCCCGCCCGAGGCAGAGCTGGTGAAGAGCCTCGGGGTCTCCAGGGTGACGGTTCGCTCGGGGCTCGCGCGTCTTGTCGAGCGGGGAATTTTGGAGCGGCGACGAGGGAGTGGGACGTTCCTCGCCCGGGCGCCGGTGGGCGACGGGCTAAGGTCAGGGCCCCTAGGCTTAAAGCTGGGCAGCAGGGAGACCGGGCTGGGGAAATTGGAGACCTACACGGTCATGGCCCGTCGCCTGGGGTTGGAGCTGAGCAGCAAGAACCTCCGCGTCCGCACAAGCGGCGCGGGGCCGGAAGAGGCCGAGGTGCTGGAGGTCCCGGAGGGCAGCCGCTTGGTCGAGGTATCCCGGGTCGTGCTTGCAGATGGGGAACCGATGGCATGGATGGTCGATTTGGTGCCCGAAGACGTCATCGACGCTAATGTGGTCAGGAAGAATTTTCGTCCCGACGCAATGCTGCTCGACGTCTTGGCCTCCGAGCGCGTCCCTGTAGGCTTCAGCGAGTTGCTCATCGATGCCGCTATAGCGGGGCCCGACGATGCTACAGGGAAGGCGCTCGGCTTGGAGGAACCTTCAGCCGTACTCTCGGTGACGGAAACCATGTACCAGGAGACGGACAACCCTCACGACGCCCGCCCCGTGCAATGGTCGCGCAATGTGTTCTTGCCTGGCAAGCTCAACTTGCACGTCGTCAGGGAGCCCCAGTAAAGGAAAGCATCCTGCGCTCTCCTTTGCCCTGCTCGTCCGGCAGGTCGCTGTCGTGTTCACATGCGCTCGAAGGACCTGTAGCGTTCCCAAGACATGACGGAGACGTCATGCTCTTAGTACAAACCCCAGGACTATGGTGCGCGTCGTTCTGGAGCGGGATGGCACTCGGCGGGTGGACCTAACGCAGATTCAATAACGGTCGCGTCTGCGACTGAGTAACCCACCCGCAATGGGCAGGTCAGCGGTTCGTGTTAGCTCGTCGGCTCTCCTCGGCCGACAGACGCCTATTCACCCGAGTGCGTGGAAGGGTTGTTCTGCGAACTTCGGACGTGGCGCGTTCTGGGAAGACACCCCCCATAGGCTACGGCTTCGCTGATGTCTGGGCCTCTTCCGTGTTTGTCCCCGCCCGGTCGGGTAGTAAAATGTTGTGAGGCCCGGCGGCCCATGATCACCCCCCTCCTAGGGCCGCCGGGTTTTTTCGTGCCCGAGCTCTTGCCACGAGGATGGCCCGGATTGTGCATAGACGGGGCCTGGGCCTCCTGAGAAATGCGCGGCTTAGGCGGGCCGGCGGACCTAGGAGGGGGCGCCGGCCCGCGCTCAGAGCCTCTTGGGCCGAGAACGGCTCGCCCCGGAACGTGGTTGTCGCCAGTGGCACGGGATCGGGCAAGACGGAGTGCTTCTACCTGCCGATCCTCGCAGACATATTGAGGGAAGCGGTGCACTGGCCGTCTACCAACGGCCCCGCCGGGCCCGGGGAGTGGAATGCCCGACGAAAACAGTGGCAGCACGGCAGACGCCACGAGGCCCGCCCCGCGGGCATGCGCGCCATAGTCATGTACCCGATGAACGCCCTCGTCAACGACCAACTGCGACGGCTGCGGACCACCCTGGATTCATCCGAGAGCCTGGCCTGGCAGCAAAACGAATTGAGAGGGAACCTGATCCACTTCGGCCGTTACACGAGCCAGACCGAGTTGCCGGGGCACCCGGAAGAGGACCGTGGACGGCGCCGATGGAAGGAGTACGCCGGGAAGATAGCCACGGGCTGGGAGAGCGTGGGCGAAGACCTGCGCTCCTCGGGCGGCTGGCCCCGCCCCGACGGTGCGGAGATGCTCTCCCGGTGGGATATGCAGGCGGCCCCGCCGGATATCCTGGTTACCAACTATTCCATGCTGGAGTACATGCTCGTCCGGCCGATCGAGGCAGACATTTTCGAGAAGACGAGAGAATGGCTGGCCATGTCACCCGATCATGATGCTGTTGGCGAATTCCGCCGCAGGCTCGATCAGTAAGCCTCCGGCGCCAACCTGGCGAAGGCCGAAAGGCGGGTCTGGGCCTTCGGCACTCCGGCGAACCACGCCAGCAGCCTGACCACGTTCATCGCCACCGCCGTTATGACGTGCTGCAGGTGGGTCTTTGCCATCCCGACGTAGCGCGAGCGCCGCAAATCGCACTCACGGACGCCCTGGGAGATGGTCCCTTCCACCCCGGCGCGGACGTGGTAATCCTCCCAGAACCCGCGGGTCTTCTGTCGCGTTCGGGCCTTCCGCAGCGCCTGGTGCTGCGGCTGCGGGCGCAGGGTGAGCTCCCTCCCTGTGCTCTTCGAGCGCGTGCACAGCGGGCGGCTCGGGCACGCCGCGCACTCCTTCTTGTCGAAGATCGCGGCCACCACGTCCCTGCCGTGGCGGTTGAGCGCGGGCTTCCACTGCTTGCTCTTCTTGCCTTCGGGACAGGTGACGCTCTGCTTGTCCCAGTCCACACGGAACGCCAGCGCGTCGAACCCTTCCCCGGCCTTGGCCTGCCAGCTCCCGTCGCGGGGCATCGGGCCGAAGAGCTCCACGCCGTGCTGCGCCAGGCTGTCGGCCATCTCCTTGGAGCCCATGTAGCCGGAGTCCACTAGGTGCTCCCCCGGCAAGAGGTTCCTTTCTTCGAGGGCACCGTGCACCGCTCCCAGCACCTTCAGGTCCGGCGTGGTGGCGGAGGTGGTCCTGACGTCGGTGATGAGATTCGGTCCCTCCGGATCGCAGGTCTCGGTGAGGTGCGCCTTGTAGCCGACCCAGTTCACCTCCCGCTTCCAGGAGTAGCGGGCCTCCGGGTCGTAGGGGGACTGCAGGGTCTGCGCCGCCGGCGGCATCTCCTTCGGTTCCCGCAGCCTCACGGGGCCGCCCGGTTCATCCGGAGGATGGTACTGCTCGGCCAACAAACGCTTCAGCGTGCCGATCGCATCCAGGTCGCGCAGTCCCGCGGGGGCGTCCTCCGCCTCGACGGCTTCCAAGAGTCTCAGCCCGTCGGAACCGATCTGCTCGGCTAGTTTCTTCCTTTCGGCATCGGCCTTGGGTAACCGGAACTCCTCCACCCGCGGGCCGTAGCGCTCGTACCACTCGGGTGGCGCCCATCTCGTGAGCCACTCCGGGGCAGCGCTAGCCAGCACGTTCAGCGCGGCTCTCATCGTCTCGCCTATGCACTCGAGCCTCCCGGTGGCCTTGACGGCGGCGAGCACATGCGTGGAGTCGGTGCGTTGCTTGCCCCGGCTCTTGAGGAGTCCGCGCTGCTTGCACTCGGCGAGCAGCTTCTCGAGGAGCAGACGCTCGGCCGCCCCCTCCTCTTCTAGCAGACGCGAACGGAACTCGCTCAAAACCGAGAAGTCGAAGCCGGGATCCTCCAACTCCAGAGATAGCGCGTATTTCCAGTCGATCCTGCCCCGCACGGCGTCAGCCGCCTGACGGTCGGAGAGACCTTCGGCGAACTGCATCACGGTCACCAACGCCAGCCGCCACGGCGCCATGGCCGGTTGCCCGCGCCTTGGGAAGAGGTCGGCAAAGTCCCCGTCCTCCCAGACGATCCCCAATTCGTCCCTCATCCTCGTGTACGTCGTTCCCTTCGGAAACGCGGCACGAGCTACGCGGGCGGTCTCTTCGGGAACGGGGCGGAGCGGCTCGGGGCGCAGGGACATGATCTCCTCCGGACGGTCGGCCATCTGGACCTGTCTCGGAAGTATGCTGCTCCGCTCACGAATTCGCCAACAGCATCATGATTGCGGGCAGCTTGTTGAAAAACGCTCCGTCGAACCGCTGAACGGTGGTAGACGTGTCCTCGGCACGAGCCGCCGGGGTGCTTTAGTACCGCGGCCTGGACCAACTTTCTCGGTCCCCGACCCCAAAAGCTCAGCAGCCTCTTCACGTTCTGGCCGGTCGCCGTGACGAGGACCTCGGCGCTGACCCTCTCGAGGGTCCTGAGCCTCACCCTCTCCATCCCGTGCCACTGCTTGGCCTCGGCGAACATCGGTTCTATCCACACCTTGCGCTTGCTCATCGCCTTCTTGTAGGCCGCGAGCCCGTAGTAGCCCTTGACCCTCTCGAAGTACGCTTGTCGAAGTTGCGGTTGACCGCCCGGCCGCTCATACCCTCGGTGCATCTGGGCTTTAGGGGGCAGGCGTCGCAGGTCTCGGGGTCGGCCACGTAGCGGGTGAGCCTCAGCTTCTTCCTCGCCCCGGTGTTGCGAAGCACCTCCCCGTCGGGACACCAGTAGACGTCGCGCTCGGCGTCGTAGGCGAAGTCGTCCTTGCGGAAGAGAGACCGCTTTCCCCAGGTGTAGTCGATGACCGGCATGTAGGCGCGGATGCCCGCCTGCTCCAAGGCTTTCACGTTGGGGATGGTGCCGTAGACGGAGTCGCCGGTCGCGTGGTGCGGGCGGAGCTTCCAGCGGAAGGTGGTGTGCCGGAGGAGGTCGAGCATGGGCTGGTTGTCCTTGACGTCCGCCTTGGTCACGAGGGCGGTGAGGATGACCCTGGCCTTCCCCCCGTCCACCACGTAGCGGGCCTTGTAGCCCATCCTCGCCGTACCTTTGACGTGCCCGGCGAGGCAGGCGTCGGGATCGGTGCGGTTCACCACCTGGTCGCTCATCTTGTTAGGGTTCGGGGTGCGAGACTTCGTGCCATACCTCCCGGCGCCGGAGACGAAGTCCTCGCGGGCGGAGTTTAGGGCTTGGAGGTCCGCGTCGTCCGCGCTCGGCAGGGCCGCGTCGGCCGCCGCCCCAGCTTCGCCGTCGGCATCGGCGGGCCGCTCGCCGAACAGCCCGCCGAGACGCTCCCGCGCGTACCACCTCGGAACGAGCGCCCCTTTCGCGGCGTTGGCCCGAACCGTGGTCGAGTCGACGAACAACTCCTCGCCCCGCACCAAGCCGGCCTCGACGCACATCTCGACGATCCGGTCGAAGAAGCCCCTGAAGACCTCCAAGCCGTAGCGTTCGCGGATCTTCGTGAGGCTGGAGTGGTCGGGCAGGGGCTCGTGGAGGTCGTAGCCCAGGTACCACCTCAGGGACAGGCTGTCTGCCACCACACTCATGAGCCGGCGCTCCGAGCGGAGGTCCTCGAAGAACAAACATGACGAGCCGAAGCTTGAAGAAGACGACCGGGTCCACCGACGGCCTGCCTCCGCGCGCGTAGAGCGGTCGCACCAGCTCCCGGACGAAAGTGAGGTCCAGCCGCGCCTCCAGGCGGCGGTAGAAGTGATCCTCCGGCACCAGCTCCTCCGGCACCAGCTCTTCGAGCGAGAGGTCCTTGGGTAGCGGTGAGAAGTTGCGTGCCTTGGCGCCCATCATGGTTCTGCGGCCTCCCGCGTCGGGGGTACATGCGATCATGCTAGCCGCGCGTCGAACCGCGCGGCTACACTAACCCCGCAGGCGTATCAAGGAAGAGGAGACGCGGATGGACCCCGAGAACGTGCTCGAGCTCATCTGCTCGGCGCCCGAGCGCTACGAGACGGTTCGCGCCGCGCTGCGCCACCGCGGCGACGGCGCCACTATGAGAATCCTCCGAGATCGCTACCGCGCGAGCGAGGCCCACAGGCTCGAAACCGCTGGGTCGTCCGATGCCTCGGAGGAGGTAGGGTACGCCGAGCCCGATGGGCCCTTCGGCTGGCGCTGCCGGGTGTGGTACGCGAAGGTGAGCCCCGAACGTGGCGTCCGCGACCGCTTGGAGGTGGAGCTGCCGCGGGAGGTGTACCCCGGCGGCGGGGTGCACATAAGCGCCTGGGACGGGCGGGTTTCGGGCCCGAGCACCGCGGTGTCGGCCCGCATCGGCGGTGGCCCGCCCGAGGGCGACCCCCCGTGGCTCTGGATGGCCCAGGACGGTTTCTGGAGCACCTACCTCTTCGACTTCGACGGCATCGCGGGCTTCCCGCTGGAAAGCCGCGAACTGAGGGTGGAGGGCGTGACGCGCAAGGCGGGCCGGGAGGCCATAAGGCTGGTGGGCGTGCCGGCCGAGGAGTGGGACCACTGGCCGGAGCCCTTGTGGTGGGGGGCGGACGAGTACGAGTTCCTGGTGGACTCAGAGCGCGGCGTGCTGCTGCGCTGCGCCTCGCGGCTGGGGGGCGAGGATTTCGACGCCCTGGAGGTCGAGGAGATCCACTTCGACGAGCGGTTCCCGGCCGAGGTGTTCAGCTCACGCCAGCCCATGCCATGGCCTTAGCCGTTTTTCAACAGGCTGCGGGAAAATTGTACGGCAGCGGTCGGATCTCGTGAGGCACCGGATCGACGTCGGGGTCCCCGATTCGCCCTCGACGACCGCCGGAGACGCTCCGGGGGTTCGGTTCCTCCGGCCGGCACCGGCCACCGTCGTGGCGGGCGATCGCCCCGCTACAGGTCCCGCAGCCTCGGGACGACCTTCTCGGTGACCTTCTCGACCCACGCCGCCGGCTCCGGTCCGGGCGGCCCCACCCAGACCTTCCCGATCCCAAGACGGGCGTACTCCTCCATGCCAGCGACGAAGGCGCCCGCGTCGTCGAGGGGGTCGGAGCCCGTGATGATGGTCTTCTCGATGCCGGAGGGGTCGCGGCCCTCGGTTTCGCAGTGGCGCTCCAGCACTTCGAGCTTGTGTCTTATGACCGCCGGATCGGAGGCGAACAGGTTGCACGCGTCGGCGTGGCGCGCGACGAGCCGGAGGGTCTTGCGCTCGCCCATGCCCCCGATGAGGATCTTCGGCGCTGGCCGTTGGACCGGGCGCGGGGAGCAGATCGTCTCCTCCAGCCGGTAGTGGCGGCCCTCGTACGGCCCGTCGTCGTCGCCCCACATCAGCTCGCAGATCTCCAGCGTCTCCTCCAGCCTCTCGAACCTCTCCCCAACCGGCGGGAACGGCACGCCGAGGCCCCGGTGCTCGCGCTCGTACCACGCTGCCCCGATCCCCAGCATCGCCCGCCCGCCGGAGAGGACGTCGAGGGTGGTGACGGTCTTCGCCAGCAGCCCGGGATGGCGGTAGGTGACCCCGGTGACCAGGGTGCCGAGGGTAATGCGCCGCGTCTGGCCGGCCACGAAACCGAGCGAGGTGTATCCCTCCAGCATCGGGTCTTGGGCTGTGGCGAAGGACTCCATCTGGAAGAAGTGGTCCATCACGGTGAAGTCCGAGGCGCCCCCCACTTCGGCGGCGCGGGCCGTGGCCGCCAGGGTCGGCGCCAGGGATTCCGGCCCTCCCGGGAGCGCGAAGTTCGCGAAGTGTATTCCTAGCTGCATGGGGTCGCCTTCCGGTTCCGGGGTGATTGGCCCGCCACGCGGCAGGGCTAGGCGGTCGCCACCGGGGCGCGCTGCCCCGGTGGGTTTTGGTGCTTGGTTCGCTAGGCGGCGCCCACCACCGCGACGCTGCCGCGCCCGCCGTCGACGTCGAGGACGCTCCCGTGGACGAAGGCGGCCTCCTCGCTGGCGAGGTAGACGGCGGCGTGGGCGATGGCCTCCGGCGGGCCGCTGGTGCCGGCCGGCGTGCCCCTCATCGCGAGATCCGAACCCTCCGGCGCGCCGCCGAACGTCGGGTTCTGGATGACGCCCGGGGCGATGGCGTTCACGCGCACGCCGGAGGGTCCGAACTCCGCCGCCCAGTCGCGGGTGAGCGTCTCCATCGCGCCCTTGGTAGCGTTGTACGCCGTCGCGACCGGAGCGCCCAGGCGTGAGAGCCACGAGCCGAGGTTGATGATCGCGCCCCCGCCTTGCGCGGCCATCCGGGGCGCGACCTCGGCGGTCAAGAGGTAGGGAGCCTTGACGTTGACGGCCCAGACGAGGTCGAGCAGGTCCCCGCCGGTGTCGGTCGTCGGGTTGGGCGGGAAGACGCCGGCGTTGTTGACGAGCACGTCGATGCGTCCGCCCAGCACCCGGTTTGCCTCCCCGGCCAGCCCGCGGGAGGCTTCGGCCGACCCGTCGAGGTCGGCGTAGACGAAGTCCGCCCGGCCCCCGGCCGCCCGGATCTCCCCGACGACCTCGGCGCCCCGCTCCTCGCTGCGCCCCGTCACGACGACGCGCGCCCCCTCCGCGGCGAACGCCGTCGCGATGGCCCGCCCTATGTTGCTGGTCGCGCCCGTCACCAGCGCCGTCTTGCCCTCAAGCCTCGTTCCCACCGTTTTCTCCTCTAGTAAGTAACCGAATAGTTCGCAAGATACACCCAGGCTTCCCGTTTGTCAACAACCGGTTACTTACTCTGTACCTTCTGCTAGAATCCTGCCATGGTTCGAGACTCCGCGGCGACCCGGAACCGGATACTGGACGCGGCGATCGGGGAGTTCGCCGCGCACGGGTTGGCCGGCGGTCGCGTCGGCCGCATCGCCGACGTTTCCGGGGCGAACCAGCGGTCCATCTACGTGTACTTCGGGAGCAAGGAGGGGCTGTTCAACGCCGCGTTGCGGCGGGTGATCGGCGGCCTCGTCGGGGCCGTACCGTTGACCGAGGACGACCTGCCGGGGTACGCGGGGAGGATGTTCGATTACCTGCTCGACCACCCCGAGGCGCTCAGGATGGGCATGTGGCGCCACCTCGAGCGGCCCGCCTCAGGCCCCGACACGGCCGACGTCTACGCCGAGAAGGTCGAGGCGATGGCTGGCGGAAGCGGTCTCACGGCGAGCGGGCTTCCCCCGACGGACCTGCTCGTGCTGGTCCAGGGGCTGACCTCGAGCTGGCTCACGAGCCCCCAGGACCTGCTCGCCGCCGCCGACGCCGACCCCTACTCCCCCGAGCGCCTCGCTGCCCACCGCGCCGTGATCGTCGAGGCCGCCAGGCGCTTGTGCGCGCCGGTCCCGTGAGGCAGACTGCGCCACGGCGACCGCGCCCTCCGGCCGCGCCCGCGGGCGCGCTAATCGCAGTAGGGGCCAAAGGCTAATCCCGACACTACCGGACCGGGAGACTCGTAAGGGAATGTCCTTTCCGGCGCGAGTTTCGCCCCGAATCGTGGCAGCAGCGGCCGAAAACGGGCGAGATGGCTACCGAGAACTCGTAACGGAAAAGATCTGAGGGTCGATGCCGGAGGAGCGCGAGCCCCTTAACGGACGATTTTCCTCAAATCATCCCTTCCTCCGGGGACGGGGAGGAGACCGTCCCAGTTCGGGCGGCGGGGGACGAGGCCGCCGGGCTTCCACCCGATGTTTCCTTCGGTGTCTGCGTAGACCTGGTTCTCTCCGGGGGCGCCCCAGCGGTTCATCGCCGCCAGAAAACCGTCCCAGTCCCTGGCCCTCATGTAGTCGATGCTGCCGAGATAGGGGGCCATGCCGGGCTCCAGCCACGCGGCCCGCACCGCGAAGGCAACGTTTTTCTGGAGATCCTCGTGGATCACGGGCCCGTGGCGGGTGAACTTCAGCTGGGTCCTGGTTGGATCGTTGTCCCTCACCGGGATGCTCTGTTCCTCGACCTCCATCGGCTCCCAGCGACCTTTGTAGCGGTACTCGGAGGGGTTCTCGGGGTTCGTCTCGTAAACGTAGAGATCCTCCTGGTCGATGGCGAAGATGGTGAGGCCGAAAGCTATGTGTCCGTTGTGGCCGATTGAGACCCCGGGCAGGGCCGGCTCGCCGGCCCCGACCACGTCCATCCCCGGCGCCGAGAGGTGGACCGCGTAGCGCAACGACGGGACAGACTGTGCCCTGTGCGGATCGTTCGCCAGGATCGGGCGTCCTGTGGCCGTTCGCGACGACGCTATGACCCAGTTGTTCGAGCCCTCGGGCCCTACCTCTGCGACTGCCTCGCCGCCGAGCGCGACCGGCTCCCTGACGAGCCGGTAGACCGCGAGGACCTCGTCGGAGACGAGGGAGAGGTCAAGTCCCTCCGGTACGGTGACGGCGTGCGGGGGCTCGAGGCGCCGGCGCAGCGCCTCCGCCTCAGGCCCGAAATCCCGCAGCACCATCGCCCGCAGCACCTCGCCTTCCAGGTTGCCGAAGAGACCGTGTCCCCTGATGCGCGCGATGTCCTCGGGGGCCCAGCGGGCGGGTTCGTAGCCGAGCACGCGGAACTCCATGGGCAGGAGGCCCGGGTCCGCTTCGGTGAGCCGCACGTACTCGTTGACGCCCGCGACGAACGCGGTCGCCACACGCTTGGTGTCCGAGCCGTAGGACAGCCACTCGGCACGCATGTCACCGCGGTAGAGGAAGAGCCTGGCAGCGCGGTCCTTCTCGACGAAGGCGGGGCCAAGCACCTCGGAAAGGAGACCCAGGCCTCGCCGCCTCCACAGGTCTATCTGCCAGAGCCTGTCGCGGGCCGCGTTGAAGCCTTGGGCGAAGAAGGCGTCGTCGGCCGAGGCGGCGTAAATGTGGGAGACGCCCCAGCGGTCTACCAGGATCTCGACCGGAGACTCTAGCCGTCCAACCGGGTGGACTACGGCACTGCGTGGCTTGGAACTCATGAGCTGCTCGGGACTCCTCTGCGGCGGGCTCTAGAGGTCGGGTACGGCGAAGCCGCCCACCTTCTCCTCATAGGTCGCGGCCAGGCGGTACAGGATGTGCTCCCTCCCGTGGAAGTTGACGAGCATAGGGTTCAGGGTACTGAAACATTACCCATCCACCAAGTTACGCAACCAATTACGTGAGCGTCGCTATGAACTTGACACCGCTTTGACATCACTGGGAATGCAATACGGGGCAACGCCCAACGAACCCGACCATAGAAACTCGCTTTCGCTTAGAAGTGCAGGATTTGCAAGTCCGCGCACCTCCCGCAGCGTCCGATGCATCACTGATAAGTATTCATTCGATAAGTGCCCTTGGCATCTGGTCCCAACTTTCGACAAAAGAGTACGGTTAGCGGTCGCCGGTGGCGCCTTGGTCTTCCTCTCGGCCGGCTACGGGCTTTCGAAGCTGGACTTCAGGCGTAGGTCAAGGTCGGAAGAAGAGAAGCGTGACAAGGCTCAGGCTGAGTGGCGTGCGTGGTCAGAGCCGCGCAAGCAAAGCAACCCAACAACAGGTACGAGCGCAGATGAAGAAGGCGGCACACAAGAAGCTCGGCGTTCGCCGGCTTGTTGCCCGTAATTCCGGGGCGGGTATCCGGAATTACGGGCGCCCCTGGCCTTTCGTCCATCCGTTCCCGTACCCAGCCGATTCGACCTGCCAGGCGATCCGTGGTGGCGCTCTTCGGGCCTCCGGGGTAGAGTTCCGCTGCAGGAAGGTCGCGGACGACGTCGGGGGGCGGGGATGCTGGTTCACATAGTCGCGGATTACGGGCACGGGGATCTGGCGTTCGCCGAGGTCGTCGGGCGCGTAAAGCTCCACCTCCCGGACGCCGAGATCGTCCCCGTGCCCGTGCCACCGTTCGCCACGCTCGCCGCCGGCTTCTGCGTCGCGCAGCTCGGCCTGAACCCGGCCCCGCCCGGCACCATCGTCTATCACAACGTCGCGCCCCGCGAGGACGAGGGGGAGGCCCGCGAGGGAAACGAGGGGGAGCGCCTGGCGTACGCGCTGCTGCCGAACGGGGTGCGCGTGGTCGGGGTGAACGCCGGTTACGCCTTCTCCTTTGTCCGCGACGAGGCCGTGGAGCTCAGGTGGGCCCCCGTCCCCGCCGAAGGCTCCCAGTTCCGCTCCCGCGACCTCTTCCCCGAGGCCGCAGCCGACATCGCCCTTGGCCGCCCTGACGCTCTGGGCGAGGGGATGGACCCCACAGCCGTCCCAGGAGTTCCCGAGAACCGCCTCGCCTACGTGGACGGCTACGGCAATTTGAAGACGACCATCGAGGGCGGCGCGTACGGCATCGAGCCGGGCGCGGCCGTGCGGGTCCGCATCGGCGACGAGGAGTTCACGGCCAAGGCGAGCGACGGGACCTTCGGGGTTGAGGAAGGGGAGCTGGCCTTCGCCCCCGGGAGCAGCGGCTGGAGGGACGCCTCGGGCGGGGAGACGGTGTGGATGGAGCTCTTCCTGCGCGGCGGCAGCGCCTGGGAGCGCTTCGGGTGTCCACCTTTGGGATCCGAGATAGAGTTCGAGGCCGGCGCCTGACGCGCCCGGTTCCCGAAGCCGGGTCGTGACGCCGCGTTCTGGTGGAGAGCACGGGCGAGGATCGCCCGGGCCGCCTTTCGGACGGCCCCCCGGACGTCGGATCGAGGGGACCGGGCCCCAACGTTCGCCGCTCAGGGTCCCCGCCCCCGAAGCGCTTGTGCCAGATGTGGTGTGTGCCACCGCGGAGCACCCCAACGGGGTCCGCTCCGCCAAACCCGCCGCCGGCGCGGGGATGGGAAGCGGCGTCCCTTCCCGTACAAACAGGGAGCAAGGAACGCCAATAGAGCCGCCGCAGAGCGAAAAGTCGGCGGCAGAGAGGAGAGGCCATGAACAAGACGGAGCTAATCGAGAGGATCGCCGAGGAGGCAGGCGTGCCCGAGGGCGAGGCCCAGAGGCACTTCGGGGCCTTCGAGCGGGTGGTGACCGAGGCGCTCAAGGGCGGCGAGGAGGTCAGGATAACGGGCTTCGGCAAGTTCTCCGTCAAGGAGCGCAAGGCCAGGGATGGAAGGAACCCCCAGACGGGCGAGAAGATGAAGATCTCGGCCCAGAAGGTCCCCTCCTTCAGCGCGGGCAACGCCCTCAAGGGGGCCGTCTAGGGGCTTTCGGACGGGGGTCTGAAGAAGTGCTGCCGTTCCGTGGGAAAGGGGCTTCCATGAACGCATCGTCTAAACCGGCACCTTGCCAGGTGCGAAGCAGGGCGGGGAGCCCCTGCCCACGCCCGGCGGTCGCAGAGATCCGGGGCGTGGCCTTCTGCGGGCCGTGTGCCCGCGAGCAGGAGGCTTACTTCGCCATCGGCGAGATTGTCGCGCGGGAAGAGACACTGGGCCTCCGCGGCGGGGCGCTGGCCGAGGCGCTAGGGAGGTTGCGGCGGGGGAGCGCGGGCGCCAGGGAGGGCGTCTCCGCAGAGGCGCATCGGGGGACCTCGGGCGCCCACGAGACCGAGCGTCCCGCGCTCAGGGCCGGCCAACCGCGAGGGATCGTTCCGCCCCCAACTCGGGGTTCAGTCGACATACATGGTTTCGAGCGCCACGTCTTGTAGCGTTCGGTTCTATCGAAGCAGGTTGACGACCCGGAGAGGAGGGCTCCGACGGCGGCCTCGGGTGCACCCCTTTCGGCGCCTCCTCGGGTACGCGGTCCGGAACATCCATCCGTCGGACGGGCCGCGCCGGCATGTCGGGAAAAGGTAGCCGTACACCCAACCGGGGTGCGGTCCGGCGGTGCGGTCCGGCGGTGCGGTCCGGCGGTGCGGACCGCGGTACTACCCCGCTGTCTTTACGATCAGTGTCTGCTCCCCGGTCGTCGGAGCATCGACCAACACCTCCTTGCCGCGGTTGGTGGTGTTGATCTTGCGTCCTACCTTCTCGCCGTTCAGAGTGACGGAGCGGACCTCTGTGTCAAGCGGGAGGGTGTGGCCGACGGTGAGGCTTTCGAGCTTTACGGCGGGCCTGATGGTGGTGCGGTACGTCCCATTCCCGGTTTCGGCGCTCACGCGGATGGAGCCGTTGCCGAGCCGGACGTTGCGCGCGGAGATGGGGGAGGAGTCGGGCGGCACCTGGGGGACGACCGCGAGCTCTCCGCGGCCCAGGTCCGGGCGGACGCCGAGCCACTGGTGGAGGACGGGCCAGATCGTGCCGTAGGCCCCCCACGCCTGCAGGACCATCGCCCGCTCGTTAAAGGGTTTGTCTTTCGAGCCGCCGTCCGCGTAGTCCGGTGAGGGCGCTATCTCGGGCATGGCGCCGGGCTGCTCCTCGGGGATGAGCTGCAGGTCGACGTTCGCATCGGCGTAGCGCTGCTGCTGGTCGGGGCCGAGCCTGCCGTAGTTGCCCTCGCCAACGGCCATGATGGCTGTGTTCAGCGTAAAGATGTTGCGCTCGCTTGGAACCTCGGAGACGTGCTCGTCGCAGGAGGCGCCCTGGTTGCCGCCCTCGGCCTCCGTCGGACCCGTGCCCGTGTGGTACATGCCGAAGCGGGCCGTATAGCAGTCGCCCTCGCGCTCCTCTAGGGCGGCGGTGGCGTGCCCGCGCGAGGCGAGGCCGGGCCGGGCCTGACCCCTATCCGCCGGGAACTCCACGTCCATGGGGGTGCCCCCGATCCAGTGTCGCTGGAAGATCTGCTCGTTTGCGTCCCCGACGGGAGACCGGTCGAGCGAGTCGGCATACTGCGTCGCCCCCTCCTTCCCGAACCACCACGCCTCCTCGAAGCGCTTCTCCATCTCCCTGGCGCGCTGACCGGCCCACCGGACGGTCTCCTCGTCTCCTTTGCTCTCGGCCATGTCAGCGAGGTCGTAGAGGCCGCGGATGGTGTAGACGGCGTTGTCCAGCTTCTCCTCGCCCATGCCCTCGCGCTCTACGTTGCCGAGGCCCTCGGGCCATCCGTCCCCGTCCTCGTCCAGCTCCCGAAAGACGTACCGCATGTTCTTCTTCGTGAAATCGTACATCTCGTCGCGGAAGGCGTCGTCGCCGGTCCAGCGCCACAGGAGTGCGACGGCCGAAGGGAACTTGGAGGTCTCATCGGTGTTGCCCTCATCGTCGTTGGAGCCGAAAAAGACGGAGCCGTCGTAGACGACCTCGTGGACCACCTTGCCCGAGTCGCCGTTGTCTATAAGGCTCACGTCCTTCAGGGCCCTCAGGTGGTCCTTTATGGGGCCGAACTGGCCGACGCCGACGCTGGCGAAGGCCGTGTACTCTCCATCGGTGCCGAAGAGCCAGGGGTAATCGGGGAAGCCCGCGCCGAGGAAACGCGCCTTCTCCAGGCCTCCCTCCGGCGGCGGGTAGTTCTCGCCGGCGTTGGTCTCCCGGACCTCCAGGTCTCTCGCTATCTGTATGGAGTCCGCGAGGTTCTGCTTGCTCCAGCGGATGCCCCGCCGCAGCCGGGTGTCGTCGGGCAACATGAGCCTGGTATTCTTCGCGAGCTCTCTCCTCCCAGAGACCTTCTCCTGCAGCAGCGCATCCGGGTCTTCGAGGGCGGAGACGTTCGCGTCGAGCGCCGCCGCCTTCGCATCGTCCGGGTTCTGGCCGTCGAAGTTGGCGCCGGAGATGGCGAACCACACGGTCCTCTCCTCCTCCGCGGGCACCTCGACCTCGTAGCGGAGCTGGCCGCCCTTGCCTTTGCCGAGCGCCGTATCGTCGCAGCCGCCCTCCGGCTCGTCGTTCTCGTCCGGTGGGGCGGGGCAGACGTCCGCGGGGTCCTGTGGCCCTCGGAAGCCCTCGCCCGTGTCGCTGCCGGTTGGATCCAGGTTGGATCCGACGACCGCCGCCCAGTCGTGGGGCGGGGCGTTCTCTTCGGGAGGCGTGCCCTCCTCTCGGAAGACGAGCCTGCCGTCTTCGACGGAGACCTCGTCCTCCAGGTTGAAGTTCTTCTGGTTCGGGGTCGTCTCGCCCCAGGGGTAGGCGCCCATCAGCTCGGAGTGGGCGTCCATCTTCAGGTTGACGGTCCTCGCCTCATCCGAGCCGAAGGTGAGGCCGACGAGGACGGACCGCTTGCCGTCGGGCACGAAGTCCGTCCTCTCTACCCTGAGACCCCCCGGGCCGGGGAGCTCCATCTTCGTGTGGCCGTAGCCGCTCGTGAAGCGTTCTGCCGGCCCGATCCAGCCGTCGCCTATGGCGAACCAGATCCCGTCCAGCAGCTTGATCGGGGGCGACCATACCCCGCCCATCTCCCCG
>CADCUT010000225.1 GCA_902805975.1 uncultured Rubrobacteraceae bacterium | reverse complement strand
TTCGACGAACCGGCCGATGGCCCGCCTGAAGGCCGGGTGCCTGAGGTCGTGGGCGCTGTAGGTGAGCGTGGGGAGGAAGCCGCGCGCGAGCTTGTGCTCGCCCTGCGCCCCGGCTTCGAAGAGCTTGATCCCCCGCCCGATGGCGAACTCGATGGTCTGGTAGTAGCAGAGCTCGAAGTGCAGGTTCCTCCTCTCCTCGACCGCCCCCCAGTGACGCCCGAAGAGCGCCCCGTCTTTGTAGAAGTTGATGGTCCCCGCCACCGGCCGCCCCCTCCCGTCACTTGCGAGCACGAAGAGCAGGCGGTCCTTCATCGTCCGGAAGACCTCCCCGAAGAATTGCCTGTTGAGGTAAGGAGAGCCCCACTTCCTGTCGGCGGTCGACATGTAGAAGCGGTACATCATGTCCGCGTGCTCCGGCCGTAGGGCGTCCCCGGTCAGCCGCTCTATCGTCAGATCCTCGTCGAGCTGGCGGCGCTCGCGGGAGATCTGACGCCGCCGCTTGCTCGTGAGCGCCCCGAGGTAGTCATCGAACGAATCGTGCCCGCGGTTGCGCCAGTGGAACTGAAGCGAGTGGCGGACCGCGAACCCTCGCTCCTCGAAATTCCCAAGATCCCCCCCCGGCACGAAGAGCGCGTGCGTCGAGCTCGCCCGGTTCTCCTCGCCGACCTCCCTGGCCGCGTCGAGCAGCGCCCTCGTGACGGCCTCCCGGTCGGCGCCGGGACCGACGAGCATCTTGGGGCCCGTCGCCGGTGTGAAGGGGACGGCTGCGACGAGCTTCGGGTAGTAAGCTATCCCGTTCTGGTGGTAGGCGTGCGCCCACTCCCAGTCGAAGACGTACTCGCCGTAGGAGTCTGTCTTGAGGTAGAGGGGCATGGCGCCCACGAGTCGCCCGTCCTGCTCGCAGACGAGGTGGACCGGCGACCACCCGCTGCCCCTTCCCACGCTCCCAGACCTCTCCAGCGCGTCCAGGAACTCGTAGTCGAAGAACGGGAAGTCAGGCGCCTCCAGCGGGCGCCAGGCCGACTCGCCCACCCTTTCCACGGCGTCGATGAGCCCGACGCGCATCGTTCCGGCGGAGCTGATGGTCCTAGAACCCGATCTTCCTGTCGGGGTCGGCCTTCTCGGGCGCCTCCCCAGCACTCTCCACAGGTCCTTCATCCAAATATTCTACGCCGCCCATGAGCATCTGCGGCTTCACGTCGAGGCCGAGGGCGAGCTTGCGGATCGTGGAAGGGTAGGCCCTGCGCTGGCCCGTCTCCAGCTTCGAGATCGTATCCCTCGCAACCCCGCTCCTGTCCGCCAACTGCTCCTGGCTCATCACAGCCCGCATCCTGAGCACCCGCAAACGATCCGGCTCCAAAGTCCTCTACCTCCAAAACACTGCAAAAAACTTGCCGAAACACTACATCAATGTTACTCTCGTGCAAGTATAGCCCGTAGGCGAGAGAGAGGTGGACTGTACGATGGGTTCAGATCCTAGGCTGGTAATCCCGTACGTGACGGAGCAGAGCCCCCGTGGCGAGCGGACGATGGACATCTACTCGCGGCTCTTGAAGGACAGGATCATCTTCCTGGGCACCCCCGTGGACGATCAGGTCGCGAACGTGGTGATGGCGCAGCTCCTTCACCTCGACTCCGAGGACCCCGAGCAGGACATAAACATGTACATCAACTCGCCCGGCGGGAGCATCTCGGCCATGCTCGCGATGTACGACACCATGCGCTTCGTCAACGCCGACGTGGCGACGACCGCTCTGGGGATGGCGGCGTCCGCCGGGGCCTTCCTGCTCGCGGCGGGGACCAAGGGCAAGAGGAGCGCGTTGCCGAACACGCGCATACTGCTGCACCAGCCGGCCATTCAGGGCGGCATCGGGGGGCAGGCCTCGGACGTGGAGATCCACGCCAAGGAGATCGTCTTCACCAAGCGCAGGATCAACGAGATCATGGCGGAGGCGACGGGCCAGCCGTTCGAGAAGATCGAGCGCGACACCGACCGCGACTACATCCTGAGCCCTGAAGAGGCCGTGCAGTACGGCGTCATCGACCAGGTCGTCACCCGCCCCGGAGAGGCGGGGTAGCGCCAGAACGATGGACCTCTTGATCCTCGGCGGCACCAGGTTCCTCGGCCGCCACCTGGCCGGGGAGGCGCTCGAACGCGGGCACCGGGTAACGCTCTTTAACCGGGGAGAGAGCAACCCCGGGCTCTTCCCGGACGTCGAGGAGCTACGCGGGGAGCGCGGCGGGGACTTGTCGGCGCTGCGGGGGCGGAGCTGGGACGCGGCGATCGACACCAGCGGCTACCTGCCCCGCGAGGCGCGCCATTCCGCTGAAGTCCTGGCCGATTCGGTGGAACACTACACCTTCGTCTCGAGTATCTCCGTCTACGCGGACTTTGGCCGGACGGGAATAGACGAGGACGCCCCTGTTCTGGAGCCGCCGGACCCGGAGCCGGAGGAGCTTGACTGGGAGCTCTACGGCGGGCTCAAGGTCGGGTGCGAGCAGGCGGTGGAGGCGGCGATGCCGGGGCGGTCGCTTGTGGTGCGTCCCGGCATGATCGTCGGCCCCCACGACTACACGGGCCGCTTCCCGTACTGGCGTCGCCGGGTGGAAGAAGGGGGAGAGGTGCTCGCCCCCGGGGACCCCGGGCAGCAGGTCCAGCTCATCGACGCGCGAGACCTTGCCGGATGGATGCTGCGCATGGCCGAAGAGCAGCGGACCGGCGTGTACAACGCCACGGGACCAGAACACAGGCTGACCATGCGCGGGATGCTCGAGGAGATCCGGGCCGCCACGGGGGGCGACGCCCGGTTCGTCTGGGCGTCCGAGAGGTTCTTGCTGGATTCGGGCGTGAAGCCGTGGGAGGAGATGCCGTTCTGGATCACCGGAGGGATGGCGGGCATCCTCGCGGTGGACGTGGGCCGGGCCGTCGGGGCGGGTCTCGCTTTCCGGCCGCTGGGGGAGACCGTCCGGGACGTGCCCGGTCCGGAGGCGGGGAGGGAGACAGCGGAGATCGAGGCCGGTATCTCGCGGGTGCGGGAAGAGGAGTTGCTTCGGGCCTGGCGGGGGTCCAGTCTGTAAGGAACGATTATGGGGACGAGATGAACCTCACGCACGAATACATGCACCACCGGACGGGCTACGGGCTCGGGTCTGGATGTTGGATCCGCCTCTACAAGGGCGCCGACGGGGACGCACCCGTGGTGGTCTGCGAGGAGCTCCCTGAGGCCGGCGGCGTGCTCACCAGGGAGGCGGCCGGCTATCTGGCGGCAGAGATCATCCGTGACCACTTCCCCGATGGCCTGCCCGAACTGGAACGCCCTATGCTCTGGATCGAACACCGCCCCGCCCGCCGCCGCGGACCGGGCAAGTTTTTTCTCCACACCTTCCCCTCCTACGTCCCGAGGCTCGTGGGCGCCGGCTTCGTCCGCCGCGTCACCCTCGGCACCTCGCGCCGCGAACCTCTCGACCCCGCCGAGGTCGCCACGCTGACCCGGGAGGTGTAGGAGGCCGTCGAATGCCTCCGCGCGGCGTCGTTCGCCGCCGTCTCGTAGACTGTACTGTCGTGAAGATCAGACACCTGGAAGAAGCAGACCACGGTCCCGTGGTGGCCGTCGTCGACGGTTGGTGGGGCGGACGCCGCATGGCGACCAAGCTGCCGCGGCTCTTCTTCCGCTACTTCGCCGGGACGAGCTTCGCCGTCGAGGAGGACGGTGAGCTCGTCGCCTTTCTCGTGGGGCTCGTCGGCAGCCCCGCCGACGAAGCGTACGTCCACTTCGTCGGGGTCAGGCCGGATCACAGATCACAAGGGCTCGGGCGGCGACTCTACGAGACGTTCTTCGACGAGGTTGGCCGCCGCGGATGCCGCACCGTACGGGCCATCACCTCCCCGGTCAACACGGGGTCCATCCGCTTTCACACGAGCATGGGCTTTGAGGTATTGCGGGGGGAGGACGCGGAAGGCGGCACGAGCGTCCACCCGAACTACGACGGCGACGGGGAGGCTAGGGTCGTGTTCGTCAGGGAGGTTCCATGAAGAGGCTTCCGCCTCTCGCGATAGTCGTGGCGCTGCTGGCGGTCCTACTCATCCGGCAGCGGCGGCGCCCGATCATGCACCCCCCGCCGCTCACGTTCCTGTTCGAGAACCCGCTCGCCGGGGCCTTCGTTGGCACGGAACTTCTGGTGCGGCGCCTGGACCTGGCATCCGGGATGCGCGTGCTCGACGCGGGTTGCGGCCCTGGACGCCTGACCTTCCCCCTCGCGGACGCGGTGGGAACAGGCGGCGAGGTCGTCGCCCTGGACGGCCAGCCCGCCATGCTCGCGAAGCTCACCGGGCGGCTGGAGAGGCATGGTGTGGCCAACGTGAGGCCCCTCCGGGCCACGCTTGGCGGGAGCGAGCTTGCGGAGGGGGGCTTCGACCGGATCGTCCTCCCGATGGTGCTCGGGGAGGTGCGGGACAGGCGGGCGGCGGTGCGCGAACTCTACGCGGCCCTGCGGCCCGGCGGTGTGCTGTCGGTCACCGAGGTCTTTGGGGACCCGGACTACCGCCGTCCCGCCACCGTCCGCCGCGAGGTCGAGAAAGAGGGGTTCCGCCTGGTGGGACGGTTCGGCGGTTTCCCCGCCTATACGCTGAACTTCGAGAGACCCGGGGTTGCTACGAAGAGCCGTTGACGGACGGGCCCTCGTCCGGGGTGGTGAGGCCGAGCGCCGGGCCTTCGGGGGTGTCGACCAGGTTCAGGGTGCTGCCGTCGAGGGCTTCGCTCACGGGGCCCGCGATGTGCAGGAGGCTGACGCCGTCGTGCTCGACCACCTGGTCGTCGCCCATGGGCTCGCCGGCGGAGATCCCGATCTGGGTCTGTCCCGTGCTCTCGTCCGTCACCGGGTCGAGGCGCAATACCGTGCCGTCGGGGTGCTCTACGGTCTGAAAGAGTTCCCTGGCTTCTTCGGTTACCGTGATCACGCGTTCTCCTATTCGGAGCTTGCATTTCCTACCCCAACCGTTCCAACTAAGCGCCCCATCTAAACCGGAGCCCCGGTCAAAGCCTTTATAGTAGTCCCGCACGCGAGCAAGGAGGTTCACGTGGGCGAGAAGAGGACCGCCACGGAGTACGGCATCAAGAAGGTCGGTGAGCGCTACTATCCCGTCATCGTCGACCGGGAGGCCGGCGGGCACTACGAGATCAACAACCCCATGACCGGCGGCGTTCTCAGCTACAACAACCCGGCGGCCGCCGAGAAATACATCGAACGCGCCCGCGAGAAGGGGGTCTAGCCTTACGGGTATCGCCCGCCCCGTACCGATGCTCTAGAATGCGCCGGAGCCGGCCGGGAGGGCCGGCCCACGAGACGGGGGAGGCGGTCGGGTGACGGAAGGCACACGCGAAGGCGGGCTCAGGCGCGAGCTGCGCTTCTGGGAGGCGGTCGCGCTCTCCATCGCGATCATGGCGCCGGGTGCCGCGATGGCCCTCAACGGCACGGCGACCGCAGGCCTGGTGGGCCGCGCGGTGCCCCTGGTCTTCGTGCTCGCCACCTTGGCCATCCTGTTCGTCTCCTACGCGTTTATCCGGCTCACCTCGTACTTCAACCACGCCGGCTCGGTCTATGCGCTCTCCGGGGCGACGCTGGGACCCAGGGCCGGCTTCTTCTCCGGCTGGGCGCTTCTCGGAACCTACCTGTGCTTCACCGCCGGGTCCACCGCCGAGGTCGGGCTCTTCGGGCAGGAGTTTTTGGCCTCGATGGGCCTGCCCGCCGTCGATTGGATCGTGATCTCGCTCGTCGCGGCGGCGCTTATCTGGGTTCTGGCCTTCGGGGACGTCCGCGTGGTGACGCGCGCGCTTCTGAGCATGGAGGGCCTGACGGTCGCCCTGATCCTGGTGCTCGTCGTGGTGATCTTCGCCCGCATCTTCGGCGGTGCGGCCCCCGGCGGGCAGGAGTTCACGTTCGCCGCCTTCGCGCTGCCGGGCGGGGTGGACTTCGGAACGGTGGGCCTCGCGACGGTCTTCGGTATCCTCTCCTTCGCGGGCTTTGAGGGGGCGGCCTCTTTGGGTGAGGAGACAGATAACCCGCGCCGAAACATCCCCCGCGCCATAGCGGCGGCCGTCATCACGATGGGCATCTTCTACGTTATCGTCATGCTCGCCCAGACTTTAGGCTTCGGCGTGAACAAGTCGGGCACCGACGCCTTCGCGGGCGCCTCCTCGCCGCTGGGCGCGCTCTCCACGGACTACATAGGTCCCGGCATGGCCGCGGCCATAAACTTCGGCGTCATGGTCAGCGCGTTCGCGAGCGCCCTCGGCACCGCGACGGCCGGGTCGCGCATGCTATTTGCCCTCTGCCGCGACGGCTTTCTCTCGCGGCGCCTGGGCGAGACCTCACCCCGCACGGGGGCGCCGGCAAACGCGCTGGCCGCCGTCATGCTCGTCGGGATAACGACCTTCGTGATCCTGCGCCTCGGCGGCGTCTCGGCGGTGAACGCGTTCTTCTACCCGGCCACGGTCGGCGTGCTCACCCTCCTCGTCGCCTACATCGTCACGAACGCGGGCGCTCTCAGGTTCCTGTTCCTGAGCCGCAGGGTGCCGGCCTGGGAGGCCGTCTTTCCCGTGGTGGGGCTGGGGATCCTGCTCTACGTTATCTACAGAAACGTCTACCCCGCCCCCGACTTCCCCTTCAACCTCTTCCCCTACATCGCGGGCGCCTGGCTCCTGATAGGCCTCGGCTCCGTTCTCTTCGTCCCGGGCCTCGCCCGCCGCATCGGCGCCAACCTCGCCGCCCGGGAGGACATGAACGCGGATCGAGGCTGACGGCCCCGCGTCGAAAGCCCGTGTAACGACGGAGAAGAGACAGCCTTGAGCGGGTATGGCCCTGCGACCTACGGCGACCGGATGGCGGGCGTCTACGACGAGTGGTTAGGCCGGCCAGGGGCGCGGAGGCTGGCACCAACGTCTTTGAAGGAAGCGTCACCATTCATTACTCGAGTTTCGGATTCAAACCTTTTACCCACCTTGAAACTAGACAGGTACCGGCCGCAGAGCTGACCCTTAACGGTTTCGTGTTCTACGTGTTGCTCGGCCGGCCCGATACTCCATCGGCCTGGGGCAGGTATCGGCCGCGAACCCTAATCTTCAAGCGAGATGGCGTAGAGAAATTTATCGAGATTGGTTGGAGTGATCCCCGGCCTCAATATTACGTTTCGTTCTCCAGAGGTGCCTCCTATAGTGGTCCGCCGCCGGATTGGCCGGAGTGGGCGCGAGACGGCCAAGAAACGGTGTTACCGTAGAACATACGAATAGACAGCTACCTTAGTCGCCACGTCTCCGCCTGCGAAAAGGCGCGAACGGAAACCTACTCGCGTATTAGATGCGGCACGGCCGACGGCCCAAAAATCCTAGGTGAGAAGCTCCTCGAAGCCCGCCTCATCCAGCACGGGCACGCCGAGCTCCCTGGCCCGCTCCAGCTTCGAGCCGGCCTCCTCGCCCGCGAGGACGTAGTCGGTGTTCTTGCTGACCGACGAGGTGAAGGTGCCGCCCGCGGCTTCGAGCCTCTCGACGTAGTAGCTTCGGGGCTTCTGTAGCGTGCCGGTGATCACCACGCGCTTGCCCGCGAAGGGACCCTCCGTGGGACGTCCCGTCTCCTTCTCGAAGTCGAGGCCCGTCTCCATCAGGCGGCGGACGAGGTCCCCGTTGTCTTCCAGGGCGAAGTACTCGACGACCGCGCGGGCGACGACCCCGCCGACGCCTTTGATCTCCGAGAGCCCCTCGACCTCGACGCCCTGCATCAACTCCTCCCCGGAGAACCGGGAGGCTATGAGCTCCGCGGTGACAGCGCCGACGTGCCGGATGCCCAAAGAGTAGAGGACGCGGGAGAACGGCTGCTCCTTGCTCTTCTCTATCGCCCGGATCAGGTTCTCGGCGCTCTTCTCCCCGAAACCCTCCAGCGGGACGAGCTGCTCTGCTTCGAGCCGGTAGACGTCGGCCACATCCTTTATGAGGCCGAGGTCGAAGAGGCGGGTGGCGAGCTTCTCGCCGAGACCGTCTATGTCCATGGCGGACTTCGACGCCCAGTGGATGATGTGCTCCAGCGCCTGCGCCGGGCAGCGGGCGTTCACGCACCGGGTGACCGCCTCGCCCTCGGGCCGCGAGACGGGCTCGCCGCAGACGGGGCAGTGGGTCGGCATCGTGAACTCGCGCTCGGTGCCGTCCCGGTCTTCGGTCACGGCCTTTACGACTTGCGGGATCACATCCCCCGCCCGCTCTATCACGACGGTGTCCCCGATGAGGATGCCCTTCTCCCTGACGTAATCCTCGTTGTGCAGGGTGGCTTTGGAGATCGTCACCCCGCCGACGTTGACCGGCTCCAGCACCGCCTGCGGCGTGAGCGCCCCGGTCCTTCCGACGTTGATGATGATGTCGAGCAGCTTTGTCCGGCCCGCCAGCGGCTCGAACTTGTAGGCGATGGCCCACCGCGGCGACTTGGCCACGGAGCCGAGCGCGAGCTGCTGCTCCCGCGAGTCGACCTTCACCACGACGCCGTCGATCTGGTACCCGACGGACTCCCTCTCCTTAGCCCATCGTTCGCACTCGGCGACGACGGACTCTATGCTGTCGTGGACGGTGTACGGGTTGACGCGCAGCCCGTAGCCTTTGAGGGCCGCGAGCATCCCGGAGTGGCTCTCGAAGACCTCGCCGCCCTCGCCGACGCCGTAGAGCAGGATCGTCAGCGGTCTGCGCGCCGTTACCTTGGGGTCGAGCTGCCGGATCGAACCGGCCGCCAGGTTTCTCGGGTTGGCGAAGGTCTTCTTGCCCTCTGCCTCGAGTTCGCGGTTGAGCTTCTCGAACTCCGCGAGGGTGATGTAAGCCTCGCCGCGCGGCTCGAGCACGGCGGGCGGTCCGTCGTCGAGGCGGTCGGGGACCGAGCGTATCGTCCGCAGCTGCGCCGAGACGTCCTCGCCGACGGTCCCGTTGCCGCGCGTGGCGCCCCGCACCAGCCTGCCGTCTTCGTATCGTAGGGAGACGGCGAGGCCATCTATCTTGAGCTCCGTGACGTAGCGCGGCTCCTCGTCCTCGCCGAGCAGGCGCCGCACGCGGGCGTCCCACTCCAATAAATCTCCCGTCTTCCGGGCGTTGGCCAGAGAGAGCATCGGGACGGCGTGCCGGATGGGCTCGAAGCCTTCGAGTGGATCTCCGCCCACCCTCTGGGTTGGGGAGTCCGGGGTGACGAGCTCGGGGTGCTCCGCTTCGAGGGATTCGAGCTCGCTTACGAGGGCGTCGTACTCGGCGTCTGAGACCTCGGGCGCGTCCTCTATGTGGTAGCGGCGGTTGTGGTACCGGATCTGCTCCCGCAGCTTCTCGATCCTCCCCCGAACGTCCACGCTCTCCGTCACGGGTAAATTATACGCAAGGCCCGAACGGTCCCCAAGGGCCGCTATCCCCCAACCCGCCGGACCGGCCATTCGAGCTCTTCGCCGCCCCCGTCCACGAACGAGAAGCTTCTGCCCCCCGGCTCCACGCCGCGCAGGACCGAGATCTCGTACGGGTACGTCAGGGTCTGCGTCACCATGGCGTCTGGCGGGGGACCCTCCAGCGAGACCCGCACGGTCACCCGCTCACCCTCTGACCTCGCACCCGCAACACCGACGGAGTACCCGCCCGTCGGACGCTCGCCCCTGTAGACCAGGAGGTACGTCCCCCCGCCCGACCCCCGTATCTCCGCGCCGAGATCCTCAGATAAGGCCTCCGCCGAAGGTGCCAGGACGACCCGGGGACGCTCGGGCCCTTCGCCCGGGGACCCGGCCGCAACGTGCTCGACGCGCAGGTCGCGTGGTTCCGGTGTCCCGGACGAGTCCCCTTCAGAAGGGCCAGGGTCGCCGGCCTGCGAGCACGCGGAGAGCAGGATCAGGAGTAGGATCGGTCCGACGCGTACCATTGCGCAGAGCTTACACGATGTAAGACCCAACCCGGCCCCCGCCGGTGCCCGGCCGTAGAATCGCCCGCAGGTCTTCACGAGAGAGGGCATTGATGGAACCCCTGATCCTGACGCTGAGGATGGACGAGCTCTCACAACAGAGCTTCGACCGCCTGCGCGAGGAGCACTTCCCGGGAGCGCGCAACTTTATCCCAGCCCACCTCACCCTCTTCCACAAGCTGCCCGGCGACCGGGAACGGGAGGTCTCGGCGACGCTGGAAGACCTCTGCGGCCAGCAGCCCCCCTTCTCGCTGACGGCGACCGGCCTGATCTTCATGGGCCGCGGCGTTGGCTACAGGCTGGAGTCTCCCGCGCTTCAAAGCGTCAGAGAACGGCTCGCCGGCGCGTGGCGGCCGTGGCTCGGCGTCCAGGACCGCCAGGGGTTCAGGCCGCACGTGACAGTCCAGAACAAGGTCCCGCCCGAGGAGGCTCGCGCCCTCCATCGGCGTCTGGAAGAGACGTTCGCGCCGTTCGAGGTCGGGGCCGAGGGGCTGCTGTTGTGGCGGTACCTTGGTGGACCGTGGGAGCCCGTGGGCACCTACGGTTTCGAGAGGTGACGAAAGCGCGCGGGGCCCCGGGTCCTTTTCAGGCCCGGAGCCCCGCGGTGGAGAATGCTAGTTGTTAGGTGCCGTCTCTGGGAGCGGCTGCCAGTCGGCCCCATACTCGAAGGCCCGCGGGGTGTCGGTGATCTGCCTCTTGTTCGCGCCGTCGGCCCGCATGACGACCAGCTCCGACGTCTCGCTCCTCTGATCGAAGGTCATCTTGGAGAAGACGATCTGGTTGCCGCTGGGCGAGAAAGCCGGCGCGACGTCGTAGGCCCGGCCCGATGTGAGGTCCCGCCTCCCCGTGCCGTCGGCGTTCATCACAGAGACCTCGACGTCCTCCTGGGGCTCGCCCGTGTGGTCCTTCGGCTCGGATGCCTCGCGCGTCAGCGACTCCGGCCCAAGGGCCTTGGGCGCGAAGGTCCCGCTGTCCTGAGCTTCCGCCGCCAAGCCCTCGAACCCGGAGAAACGGTAGCTAGTGAAGGCGATCTTCTTGCCGTTGGGGGACCAGTTCATCTCGAACTCGTCGACCCGGCCGGTCCTCGTTACGTTGACGGGGTCAGAGCCGTCGGCGTCCATGACGAAGATGTCCGAGCTCCTGTTGTACCGCGAGAAGGCAATCTGCTGGCCGTCGGGGGAGACGGCTACCGATTCCTCGTAGAACCCGGGGTCGTCGGTCAGCTTTGTGAGCTCGCTCCCGTCGAGCTTCATGGTGAAGATGTCGGCGCCGTTTCTGTTGCTATACCGCGCGAAGGCTATGGTCTCCCCGTCGGGGAAGAAGGAGGGGGAGGACTCGTAGGCGCGGGTGTCGGTCACGCGCTGCACATTCGAGCCGTCGGCGTCCATCACGTAGATGTCCTCACTGTATTCCATCTCGCTCTCCCCGGAGGAGGCGACGAAGACCACCTTCTGGCCGTTGTCCGACCACGACGGGGAGTAGCCGAAGTCGGGCCCGATCTTCTTCTGGGCGCCCCCTTCGGGGGCAATGGTGAAGATGCCCGAAGTGCCCTGCCTGTAATTGTCCTTGGAGAATGCTATCTTGCCGTTCTTCCCCGGGAAGGCCGCGTCGGCCGACGTCGCGGCCAAAACCAGCATGATTGACGCTAACAACAGAGCTGCGGCTAGAGCGCCACGCACCCCCAGAAGCTTCGTCGTGCCCATACTCTCCGCCTTTCGTAAGGGGACGGCGAAAAGGCGAAGAGCGCCACTAGCTCGCAAGTCCCGAACCCATCACCCAGCAGAAGCATGTTACACACCCCACAGATGCGGCGCATACCTCAAATGAGCTAGATCTTGTTAACTTTGCGTTAATCTTCGCGCATCCCGGCCCGCGGGAGGGATCCCTTTCCATCCACCCGGGTGAATACGAGCCCGGGGATCAGGCAGAACCCAGGTAGCCGAGCACGCCTGGTTCTGGTCGATCCGCAACGCGGGCGTTGTGGAGGCCAGCGAGCAGCTTCGGGTCTCGAGCCCGGGGCTCCCTTCCAGGAGGCTCGGGATCGCGACGCTCACGTCCCTCAGATCCGCCCGCGCGTCGTGGAGGGCGACGCCTTGCAGTTTCATCTGGTCCTCGACCAGGCCCGGAAGGACCAGATAGGAGAAGAGCCCTACCAGGGCCAGGGGAATGACCAGTTTCGTTACGAGACCCCTCACAATTCTCCCGGCACCTTGATGCCTCGTCCAGACCCCGCGCCCGGGACGGGGGCAGCCGCACCCAACACGGCGCGGGGGACCTGGCGCGTCTCCTCTCTGGGCGTCTCTGCCGCCACGAGGATGCTGCCTGCTGCGGACGCAGCCCGCGGACGCGTCGCACACGGGCCACGTGGCGCCCAGGACACTGTATGCGACCTTCGTGGAACCTCACCTTCTACGGGCTTGGGTGGACGGACGAGCGGCCTACAAGTTGTCCCGCAGCAGATGCTCGAAACGGCCCGATCCGACCAACTCCCTCACCGTGCCCAGGCCGCCCACCGGGCGGCGGTCGACGAAGACGTACGGCGGCGCCACCTCGCGGTGGGCGGCCTCCGACAGCTCGTCGAGCACCCCCGGGTCTGCGGTCGCGTCGACGATCTCGAAGCGGTAGCCGGCGCGGCCCAGGAGGCGCTTGGCGCGCCAGCAACGCAACGAACGGTTCCGGGTGTAGAGCACCATCTCCCTCTGATACACGTCTCGCCTCTTCCCTGTGGCTTGCGTCATGGGGCATAATCTCAAGGAGAAAGAGACCCGCGCATCGCGCGAATGAACCATTTATTGCTAGTACATACTGCGTGGGCCCGCGACCTCGTAGAAGCAACAATAGCGGCCGTACAATAATGGGATCTCTGCATTTCGATCCCGTACCACCAGATGCTGTGAACATCTCTCAAGGCCGGTCGGTCACGGCGAGAACACAAGGCCCCCAGATGGCGAATTATGCGGAATCCTGCATCTAGATTGCGGGGAAACTACCTTCCACGTACTCGGGTGAATAAGCTCTGCTGCGGGCTTATTCGCGCCGCCACGCGAGGCTACCGAGGCGGAAGGCCACCAAGACGAACCAGCCCCCCACGACGATCGACTCCAAGACGAACAGAGAGATCGGGCCCGATCGGAAGGCCGCCAGGTAGGACACCAGCATGAGGGGGAAGAAGACCGCGTACCCGAGGACGCGCAGCTCCCTACCTCGCGTCGTGCGGCCGCGGACGTGGAGGAAAGACCCGGCGGTATCGGTCAACGCCCACAGCCCCAAGAAGAAAGGCCCGACTACCGAGAACGACCCGCTTCCGTCCCAGCGACCGGAGATGGCGTGCCAGACGCCCACGCCGGCGCAGAAGACGACCAACGAAGAGGCGTACATGACCCAGAAGCGCGAAGGGGGTCTCGGCTCGCCCAACCCCAGGACCCGCTCCGCCCACCCCAAGAAACTCGTGCTGTCGGATGTACTCATGGCACGAAGTGCACTATCGGCAGCCCGGCCACGATACCGAACTGCGGAGAAACCGATCAAGGCGAAGTTCGAAGAATCATCCTTCTAGGACGTACGGTGAATAGGGATGGGTTTGGCAGATAGCAAGGCGCTGCGGGTACCCCGCAGCGCCTTGCTATCGTGGGGATCGTCGCGGGCGGGTGCGGCTCAGCGGGCCTTGCTAGGTGCCGGCGTGTCCGGAGACGAGCCAGTAGTCGCCGGAGCAGCGTTCCAGCAGCTCCCGCATCGTGGTGCGCCCGTCCACCAACGCGTCGTCCTCGAGCATGCGCTTGGGGAAGCCGCTGCCGCCCAGCGCGACCTCCCCGCCGACGCGGCCGACCGTCCGGCCCTGGTCATCGAGCACCTGCGGCACGCCGCCACCGGTCTTCAGCTCCCAACCCCGCATCCACAGGGGCACCATGCCGTCGCCCGTACCGCCGCGCAGCCGCAGGCAGCCCGCCCCGTCGGCGACCAGGGTCCCGACAATCCCCGCGTCGTGGCCGGTGCTGCTCTTCATGCGGGGGAAGAGGATCTCGGCTTCGCGGGAGGGGCTTCCGACGTCGGCGCTGGTCGGTGGCTCCTTCGAGGTAGGGCCGGTGCCGCAGGCGCATACGAGCAGGAGGAATGGGCAGCAAAGCAGGAGCACCGTCTTGATTACCGTTCCGCCCACGCGGGCCAGTCTACAGCGGTTCGCCAACTTCCGAGAACCCGACAGCCGGAGTTCGGAGAAGCCCCCCTCTCCGCAGTTGGGTGAATAAGGGGATGAGTAGGGCCGAAGCCTACGACCCAGCCGTTTTGGCGGAAGGCACCGGAGGAGGAGGTCCGGACACTTCGTCCGGACCTCCTCCTCGTTGTGGTCGTTGGTTCTGCCCGCGTGCGGGAGGGTAAACCAGCATGCGTGCTACCTGAAGGACTCCTCGCAGTTGACGAAGCGATCGAGACCCTGGTCCGCACCCCTCCTCACAGAGTCCACCCCATCCCCGCAGTCCACATAGTCGCCCGCCCCGTCACCGGTTGAGATCACCGTGTCGTCGCCGGGACCACCGTAGAGGGCGTCCTCACCTCCCTCCCCATACAAAACGTCCCCCCCAGATCCCCCGTGCACCGCCCGCTCCTCGGCCCGGTCGTCGCCTTCGCCGCCGTGGATGATGTCGATGCCAGGACCCCCGTAGAGGCCGTCGTGGCCCCTGTTGCCGTAGAGAAAGTCGTCTCCTCCCATGCCGTAGAGCGCGTCGTCGCCTGCGAGGCCCTTGATCACATCGTCTTTTGAGGTCCCCCTGATCGAGTCGCCCGCAGCGGTGCCCGAGAGCGTCGCGGCGAGGGCCACCCCCGAGAGCGCCGCAAGCAGGATCGCCACCACCATAACCATCGTCGCCGTCCGCCTCATGTCTTGCCCCTTTCGGTCTGCGGCTCCCGGCCTACCCGGGTGCCTCCTGACCTGCACTCTGGGGCGTCAGAGTGGGGCGGGTATCACGCAAATGCATTAGATCGGCCGGCCGTTACCGAACCGTTTCCGGGCTGCCGCCGATCTGCCGCCGAACCGTAACGGCGCCGAAACATCGGACGGTAAATCGGGCCGAGGAAGCGCCCGATTTACCCTCCCAGGACCCCTCCCGGAATCTCTCGCCGAGGGGGTTCCGGGAAGTTCGTCCCAGAAGAAGCCGCGCGAGTTCGGGCTCGGAGGGTCCCTATACGCTATGGCCGCGGCGGCGTCACGAGCGTGTTGTGGAAGGCGGCGATCTCCCACCCTCCGCCTCCCGGGACCAGGACCAGACTCAGCATCGAGTTATGCTCGCCTGCCAGTGGACCGGAGGGGGCCCTGAGGGTCGCCCCGGCGTGGGCTAGGATCACGCCGCCCGGAAGCTCCCTGGCGCCCGTCGGCTCGTAGACGACGGTGCTGCCCTCGTAGATCGAGTGGAAGATGGCCTCGTGCCCGGCCGCGATCGCTTCCCGTCCGCGGTGGTGCTCGCCGCGGATGTTGACGAAGTCGGCGTCGGGGGCGAAGGGCTCGCCGAACGCCCGCCCGTCGGCCTCGTTCCAGGCCCGCTCGAGGCGACCGAGCAGTTCGGCGGCCACGCCCTCTGGTCTGTCGGCCATGTCCTCTCCTCCTCGGTGATCCCGGTGAGCCGAACGTTATCCACCACCATGATGCCACCCCGAAGAGGTCGATGCCCTATCCACCCGAGTGTGTGGAGGGATCGTTCTGCAGACTTCGCCTGTTCTTCTCGGAGGTCGCACGCGCCGGGCTCCTTCGGGATCTCGGCCCTCCCGTGTTTGCGCGCCGTCGAGTGGGGTAGGAATGTGTCAACGCGCCCGGCGGCCCGTATTACCCCCTCCTAGGTCCGCCGGGCTTTTCCTCACCCTTTTTCGGTCGCGTGACGCGAGGATGGCCCGAATTGCGCATGGACGGCGCCCCGATCTTCTGAGATGATGCGCACCAGAAGCGGGCGGGCGGACCTAGGAGGGGGCGCCCGCCCGCTTCTGCGTCCCTTCCCCGGAGCTTCAGGCCGAGGGGGTTCTGGAAAGCTCGCCTGGAAATGTTTCCATGCTTAGCCCATATGGGGAATGCGTCGTGTCCTCGCGGGGATCTACGATGCTCTCGACGCACGAAGGAGCGGAGCATTGATGAACAATCCCAAGAACGGAGGACAGGCATGACGACCGGCGACGCGACGCGACGGACAGTTGGGGTGTGGGCCGGGGTGCTGCTGGTGGCGGTGCTCGCGGCAGCGCTGCTGGCCCTAGGAGGCGGCGCTGCGGGGGCTCAGGAGGCCCGGAGCGTGGACCTTGCGGTCAACAAAACGGTCTCCCCAAGGTCGGTGCAGGTGGGCGAGAGGCAAGTCTTCACCGTCAGGACAACCAACGAGGGCTCCACCCGGGCCGAGGGCGTCAGGATGCGCGACCCCCTGCCCCGCGAGGTGAGGTTCGTAAGGGCGGAGACCAGCAGGGAGGTGCCGGGCAGCTGCGCCGTCGAGGACCGGGTGGTGGAGTGCCGCCTAGGGACCCTGCGCGCCGACAGGACGGTGACGGTGAAGATCCACGTAAGGCCGCTGGTGGCCGACTCCTACGTCAACCGCGCCTACGCCAGCTTCCGCAACACTAACGGGCTCCTGGTCGAGGAGGCCACAGACGCGGCGCGGGCGGAAGCCACGGAGTAGCCGGGCGCCCCGACACCCATCTCACGCAACCCACTCGGCAGGGCGGGGGTCTCTCTGGGGTCCCTGCCTTTGCTCGCCCGAGCGCGTGGGAGGCTCGCTCTCCGAACTTCATGCTGAGGGGGTTCTGGAGAGTGGCCATGCGGGACCCTGCCCAGATCTTCGCCCGGGGGTTCTTCGGGCGGCTATTCGCCGAAACCGCGGATGAGTCCGGGAAGACCGCGCGCAAGAGGGAACCCAGCCACGGGCAAAGGCACCGCCTGAACCGTTCTCGCTGAGAGCGGAGGCGGAGCCGCTGGGTGCTATGCAGTCCGCTTGCGGACCACGTTCTCCAGGAGCGTCTTGTTCGGAACCCGGTGCAGCGTTCCGTCCTCGGAGCGGATGGTGATGGAGGCGTAGCCGAGCTCTTCTACGGTGCCTTCGACGTCGGTGACGGAGATGACGTCGCCGACGGCGGTTCCGTCCTGGACGTAGCGGCCGGCGGCGATATTGCCGGAGAGGAGGGCGAGGCCCTGGCCGAGGGCGAGGGCTGTGACGAGGCCGATGGTGGAGAGGATGACGATGGCGAGGAGGACTATGACGTAGGTCTCGAGGCCGAGCTGGCTGGCGGCTATGAGGGCCGAGACGGCGAGCACGGTCGCGAAGACGGCGCGCCTGAAGGCGTTGTGGCCGCGCAGGCCGGAGCGCTCGGCCTCGCGGGCGACGAGCTCGCCGAGCCAGCCGGCGGTCATGATGCCGGCTATAAGGATGACCAGGGCGACCAGCGCCCGGCCCGAGAGGTTGACGATCAGGTCCATCGTGCTCTCGAGGGAGGAGAGGCCGAGGACGCTAAGAGAGCCCGCCACACCGGTCAGGATCACGCCCCAGAAGAGGACCGTGCCGAGAAGGCGCGAGGGGCCGCCCTCGTAGCCGAGCTGCCAGAGCGAGTTGGCGGCCCCCGTCCTGTCGAAGAGGTCGTCGAGGCCCAGGCTCTCGAGGGAGCGGGCGAGGAGGCGTTTGAGGAGCAGGGCTATGACGAGAGATGCGAGCAGCACCACCACGGCGCCCAGGAGCCGCGGGACGAACTCCGCCAGCGTGCCCAAAAGGTCGTTCGCGACTCCTGACACTAGATCCCTCCTCCGTATCCTTCGCGCGCCGGCCCCGGGCGCAGCCCCAAATAATAGACGAAGGCGTCGAGGTACGAACGGCCTAAAGAGCCGAGGAAGACCTCGGCGCTCCGCATGAACGCCGAGACGTAGGCCCTTCTCAGGGCGAAGTTCACCACCGCCTCAGGGACCTCGACGGGCTCGCTGCCGAAGGTGTCGAGCATCACGAGCATCCGGGCGTAGGACTCGGCCAAGCGCCGGTAGTCCGGGCGCTCGAAGATCAACCTCTCCGCCTCGCGGGCCTCCTCGCCTTCAAGCTCGCCGGCGGCATATGCCCCTATGGTCTCCAGCACCTCCCAGCGCCCCTGTTCGCCGGCGGGCATCATTGTCCGTCCCCGTCCGGATTGCGGCCGTTCTCCTTCGAGAGGGCGACGAGCATGGCGGCGCGGCCCCGGCTGACCCAGCCCTTGGCCGTTCCATCCGGGACGTCGAGGACCTCGGCGATCTCGGCGTAGGAGAGGCCCTCCATGTGGCGGAGGACCAGGGCGGCCCGGTGCTCGGCCCTGACGTGCTCGAGGGCCGCCTCTATCTCGACGCGACGCTCGGAGTTGAGGGCCTGGGTCTCGGGGTCCGCGTCGCCGCCGGGGGGCTCCGCGAGGTACGGGACCTCCCCCGCGTACTGGCGATCGTCGCGGCGGGACTCCTTCTGCCGGACGCTCAGGCAGGTGTTCATCGTGATCCTGTACAGCCAGGTTGTAAAGGCGCTCTCTCCTCTGAAGTTCTTTATGTTGCGCCAGACCCTGATCCAGACCTCCTGGCTAGCGTCCTGGGCGTCCCGCGCCCCGAGCACGCGCAGGGATACCCTGTACACGAGGCCCGAATGTTCCTGAACCAGGCTGCTAAAGGCCCCGACGTCCCCCCGGGCGGCCCGCAGGGCGAGGTGGTTCCGATCCGCGGCACTCACTACTCTGACCCTTCTGGAGGCCGTTCGGATACGGGCGGGCCCGTGCGCAGTCCCATAACCCGGTACCTTAGCAAACCCTACCCTTCCGAGACACGCCCGAAAGCTCCGCAGTCTCCCTGCCCCGGTGTAACTTTTTGCGGCCTCCGCAGGTCGTAACGATACGTTCGGAAATGTTCTGAGAGGGGAAGACCTTGCACGGCATCCAGGCGGAAGACTTCGGGGCGGGGGTAACGGTAGGCATGCGGGGAGAGTTCGACGCGTACTCTTTGCCGGATCTGCGGGAGACGCTGGACCACGTCTGCGCTTTCGGTAAGGCCGTCGTGGTCGACCTCTCCGGTGTCACCTTCCTCGACCTGCAGTCCACCCGCGAACTCGTGGTGCGGTCCATGATCCAGGGCCACCAGCTCGCCTTCGAGAACCCTTCCTCCAGCGTCCTCGCGAGCTTCCGCGCCCTCGGGGTCGACGGCAGGCCCTATATTCACGCCGGCCAGGAGGACCCCCCGGTCCTCTCCGAGGCATAGGACTACCTCCCGGACGAGGAGCCCGAAGCCCGGGCCCCCAAGGCCGGCCCCCTCGTCTCAGGCCAAAATCGCCCCAGAGCCGAAAAACATACCCAAAGGCCTCCCGACGAACGTGGTACGAACTTTCCGAACCATGTAGGATGCAGCCGCATTGCCGCAGAACGCGTGGTCGTCTCCCGAGCGGGGCACGGGCCCACGACGTACGCGAACGCGGCGGTAGGGCCGAGTAGCGGAGCACCCTTCGTCTGGGGCATAATGCCTTCCGGCGTTTCCGTGGTGATCGAATGCGGGGAGAGCAATGCGGCGAACGGGCGGAGCCTCTGTTTCGGGAGCGATGCTTCTGGCCCTGCTATGGATAGCTTTGGTCT
Organism: uncultured Rubrobacteraceae bacterium; assembly: GCA_902805975.1. Lineage (GTDB taxonomy): Bacteria > Actinomycetota > Rubrobacteria > Rubrobacterales > Rubrobacteraceae > Rubrobacter_D. The sequence continues at coordinate 658 of CADCUT010000225.1, read as the reverse complement.
TCCTGCTTTCGGGTCCGAGTTGGGCCCAAGATGCCGGAACAGAAGGGATCCCGGTCGGGACTACGGCCACCGGCGTAGATACCGGTAGCACGAACGACCCGCCGGATTTGGTCAGGATCGCTGCAAGTGACTGCACCGTGGCGCGCGGTGCGTCCGTGACCCTTGAAGACGGCGATGGCACAAGGGCTGAATTCGTGGACGACGAAAGAGGGGCGACGATAACGGCGCCGGGTAGACGCCCCCAAATACGGGCCACGAACGGCGGCTTCATCGGGGAGAGCGCAACCTTTCCGAGCACCGACACTTCTTTCGACACTGACGGTGACTACATGGTCGCGTCTTTCGAGGGCGTGACGTGCACCGGAACGGGCGACGGACAGCGGGTCGATGAGGAGGAGGCCGACCCCGCCGATGACGGCGCCAAGACCACCAACGATCTCCGGAATCTCAGTTGCGATGAGCTGCTGGTGCTGTTCAGGGGCGAGAGCAGCAGCGGGCAGCAGTACGAGGACGCGGCCGTCTTTGCTGACTCGGAGGTGCGGGCCCGGGTCGAGGTTTGCCTGGAGAACGAGATCGTGAAGGGCACGGCGGCGGACGGGGACCTGCCCGACACGGGCGGGTTGTCGTTGATCGGGCTGGCGGTTCTGGGCGTAGCCTC
>CADCUT010000224.1 GCA_902805975.1 uncultured Rubrobacteraceae bacterium | reverse complement strand
CGGCGGGTACTCCTTCGTCCACGACAAGATCCGGGACGTCGTCTACACCGACGCCGGCGAGGCCCGCCGACGGGTCTTCCACCGCCGGGCTCTGGAGACGCTAGAAGGGGAGGGCGCGCCCGCGGCGGAGCTTGCCCGCCACGCCCTGGCCGCCCGGGCAAACGGGGCCGCCTTCCGCCACTCCGTGGCGGCTGCGGAGGAGGCGCTCGCCGTCTTTGCCGTGGATGAAGCCAGGGCACACTTTGGTAGGGCGAGGTCGCTGCTGGAGAGAGAAGCGTCCGGGGACGAGACGAACCGGCTCGGCACCCCCGAGGAGCGGCTCAGGCTGTACGGGGGACTCGGCCGCATCCACGAGGTTACCCGCGAGTGGGGCGCGGCGCAGGGCTCCTACGAGCGCATGCTCGAAGAGGCACGGCGGGCGGGCGACCGGGAGGCGGAGTGGGGAACGCTGCAATTTCTGGCTACGCTGGGTATCGACGAGGGCAGCGTTACGCATGCCGAGCAAGGGGGCGAGCTTCACCGGGGAGCGCGCCGCAAGAGGGACGCTGGGGACGAAGAGAGCGGTAGGGGCGGCGTCCAGGGTCCGGGATACGCGACGTCCGAGGACTTCGCCTGGTCCCTCTCCGCCGCCCGCGCCCGTGCTACGGAGGCTTTGGGCCTCGCGCGGGAGATGCGCCGCGAGGACCTGGTGGCGAGGAGCCTGACCGCCCTCGGGGTTCTGGAGGCCTACTCGGGCCGTTGGGAGCGGGTGCTGTCCGTCGCCGAGGAAGGAATCTCGCTCTACTCCCGGATGGGCGATCGGGCCACGGAGGGCGAGACGTTGAACCTCCTCGCCCGCGCTCTGTCCATGACGGGCGAGCCCGGGGAAGCCGTCCGCCGGATGCGGGATCATCCGGGCCTCACGGGCGAGCTCGGCGATCGGGAGGTACACCGCGCCGACGTGTTCGGCATGGCGCTGGCCCTGACCGAGACCGGAGACTACGAAGAGGCGCTCACCATAGCGCGCGAGGGACTGGCCGCGGCGCGCTCGGTGGGCTACGCGCCCCGCTTGGGGCTCAACCTTGTGACGCTTGGCAACGCCCTGCGGGCACTGTTTCGCCTCGAAGAGGCCGGGGAGATCTACCGGGAGATGGCCGGCGTCATCTTCCCGCCGGAGTACCGCGCCCTCGTGCATTCCAAGCTGTGCGCGGTGGCGGCGCTGGCGGGTGACTGGGAGGAGGCGCACGCCGAGGCGCTACGGGCCGCGCACCTCCGGAACGAAGCGCCCATTCAGGGCACCGAGGCGCTGCACCGTCACCTGGAGGTGGAGGCCCTGCTGCGCGGCGGCAGCGAGCACCTGGCCCGCGAGCAACTGGAACGGTTCGGCGAGGCCGTGGGCGAGAACCGGCGCCTGCGGCTGGCCCACCGGCGCGCGCTGGTGGTCCTTCGCCGGTGGGACGGCGACGGCGCCGCGGCCCTGGAGCATCTGCAGGAAGCGCGGGGACTCGCAGGGGAGATCGGGCTGCCGGGCGAGCTGTGGCAGATCGAGGCCTCGCTCGGGGAGCTTTATGGAGAGCTTGGCGACGGGGCCGAGGCGCGCAGTTCCCGCACCCGGGCGGCGGGGATCGTGCGCCGCCTAGCCGGCGGGATCGGGGACCGGGGGCTACGACGGCGATACCTATCTGCAACCCCGGTGCGGAGCGTACTGAACGCCGACTAGATCGGTTCCGTAGGCGCGCCCGACCGCGAGCCACGCAACATGCCGTCACTCGCGCCTTTCGGCCACCCTTGCGCCGCCCGCTCGACCGCCTCGGCGTAGGGCGCCTTAGGTTCGCTCGTCTACCACGCTCTCTCTCACGTCCATACCACGCCCCGGCGATACCGTAGCAGGCGACGGTAAGGTCCGGTCCCGATCGGGGCCGTGAGATCCAGAGGAGGTTGGCGTATGGCAGCGTTGCCGTTCAGGGATTCCAGGGATTTCGGGGACGCGCGCGGCGAGATGGAGCGGCTGTTCGCGGAGATGCCGGGGGCTCCGGCGGCCCTGGTGCTCATGGTGGCCACCCGCGGGAGGCTCGGCTGCGTCGGCTCTCACGACGACCCGCTGCGCGCGGCCGACGAAGTGACGGGTGCCCCTGGGACGCCCCACGGACCCCACCGCTGGGCCGGTTCTACCGCGCGATCAGAGGCGGGACGGACGCGATGAACGAGCCGGCCGGGTTGGAGGCGCCACCTTTGCCTGGACGGAAGACCCGCACGAAAGGAGACGCGCCGGCACAGACCCGCGGAGCACCGTATCGAAGCGTTGGCATCGGTGGCAATCGCCACCCATCGACAAGGAGGAATCCATGAACACAAGCCCACAAGACGGATCGTCCCGCCCAACGGTGGTTCTCGTACACGGCGCCTTCGCCGAGTCCGCGAGCTGGGACGGCGTGATCGAGATTCTGAATGATGCGGGCTACAAGACGATCGCCGCGGCGAACCCCCTGCGCTCACTCTCGGGCGACGCCGAGTCCGTCGCCGGCGTCCTCGACTCCGTAGAAGGTCCCGTCGTCCTGGTCGGCCACTCCTACGGCGGCTCGGTGATCTCCAACGCCGCCCTCGGAAGGGAGAACGTCCGGGCTATGGTGTTCGTGGCGGCGTTCGCCCCGGAGGAGGGGGAGTGCATAGGCGAGCTCTCGGGGCTCTACCCCGGCAGCACGCTCGGCGACACGCTGAAGACCGTTCCGCTCCCAGACGGCACTACCGATCTGTACATCCGCCAGGAGGAGTACCACGGGCAGTTCGCTGCCGACGTGCGCGCCGAGCGTGCCGCTTCGATGGCCGCGACCCAGCGTCCGCTGCGGGACGTCGCGCTAAACGAGGGCTCGGGATCTCCGGTGTGGAGAGACGTGCCGTCGTGGTTCGTCATCCCGGGGCTGGACAAGAACGTACCGCCCGAGGCCCAGCGCTTCATGACAGGTAGGGCTGGGGCCCGCGAGATCTTGGAGATCGAGGGCGCCTCGCACGCGGTCGGGGTCTCCCATCCCGACGAGGTGGCGGACGTGATCCTCGCGGCGACGGCGCACGTCGAGCGACTCGCGCAGAACCAACCCGCTCGCTGAGCACGCCGTCCGCGTGGTCAAGGGCGGCGTTCTCGGCGACCCCGTCGAACCCTGAACCTATCGGCGGATGAAATTGGCAACCGAAACCAGCGAGACGAACTTACGACACAGAAACGGGGATAGATTATGGCCTGGTTGACGAAGATCAGTTTGAAGAACAGGAGCATCGTGGCGCTTCTGACGGTGGCGATCGTCTTTATCGGCGCGTTCTCCATCACGTCCTTGAAACAGGAACTGCTCCCGTCGCTGGAGTTCCCGACGATATCCGTGGTCACGTCGTACCCGGGAGCCGCGCCCACGGCGGTGGAAGAGGACGTAACCGCGCCGCTGGAGGGGAGCATCGAGGGCGCCGAAGACCTGGAGACGGTAACCTCCTACTCGAACGGCGGCCTCTCCATCATCCAGGTCGAGTACGCTTTTGGCACGGACATCGATGACGCCCGGCAGGAGCTTTCGGAAAGCATAAGCGGGTTGCAGGGCGAGCTTCCGCCCGACGTGGACCCGCGGGTGGAGGCGGTCGACCTCTCGGCGCTCCCGGTTACGCAACTCGCGGTCACCTCGGACACAGACTCCGAGGCCCAACTCGCCGAAAAACTCGAGGAACGGGTGATACCGGAGCTCGAGGAGATAGAGGGCGTAGGCAGCGCGGAAGTAACCGGCACGCGCGACGCCATAATCGACTTGACCCTGGACCCGGAACTGCTCCGGGAGGCGGGGTTGGGCGCATCTCAGGTGTCCGGCGCTCTACAGGCCAACAACGTGACCCTCCCCGCCGGGACCTACTCCGAAGAAGGACAGACCTTCCCGATCCAGGTCGGCAACGAGCTTACGTCCGTCGGAGATATCTCGAACCTGGTCGTGGGCTACCGCGGTCAGGGGACCGCCGCGGCCTCCTCGGCCTCTGCGGCGGCCGCGCCTGCTGGAGACCCATCCGCCACGGCAGAAGTCGCGGCGGCTTCGGCGGCCGCCTCCGCGCCGGTAGCCGCCCCCGTGGAGGGGGAGCCGGTGAGGTTGGGTGACGTCGCCACGGTCGAGGACGCGCTCGCGCCGACCAGCACGCTCACCCGGACCAACGGCGAACCTTCGCTGGGGGTTGGCATCATCAAGACGCCGGAAGGCAACACCGTCGCCATCTCCGAAGCGGTGGCGGACGGGGTCTCCGGCTTCGAGAACGACCTCGGCGGTGGGGCCGAGATCCGGACGATCTTCGATCAGGCACCGTTTATCGAGCGTTC
>CADCUT010000223.1 GCA_902805975.1 uncultured Rubrobacteraceae bacterium | reverse complement strand
GCGCTGCCGCGCAGGGCGTTGGTGACGGGGCAGACCTGGTCGGCCTGCTCCACGGCCTGCTGGAAGCCGTCGGCGTCGATGCCGGGGACCCGGCCGGTAACGTCGAGGACCTCGGAGGTGATCTTGAGGCTACCCATGTCGAGCACGCAGGTGGCGTTTACCCTGAGCTCCTCGGGGTCGTGGCCGCCCTCGTGGAGCACGTTGGAGAGCGCCATCGCGTAGCAGCTCGCGTGCGCCGCGGCGATTAGCTCCTCGGGGGAGGTGTTGCCGTTCGGGTTCTCGGTGCGAGTGGCGAAGCTGATGGGCGCGCCCGACCAGGCCCCGCTGCTCGCGAGGTCGAAGGTGCCGGACCCGCTCTGCAGATCCCCGTTCCAGACGACCTCGGCGCGGCGTTCCGCAGTGGCCATAATCTTCTCCTATCTGTTTTTTCGGATACTACGCCCTTGATCCTACCCGGGAGGAAGAGGAACTAATCTTCGAGCGTGGTGTTTACCCTGATCTCGACGTTGTCTTTGAGGGCGTTGGAGACGGGGCAGATCTGGTGCGCGTAGTCGGCGGCGCGTCGGAAGCCTTCCGCGTCGAGGTTCGGTACGCGGCCGCGCACTTCGAGGTCCATCGTGGTGATCCTGAACCCCTCGGAGACCGCGTCCAGGGCGCAGGCGGCCTGGACGTCTATGCTCTCTGGCGGCGTGCCGCGCTCGCCCAATACGAGGGAGAGCGCCATCGCGTAGCAGCTCGCGTGCGCCGCGGCCATGAGCTCCTCGGGGCTCGTGCTCTCTTCTTCGGGGCTCGTGCGGGAGGACCAGGTGACGGGGACCTCACCAACCATCCAGCTTCCCACGGTGAAGCTGCCCCGCCCCTCCTCGAGGGTCCCTTGCCAACCGACCTCGGCCCGCCTCCGCGCCAACATCATATCTTCCTCCCGTTCGTCTACGAGACCGAATGCTACCAGAGCCCGGGGGACGGCTACCCTTCGGCTACCCGTCGCGGGCGGCCTCCTCCATCTTGCTCCGGTATGCCTCCGGGTCGCCTCCTTCCAACCGGACGGCTCCGGCGGTCGTGATGGTCCCGTTGAACAGGAAGGCCGTCTGGCGCAGGGAGGACTCCAGGTCAAACGGGTCGAGGGCCGAGGTGGCGTCCTTCGGGACCACGACGTCGTACCAGCGCAGGGCCGCGCTCGCCGCCGTGTAGTGGACGCAGATATTGGCGACCGTGCCGCACAAGACGAGGGAGTCCGTACCCCAGAGACGCAAGAAGTGGTCGAGGTGGGTGCCGTAGAACGCGTCGTAGCGGACCTTCCGGATCACGAGCTCGCCCTCGCGCGGCGCGAGCTCGTCCACGATCTCCCACCCCCACGACCCCTCGCGGGCGTGCTCGGGCCAGATGCCCCACTCGGGGTCGTGCTCCGTGTGCGTGTCCTGCGTAAAGACGACCTTCGCCCCGGAGCGCCGGGCATCGTCCAGAAGACCTTTTATCGTGGGGATCGTGCCCTCCGCGTCGGGGACGAGGAGCGAGCCGCCCTCCTTGACGAAGTCGTTCTGCATGTCCACCACGACGAGGGCGGTCCGCGCCGGGTCTAGCCGGACCTCCCCGTGGACCTCGTACTGCGGGACCTCGACGGTGCGCGCCATAGAGACCTCCTAGCGTTCGCAGGAATCACCGCACAGTCTACCGCCCGGACGGCAGATCACACCGTCCGGGCGGTCGGGATAGGCGCGTAAAAGACGCGTTAGCGGCGGTTCCTGCGGCCGCCGGCCTCTTCCTGGGCTTTGATCCTCTCTGCGTCGGATTCGATGGCCGCCGCGGAGACCCGCGTGCCCTGGACCGTGTTGGCGTCGACCTGCTGGAGCCCCGGGTTGCCGGCCTCCGTGACGAAGGAGGCCCTGGTGTACACCGGGGCGCCGGGTTGCGAGACGTAGGGCAACACCCGGAAGTCCGTCCGCCACTCATCGGGCGTGAGGCGGCAGCGGACGTAGCCGCACTGGCCGCTGAAGAACTTTATGTGGGGGTTCTCGGCCACGGTCGCCTCCTGGCCCGGGCTCGTGTCCGCGCCGTCCCCGCCGGAGGTTATGGAGGTCCCGACGAACTCGACGCCGAACGTCTCGGAAGCCGGGTCGTCGTAGTTCGCCTTCAGGTCGCACGCCCAGTTGTTGTGGACGTCGCCGGTCAGGACCACCGGGTTGAGGGCGCCGCGCTCCCGGATAAAGTTCGAGATGCGGTCGCGAGAGCCCACGTAACCATCCCAGGCGTCCATGGAGAAGCGCTGGGTGTCGTCGGTGTTGAAGTCCCGCTGGGCGAAGAAGACCTGCTGGGCGAGCACGTTCCACGTCGCCCCGGAGGCGGCGAGCCCGTCCAAGAGCCATCTCTCCTGCTCGTCGCCGGTGAGGGTACGATTGGGGTCCAGGCTCTCGGGGTTGGGCGGATCGGTGCCGTCGTTTGCGGCCTGGTCGTCGCGGTACTGGCGGGTGTCGAGCACGTTGAACTCGGCGAGGTTGCCGTAGGCCAGGCGCCGGTAGAGGAGCATGTCCGGGCCGGTGGGCACCGAGGATCGCCGGAGGGGCATGTGCTCGTAGTACGATTGGTAAGCCGCCGCCCGACGCCTGAGGAAGGCCTCGGTGGTCGGCGTCAGGGTCCTCGCCTCGGGGACCTCGTCGGCGTAGTTGTTCTCGACCTCGTGGTCGTCCCAGGTCACCGCCCAGGGGAACGCCGCGTGCGCCGCCTGGAGGTCCTCGTCGGTACGGTACTGGGCGTGGCGGTTGCGGTAGTCGGAGAGCGTGACGATCTCGGGCCCCGAGTGCGCCCGCACGTTGCCGCCCGGGGCCACGTACTGGTTCGGCCCGTACTCGTAGATGTAGTCCCCGAGGTGGACGACCAGGTCCAGCTGCTCCTGCTCGGCCATCCTCCGGTACGCGGTGAAGTAGCCGTGCTCGTACTGCTGGCACGAGACGAACGCGAAGTTCATCTCCGCGAGGCTCGCCCCCAGGGCCGGCGCCGTCTTGGTCCTACCGACCGGGGAGAGCTCCGGGCCCGCCCGGAAGCGGTAGAAGTACTCGCTCGCCGGGTTCAGGCCGCCGACCTCGACGTGGACCGAATGGGCGAGCTCGGGGCGGGCGAACTCCATCCCCTCCAGAACCACGTTGGCGAAACCCTCGTCGGTGGCGACCTGCCACTGGACGGGGACCTTCTTGTCCGGCATCCCGCCGCCGTTCAGCGGATCGGGCGCCAGCCGCGTCCAGAGCACGACGCCGTCCGGCGCCGGGTCCCCGGAGGCCACCCCGAGCTTGAACGGGTAATCCGAGAAGCGCGGCTCGGCCCAGACCCTCTCCGTGAACGGCCCGTAGCCGAAGATGAGGGCCGCGGCGCTCGCCCCGCCCAACTTCACGAACGTCCGGCGGTCGATCTCACCCATGCGCGAGACCGCCTCCGCGCGTCGCTGCTCCCAATTGCCCCGGATCGTCACGCTTGTCCCCTCTCGTGACTCGCTTCCACGTCCCGGCAAGAATAGCAACGGGCCTTTCGAGGCAGGTTTCAACGCGGTAAGTTCTGCTTTAAAGGTGAGTTAAAGCTGGGCTACTTGCCCCGCCGCAGGACGGGCAGGACCTCCCCGATAACGAGCGCCGAGAGGATCAGGGCGGCGCCGAAGATCTGGACCGCCACCAGCCTGTCCCCGGCCAGCCAGTAGCCGAAGAGCGCCGCGAAGACGGGCTCCATGGTGAGGATGATGGCGGTCCGAGCCGCCGGTATCTTCTGCTGCACCGTGGTCTGGACCAGGAAGGCCCCGGCGGAGGCGAGGACCCCCGTGACGAGCAGCGCCACCCAGACCTCCGGCGGCGGGAACGAGACGGTCGCGAAGAGGGGCCACGCGACGGCGAAGAGGAGGGCCATCGCCAGGATCTGGGCGAGCGTCAACCCGCCGGCGTCGTAGCCCGCGGCGTAGCGGGAGAGGAGCGCTATGTGCAGGCCGAGGGCCGCCGCGCAGAAGAGGGTGAGGAGGTCGCCCCAGTTGGCGCCCTCCGGCCCGCCCCCCGCCAGGAGGACCATCCCGGCCAGGCTCAGGACGACCGCCACGACCACCTGCCGCGAGGCGCTGGCGCCGAAGAGGATCCTGTCGGCCAGCGGGGCGAAGACGACGAAGAGGCCCGTAATGAGGCCCGAGTTGGTGGGCGTGGTGAAGAGCAACCCCGTCGTCTGGAAGAGGTAGCCCGCCGCCAAGACCACCCCGATGCCGCCGCCTACCACCAGCGAGCGCCGGGTGAGCCTGCGGGCGTAGACCGGGGCGAGCACCGCCCCGGCCAGCGCGAACCGGACGGCCAGAAAAGGCAGCACGCCGTAGAGCGCGATGGCGTCCTGGACGACGACGAACGTCCATCCCCAGACGGCCGTCACGGCGACGAGCAAGAG
>CADCUT010000222.1 GCA_902805975.1 uncultured Rubrobacteraceae bacterium | reverse complement strand
CACCATGACCAAGACCGTCAAGTGGAACAACATTACGACCACCGTCCGAAGCCAGCCGCCCCTCACGAGGGCAAAGATACCGACCCACAACGCCGCGAACCCCAGGTTGAAGAGCAGGTCGGAGCGGATCTGGTCCACGAAGCCTAAAAGGCCCGGAGGGTCGGGCCTGGTGACGATGCGGACGACCTTCAGGGTGAGGTTGTAGAGAAAAACGGGCACGAGGAGGCTCGCGAGGTAGATCCAATCCCCCCGCGTCAGAAGGTTCCTGAGGCGCTTCATCACGCCCGCCATGCCCTACTCAGCCGCCGCAAATGCGTGAGAGTTTAACAAAGTTTTCATCTATCTCCGCCCTCGCGCGCCCGCCACCGGCAAACCGGTCACCACCGCGAAACCCGCATGATTGACCGGAGCCGTAACGGGGAATATTGTACGGGCAGTAAGGGTGGAGTGGGGAGGGACAACGTGCGGACGATACGCAGACCGCACTCTGGGTTCGAAGTCGGGCCCCGCCACGGGTGCCCGCGTTCTCCACGTAACCCGGCCACATAACACGAGGAAAGGGAGAGGCATGGCTGAGGAGACCGAGGTACGCACCTACGAGCCGCCGGAGGAGTTCACGCGGAACGCCAACGCCAATGATGCCTCCGTCTACGATGAGGCGGAGAGGGATTACGAGGGCTTCTGGGCCGGGAGGGCCGGGGAGTTGCACTGGTTCAAGGAGTGGGACCAGGTCCTCAACTGGGAGCCGCCCGAGGCCCAGTGGTTCGTCGGCGGCAAGCTCAACGTCGCCTACAACTGCCTGGACTACCAGGTCGAGCAGGGCCGGGGGGACAAGACCGCGATCCTTTGGGAGTCCGACGAGCCGGGCGAGGGCAAGTCCTACACCTACTCCGAGCTCACGGCCGAGGTCAAGAAGTTCGCCAACGTGCTCAAGGGCTTAGGGGTCGGCAAGGGCGATCCCGTAGCCATCTACATGCCAATGATCCCCGAGCTTCCCATCGCGATGCTCGCCTGCGCCCGCGTCGGCGCCCCGCACTCGGTCGTCTTCGGCGCCTTCTCCGCTGACTCCCTGCGCGACCGCATCAACGACTGCGAGGCGAAGGTCCTCGTGACCGCCGACGGCGGCCCCCGCGGCGGCAAGGCGACGTCCCACAAGAAGAACGCCGACGAGGCCCTCGGGGACACGCCATCCATCGAGAGCGTGGTCGTCGCCCAGCGTCTCGGCGAGGACGTGCCCATGACGGAGGGCCGCGACCACTACTGGAACGACCTCGTTGCCGAGGCCGACGACGAGTGCCCCGCGGAGGAGATGGACTCGGAGGACATCCTCTACATCCTCTACTCGTCGGGATCTACGGGCAAGCCCAAGGGCATCGTCCACACCACCGGCGGCTACCTCACCCAGGTCAAGGCGACGACCAAGTGGGCGCTCGACCTCAAAGAAGACGACGTCTACTGGTGCCAGGCCGACATCGGGTGGGTCACGGGCCACTCCTACCTCGTCTACGGGCCGCTCTCCAACGGGGCGACGACCGTCCAGTTCGAGGGGACGCCCTCCTACCCCGGCCCCGACCGCCACTGGGACCTCATCGAGCGGCACGGGGTGACGATCTACTACTCGGCGCCGACCGTGATCCGGGCCTTCATGAAGCAGGGTACGGAGCCGCTCGAGAAGCACGACCTCTCCAGCTTGCGCCTGTTGGGTACCGTCGGAGAACCCATCAACCCCAGGGCGTGGGAGTGGTACTACGACAACGTGGGCAAGGGCCGCTGCCCGGTCGTGGACACTTGGTGGCAGACGGAGACCGGGGGCATCATGATCGCCCCGCTCCCCGGCCTCACGCCGACCAAGCCGGGCAGCGCCACCCGTCCGTTCCCCGGCATCTCGGTGGACATCTACGACGAAGAGGACAACCCCATCGAGGGCGCCGGCAAGGGCAACCTGGTCATCACGAGGCCGTGGCCCGGCATGCTCCGCACGATCTACAAGGACCCCGAGCGCTTCCGCAAGACCTACTGGGAGCGCCTCGGCGACAAGTACTTTGTCGAGGACGGGGCCGAGCGCGACGAGGACGGCTACTACACCATCACCGGCAGGATAGACGACGTGATGAACGTCTCGGGCCACCGCATCGGCACGATGGAGGTCGAGAGCGCGCTCGTGGGCCACGAGGCCGTCGCCGAGGCCGCCGTTATAGGCCGCAACGACGAGGACAAGGGCCAGGCCATCGTCGCCTACGTCATCCTCGAAGGCGACCGCGAGGGCTCGGACGACCTCATCAAGGAGCTCAACGACCAGGTAAAGAAGGGCATAGGCCCGCACGCCAGGCCCCAGGAGATCATCTTCACCCCAGACCTGCCGAAGACGCGCAGCGGCAAGATCATGCGCCGCGTCCTTCGCGGCGTCGCGGAAGGCGAGGAGGACCTCGGGGATACCTCGACCCTGTCCGACCCTTCCGTCGTCGACGACCTGAAGGCGGCCCGCGGCTAGCCTTCCCAACCGCCGTTTCATGCCGGTGCGGGGACCCGCCTCGTACCGGCATCTTTCCGGGGTTCTCGGAAACTTAATACCGTTCCTCACCGTATCCTGTGTAGTAAAATATGGGTCCTTAAAAGGATATGTCTCAGGAGGGACGCGTTGTTCGACTCTTTGTTAGGTTTCTACGCCGTGATGTTCGGTGGCATGGCGATCTCCGGCATCGTCGCCGTGTGGCTGAGGAGCACCTACTCTAAATACTCGAAGCAGAGGAGCCATAGCGGTATGTCGGGGGCGCAGGTGGCCCGCGCCATCCTCGACCGCAACGGGTTGGGCAACGTGCCGGTCGAGCCGGTGCCCGGGCAGCTCACGGACCACTACGACCCCAGGACGAAGGTGGTGCGGCTCTCGGAGGGTAACTTCGGATCCAACTCCATCGCGGCCGCCAGCGTGGCGGCCCACGAGGTCGGCCACGCCATCCAGGATGCTTCGGGCTACGCGCCGATGAAGCTTCGCTCGGGGATAGTCCCGATCGTCAACTTCAGCAACCAGCTCTTCATGCCGCTGCTGTTCGGCGGTTTCATACTGGGTGGCTTCGGCGGGTCCGGCCTGGGCCAGACGCTGATACTCGCCGCCGCCGTGGTCTTTATGGCCGTGCTGGCCTTCCACGTGGTCACGCTGCCGGTCGAGATCAACGCCTCGACGAGGGCCTACGGCCAGCTCACGCGCTACGGCTTCCTCTCCAGCAGCGAGGCCGCGGGCACGAAGCGCGTCCTCTCGGCGGCGGCCATGACCTACATAGCGGCGGCCCTCACCTCGCTTCTCACGGTGGTGTTCCTGCTCCTCGCCGCCCGCGAGTAAGCGACCGGTAACTACGACGATGTGTCGGGCGGGGCCTCAGGGTCCCGCCCTTTTTCGTGCCACCGGCACAACCGGATACCTGAAACGTGTCGCCCGAAACCAAATACCCGAGAACCTTCTTCCGACCCGGGCGACGCGCCGAAACAGGTTGTAGAATATCCCCGCTATGGAAGATGTCCGACGGATAACGAAGAGGCGCCGCAGGCTCCGGACGGTTGGCGAGCCGCACCCGTGGGAGCCCCGCCACATGCGCCTCTCGGGGATGCGCTTCGCCGAGTCGGTCGGGAAGCCGGCGGCCCGGCGCAACGTCACCCTTGGGGTCGTCAAACACCTGTGGCGCTCCCCGGTGCCCTTCGTGGGTTTCTACCCGCCCGAGGGCGTCAAGGTGACGGAGAACCGCAGGTACTCGCCCGGCGCGGTGCGCCGGGTGGATGACACGGACTACCTGGCCGGCGTCGAGGCCCACAAGAGGTCTTTCGCGAAGGACCTCCAGGACGGCATGGTCCCCGCCGGACACCTCCCCGGGTACTTCGAGGTGCCAACCGACGAGGGCTGGCGCATCACCATCGACCTCGTTGAGGGGCGCCTGAAGCTGGCAGACGCCTGGGGCCTCGACTCGGACACGCGGGTGGTCGGGGACCTCGCGCCCTTCGTCTGGTCCTACCGCCACTGCGGGTTCTGCATCGTCAGCGTCTACGACAAGGACGTGGACTCTTTACGCGACGACCTGCTCTTCGTCGCCAAGCGCGAGGGCGTCGAGCTCCGCTGGCGCCGGTCCGCCGCCTAGAGACCCGGCCGCGGTGGGGTCGCATCAAGAGCGGTTTTAGGAACAATTCTCGAAAAAGTAATCAGATTATGCATCTGAGGCCGACTAGCCGTTAGAATGTCTGGGTATAATGGTGCGACCCGGCGCGGGGTGTCGGGTGCAGGGGGTCTGTTAGAGAGGTAGAACAACCAGATGCTTTTGAGCCACAACACCGGGGGATTCGCCGCAACCAGTGCTCCAGAGGGGTTTAGCCTCGAAGCTTTCGAGGCGGCGGGGCTCAGGACCGTAGAACGCAGGTTCTCGCCCAAGGACACCATCTTCGCCCCGGGCGACCCGGACGACCAGCTCTATTTCTTGCTC
>CADCUT010000221.1:2443-60634 GCA_902805975.1 uncultured Rubrobacteraceae bacterium | reverse complement strand
CCAGGGAGGGCCGCAACCCCCAGACCGGCGAGAAGATGAAGATCGCGGCGTCTAAGGTGCCCTCCTTCAGCGCGGGCAACGCCCTCAAGGGGGCCATCTAGGGGTCTTCGAACGGGGGCCGACGTGCCGCCGTTCCGTGGGAAGGGGGATTCCATGAACGCATCGCCTGCACCGGCACCTTGCCAGGTGCGAAGCAAGACGGAGAGCCCCTGCCCCCACCCGGCGGTCGCGGAGATCCGGGGCGTGGCCTTCTGCGGGCCGTGCGCCCGCGAGCAGGAGGCGTACTTCGCCATCGGCGAGATCGTCGCGCGGGGGGAGGCGCGGGCCCCCCGCGGCGGGGCGCTGGCCGAGGCGCTAGGGAGGTTGAGGCGGGAGAGCGCGGGCGCCAGGGAGGGCGTCGCCGCGAGTACGCGTCGCGGGCCCTCGGGCGCCTACGAGAACGAGTGTCCCGCGCTCAGGGCCGGCTGACCGCAAGATACCATTCCGCCCCAGCCCTCCCCTTGGGCGCGGCGGAACGAATCGGGAAGCAGAGGGTCGCCTGCGCGAGGAGCCGCTTCGAGGTCCTAGAGCTTGCGAGGGACTTCTCCCTCCCGAAGGAACCCCGCCATGCGAGGAGTCTTCGAGGTGGTGCCGACGCTCGGGGCGTGGAGCGGACGTAGCGTCGGAGACTGGTAGGATTGGCGCGCCAACGCCCGCGGGACCCACGAGGGGACTACCGGCTTGAACATCCTTTCGATACAGTCGTCTGTGGCCTACGGGCACGTCGGCAACAGCGCGGCCGTCTTCCCGCTGCAGCGGATGGGCTTCGAGGTGTGGCCGGTAAACACGGTCCACTTCAGCAACCACACGGGCTGCGGGGAGTGGCGGGGGTCGGTGCTCCCCGCCGATGACGTCGCCGGCGTCGTCCGGGGCATCGAGGACCGGTTCGTCCGGAGGCGCTCGATGCGGAAGAGAGCGTCACCATGGTCTGGGAGGTCTTCTGACCCTGACGTACAACGCGGGTCGGAGGCCCTGTCTGAACCAAGTCCCGGCCGCCGGGAGCCGAACGCCTCGCGCAGTCCATCCACGGCGTTGAGGCTCGTATCCTCAATCGGATGCTAGCAGGTACCCCTTACCTGCAAGATCGACACGTAATCTGCAGATCGTACGATCCTGGAGTACCCATCACGCGCCGAAAGGACCGTTGCGAGGGTATGACCTAAGGCGTGCAGATTGGTGCCTTCTCTGACGAGACCGACGCGGCCGATAACCTCTACCACCCACGGCGGTAGCAGTTATCTTGGTCGCTTTTACAAGGGAGTAAGAGAAGCTCAGGCCTCCGTCTGCGGTAGCAAGGTCTTCTGGTTCTGGTGAGCATTTCCAGCGTATAGATTCGCGATCCTCTCGCGTTGAATCAGGATGGTCCGAGAAGAGCCGGCCTGGTTACGAAAATGGTACTGCAGTCCTATGCGCATCTAATTCCTGAACCGTAAGCTACCAACGTTACACAAGGGTGTCGGGGAGCGACGCTACTGTCGCCTGCCCGGCTGAGTAAAGGAAGAGGAGATGCAAGAACTGATCCTGCTATCGGCCCTGGGAATCTTTGTGGTGGTCTTCGCGTTCGAGGCGGTGCTCGCACACGTCGACAGGCGGCCTCCACGCGGCGGCGAGTAGAGGAACGCGAGCAGGAAAGGGGTAGGGAAGATGCCTAGGGTGACCGATATCTGGGGAGCAGCGTCGTCGGTTCTGGCGGTTGTGGCGGCGGTTTTGCTGGCGTTGGTGTATCTCGCGGGCGTGGGTATGCGGCCGGCCGACGCGGCGGGCAAGACGCGCTATGAGGTTGTGACCCTTGATCCGCAGTGGACCAATAGCATTGGCCGCGACATCAACGAACCCGGCCAGGTTGCTGGACAGGGACAGAACCCTACGGGACAGTCGCGCGCGTTTCTGTGGGAGGATGGGGTAACGCGGGACCTCGGCTGGCCCGCCGGCGCCAACCTCAGCCGCGCCCGCGGCATCAACGAGTCCGGGGACGTGGTGGGGGAGTGGCGGATCCTGGTCGGCGGGCAGCAGAGGTTCAGGGCCTTCCTGTACGAGGACGGCCGGATGAAGGACATGAACGGCCTGATCCCGGCCGGCTCCGGGTGGGACCTGACCGGCGCCCAGGCCATCAACGAGTCGGGCCGGATCGTCGGCGCCGGCACCATAAACAACCGGATGCAGGCGTACATCTACGAAAGCGGCGCCCTGACCGATCTCGGAGCGAACCTCGAGAAGCCCTACAGCGCGGCATGGGGCGTCAACGACTCAGGGCACGTGGTCGGGGGCGCGGGGAGCTCGGAGACCCAGAGCGAGGCCTTCGTCTACCGTAGCGGGGCGGTGGATTGGCTCGGCAAACACGACGGCTTCCCGGCCAGCGAGGCCGTCGGGATCAACAACTCCGGCCAGGCTATCGGGTGGTCGTTCAACCCCGGTCAGAATCCCCCCCAGGGACGAGCCTTTCTCTATGATGACGGTGGGGACGGGGAGGCGGTGACCGAGCCTCTGGAGCCCCTGTCAGGCGACGTCTACACCAGGGCGCGTGACCTGGACGAGTCCGGCCGGGTGATCGGTTGGTCCCGCAACGACGTAGCCGGCGCGCCCCAGTCAGAGCAGTTCTCCGCGACATTGTGGGCGAATGGCCAGGTCAGGGATCTGAACGAGTTGATACCGCCTGAGTCAAGTTGGAAGCTCGTCGACGCCTACGCGATCAACGAGGCCGGCCAGATCACCGGCTCCGGCTACAAGGATGGACGCTTGCAGGCCTTCCTCCTGAACCCCGTCTACGACTTTAGCGGCTTCTTCGCCCCGGTCGATAACCTCCCGACGGTCAACATCGTGAAGGCCGGGCGTGCTGTTCCGGTGAAGTTCAGCCTCTCGGGAGACCAGGGCCTCGACGTCATCGAGGAGACCTACCCGAGGTCCGAGCAGGTGCCGTGCGACGTGACTGATCCTGTGGATGGGATCGAGGAGACCACGCCCGCGAACACGGGCGGCCTTACCTACGACGCCGCGGCCGACGAGTACACCTACGTGTGGAAGACAGACAGGGCGTGGACCAGTTGCCGGCAGCTGGTGCTGAAGCTCGACGACGGCACGGTACATCGAGCGACCTTCGACTTCTCCAACTAGCAGCACCCGGTAGAGGATTCGGGACCTCCGAACAGGGTCCCGAATCCTCGCGCGGCGAAGTCGGGCGCGTACCGGCGATCTACCATGGGCGGTGGAGCCAGATCACCCAGCCGACCTCGACACCACCAATCGTCGTACGGCGTCTCTGACGTCCTGGTGCCCGGGCCCTGGCGGTCTTCATTGGGTCTGAGCGCGGCCAGGATACGGGCGGATCGGCCGTGACATATCGGTCGTCGGGCACGATGCGTTTATTGCTTTGACCTGCGCGCGAGATTAGACTTGCCGGGGATGAGGGACTTTCAGGATTACACGAAGGAGTCCGGTGCTGCGCGCCGCCGGTGGTGGGTGTGGTCCCTGCCGTTCGTTCTCGTGGCGCTCGTGGTCGGGGGTGTGGCGCTGGCTTACGAGCCCGAGCCGGCCGAGAAGACGGGGCCCGAGCCGTTGGAGGCCTCCCCAACGAGCTGGGTCGAGAAGATGTTCGGGGGAGGGGAGAAGGTGGCGGAAGGTCCCTTCAACGTGCTGGTGCTCGGGGTTGATGAGCGTCCGGAGAGCGAGGAGGAGGGGAGCCGGACCGACACGATCATGCTGGTCAGGGTGGATCCCGGGACCGGGGACGTGAGGCTGCTCTCGGTGCCGCGGGACCTGCTGGTGGAGATAGCGCCTGGTGAGGAGAACAGGATCAACGCCGCCTACAACTTCGGCGGCATCGACCAGACGATCACCGCGTTCGAGGACTACTCGAAGATTGACGTGGACCACTACGCGGTGGTCGATTTCGAAGGCTTCAGGGACGTCATCAACGCGATGGGCGGTGTGGAGGTGGACGTCGAGGACGAGATCCCGCCGAAGTACGAGATCGAGGACGGCCTCCAGACCCTGAACGGTCAGCAGGCCCTCTTCTACGCCCGCTACCGCGGCACCGCCGGCGGCGACCTCGACCGGATCCAACGCCAGCAGCAGCTCGTGGCCGCCCTGCGCAGCCAGGCTTTCGACTGGAATACCGTAAAGCAACTGCCGACGATCCTCAGGGTGGCGGACCGCAACCTCCTGACCGACCTCGGCCTCGGCCAGGGCGTCACCCTCGGCCGCGTCCTCGTCAGGCGCGGGCCAAACTCCCAGATGACCGCCAACCAACTCCAGGGCACCCCCGAGACCCTGGAGAACGGCGACCAGGTTCTCGTACCCGACGACGAGGCCAACGAGGAGATGCTCGACGAGTTCCGCTACTAGCTCGCCTCCGGTCTGACGAGCGGGCCCCGTATCGCGCGGGCGGTTAGACGCGGGCGGTTCGAATATCTGGAGGCGTACCGTTTATGGACGACCGGCTGAAAGCGACCAGAGGGAGCGTTCTGACAGGCGCGAAGCGCCGTGTTGAAAGCGTGGGCCGAAGGCCGCGGCTGGCGGCGCGAGCTACGCTTGCGCCTGTAGCGTAACGGGTCGGCGGGCTTTGGGTGGCTGTTATACTTCCTCCAGGTTCGACGGCGGGCGAGAGTGGTGGAACGGTAGACACGCTAGATTTAGGATCTAGTGCCTTCGGGCGTGCGGGTTCAAGTCCCGCCTCTCGCACATCGCCGCTTTTGGGCGGCCAGGTTGCGGCGGGCCTTGGACGGTTGAGAGGAACTGGAGGGTATGACGGCTAACGTTACGAAGCTCGAGGAGAACAAGGTCCGGCTGGACGTCGAGGTGCCACCCGACGCCGTCCGCAAGGGTGTGGAGGCGAAGATCAGGGAGCTCGGCCGCCAGGTCAGGGTCCCCGGCTTCAGGCCGGGCAAGGCGCCGCGGCGTGTCATCGAGAACCGTCTGGGGCGCGACTACATCATGATGGAGGCCCTCCAGGAATCGCTGCCGAGTTGGTACTCGGAGGCCGTTGTCGAGACCGACCTCCGCCCGATAGACCGCCCGGAGATAGACTTCGATGACCCCTTGAGCGAGGAGAGCGGCTTCAAGTTCTCCGCCACCGTCGAGGTGCGGCCCCTGGCGAAGCTCGGGGACTACAAGGGCGTCGAGGTCCCAAGGCGCGAGATCGAGGTCTCTGACGAGGAGGTCGAGGCGCAGCTGGAGGAGATGCGCGGGCAGTTCGCCACGCTCGCCGCGGTCGAGGACAGGCCGGCGGCCGAGGGCGATTTCGCCATCATCGACTTTACCGGCGCGCACATGACCACGGGCGAGCCGCTAGAGGGCGGCCAGGCCGAGGACTACATGCTGGAGATCGGCCGTGGCGAGCTTCTCGAGGAGTTCGAGAACAACGTGGTCGGGATGAAGCCGGACGAGAGAAAGCGCTTTGGCGTCACGTTCCCGGCGGACTACGGCGAGCAGTCGCTGCAGGGGCAGTCCGTCCTCTTCGACGTTCACCTCAAGGAGATCAAGGAGCGCGACCTCCCCGAGCTCGACGACGAGTTCGTCAAGGAGGCGAGCGAGTTCGAGACGCTGGATGAGCTGCGCGCCGCCGTGCGCGAGCAGCTCGAAGGGGCCGCCGAACAGAGGGTCTCCGGCGAGTTCCGGGCCCGCGTGCTCGACGTCGTGTCCGGCAACGCCGAGGTCGATGTACCGGGCGTCATGGCGCACGAGAAGGCTCACGAGATGGTCGAGAGCTTCGAGCGGAGCATCCGGGCGCAGGGGATGGAACCCGAGCAGTACTACCAGCTCGCCGGCTCCAACCACCACGACTTCGAGGAGCGGATCAGGCCCGAGGCCGAGGACACGGTCAAGAAGGAGCTCGTGCTCGACGCGGTCGCCCTGGCGGAAAACATAACCGCCGATGAGGACGCTGTGATGCACGAGATCGGCCACCTCGCCGAGGAGTCCGAGCGCGCCCCAGAGGAGATAGCCGAGACGATGAAGGCGAACGGCACCTACGCGTTGCTCCAGGAGGAGATCTCCCGCCAGAAAGCCCTCGACTTTCTGGCCGAGAACGCGACCCCGGTCGAGATGCCGGAAGAGGAGGCGGCCCCCGAGGAGCCGAGTATCGAGGCCGGCGAAGAGACGCCGGGGGCCGAAGAGGAGCCGGAAGGCGGCGAGGCCGCGGTCGAGGCGACCGTTGAGGCCGGAGCCGTAGACGACGATCAGAAGGAGAGAGAATGAGCTACTACGATCCCCAGGGCGTAATCCCCTACGTAATCGAGCAGAGCCCGCGCGGCGAGCGGGCCATGGACATCTACTCGCGCCTCTTGAAGGACAGGATCATCTTCCTCGGTACCCCCGTGGACGACCAGGTCGCGAACGCCATCATGGCGCAGCTCCTTCACCTCGAGAGCGAGGACCCGGAGCAGGACATCAACCTGTACATAAACTCCCCGGGCGGTTCTGTCACGGCTGGGCTCGCGATCTACGACACGATGCGCTTCGTCAAGCCCGACATCGTGACGACCGCTCTGGGCATGGCCGCCTCGATGGGCGCCTTCCTGCTCGCGGCCGGCGCCAAGGGCAAGAGGAGCGCGCTGCCGAACACGAGGATACTGCTCCACCAGCCGAGCGTCGGCGGGCTCGCCGGGCAGGCCTCAGACGTCGAGATCCACGCCAAGGAGCTCGTCCACACCAAGCGGCGCCTGAACGAGATTTTGGCCGAGAACACCGGGCAGGATTACGACAGGATCGAGCGCGACACCGACCGCGACTACATAATGGGCCCCGAGGAGGGCATCGAGTACGGCGTCATCGACAACATCATCAGGAACCACTAGGGTTCTTGAGGACTCCAGGCGACAGAGAGCTCTAGGGGAGGCCGTAACGGTATGAGGGACCCGTCGGATCAGCTGCAGTGCTCTTTCTGCGGAAAGAGCCAGCGCCAGGTCAGGAAGCTCATCGCCGGCCCGGGCGTCTACATATGCGACGAGTGCATCGAGCTCTGTAACGAGATCATCGACGAGGAGTTCTCGGGGCCGGAACTCCTCAAGGACGACGACCTCCCCAAGCCCCGCGAGATCAACCGCATCCTCAACGAGTACGTCATAGGCCAGGAGGATGCCAAGAAGGTCCTCGCCGTCGCCGTCTACAACCACTACAAGCGCATCCAGATGGGCGCCGAGGCCACGGACGGCACCGAGCTCCAGAAGTCCAACATCCTCATGCTCGGCCCCACGGGCTCGGGCAAGACGCTGCTCGCCCAGACGCTCGCCAAGATCCTCAACGTCCCGTTCGCCATCGCGGACGCCACGGCGCTCACCGAGGCCGGCTACGTCGGCGAGGACGTCGAGAACATCCTGCTCAAGCTCATACAGGCCGCCGACTTCGACGTGAAGAAGGCGGAGACCGGGATCATCTACATCGACGAGATAGACAAGGTAGCCCGCAAGTCGGACAACCCGTCTATCACCCGCGACGTCTCGGGAGAGGGCGTGCAGCAGGCCCTGCTCAAGATCCTCGAGGGTACGGTGGCGAGCGTACCGCCGCAGGGCGGACGCAAGCACCCGCACCAGGACTTTTTGCAGATCGACACGAAGAACGTCCTGTTTATCTGCGGGGGGGCTTTCGGGGGCCTGGAGGAGATCATCCGCCAGCGCATCGGCAAGAAGAGCATAGGGTTCGGCTCGGACGTCGACCAGCGGCTCAAGCAGGAGGACGACGCCCTCTTGCCGCACGTCCAGCCCGAGGACCTGCTCAAGTACGGCCTGATCCCCGAGTTCGTCGGCCGCCTGCCGGTGATCTCGACCCTCCGCCTCCTGGAGCAGGAGGACCTTGTCCGTATCCTGACCGAACCTAAGAACGCGCTGGTGCGCCAGTTCCGCCAGTTCTTCCGCTACGACAAGGTGGACCTCTCGTTTACCGACGAGGCCCTGGCCGCCGTCGCGGAGCTCGCGCTCGAACGCGGCACGGGCGCCCGGGGCCTGCGCAGCATCCTTGAGTCGGCGCTGCTGCCGACGATGTACGACCTGCCGAGCCGCTCGGACGTGAAGGGCTGCGTGGTCGACGCCGACACCGTGAACGAGGGCGTTCAGCCCTCGCTCGTGACCGGCACCCAGAAGTACTCCTACGACGAAGAAGAGACCGCGTAAAGCTTCCTTGAGCGAGACCGGGATACCAAAAACCTACGACCACCGCGCCGTCGAGGCGCGCCTCTACGAGGAGTGGGAGCGGACCGGCGCCTTCGAGGCCGACCCGAACCCGGATAAGCCCGCGTACTGCATCGTGCTGCCCCCGCCGAACGTGACGGGGGCGCTTCACATGGGGCATGCGCTGAACGGCTCGATCCAGGACACCCTCGCCCGCCGCGCCCGCATGAAAGGCTACGAGGCCCTCTGGCTGCCCGGCGTCGACCACGCCTCCATCGCCCTACAGAACGTCGTCGAGCGCAAGCTCCTGCGCGAGGAGGGCAAGTCGCGCTTCGACATCGGCCGCGAGGAGTTTATCGAGCGGTGCCGCGTGTTCGCCGAGGAAGCCCGCGGCACCATGCTCGGCCAGCTCAAGCGCCTCGGCGCCTCCGTAGACTGGCGCCGCCTGCGCTACACCATGGACGAGAAGTACATCGACTCTGTGCTCACGGCGTTTGTCGAACTCTACAACGACGGCTCCATCTACCGCGGCACGCGCATCGTCAACTGGTGCCCGCACGACCGCTCCGCCATCTCCGACCTAGAGGTCAACTACGAGGACACCGACGGCAAGCTCTACGGCCTCCGCTACCCGTTCTCCGACGGCAAGGGACCGGGTCCGGACGGCAACGACTCCGTCCAGGTCTTCTCCACCCGTCCCGAGACGATGCTCGGGGACGTAGCACTCGTCGTCAACCCGGACGACGAACGGTATGGGAACCTCGTCGGGCGGCGGGTGACGGTGCCTTTCGTGGAGCGGGAGATACAGGTCTTTGCCGACGACCACGTCGACCCGGACTTCGGGACCGGTATTCTCAAGGTCACCCCGGCACACGACCCGAACGATTTCGAGATCGGCGGCAGGCTCGGGCTCGAACCCGTCAACGTCCTGAACCCGGAGGGCGCCATCAACGAGAACGGGGCCGACTTCGCCGGCATGGACCGGATGGAGGCCCGCAAGGCCGTCGCGGAGCGGCTGGACGAGAAGGGACTTCTCGGCCCAGTTAGAGAGTACAGGCACCGGGTCGGGCACTGCGACAGGTGCGGGACCGTGATCGAGCCCTGGCTCTCAGAGCAGTGGTGGGTCGCGATGGAGGGTCTGGCCCGCCCGGCGATAGAGGCGCTGGATAGGAAGGAAATCGCCGTCTACCCGGACTCCTGGCGGCGGGAGACGATGCGCTGGCTGGAGAACATCCACGACTGGAACGTCTCCCGCCAGCTCTGGTGGGGCCACCGGATCCCCGTGTGGTACGGGCCGAACGGCGAGACGCTGGCATCCAAGGAGTCGCCGGGCGAGGGCTGGGAACAGGACCCGGATATTCTGGACACGTGGTTCTCGAGCGGGCTGTGGCCGTTCGCGACGCTCGGATGGCCCGAGGAGAACGAGGACCTCGGGTACTTCTACCCGACGAGCCTGCTCTCGACGGCGCGGGAGATCATGTACCTGTGGGTGGCCCGCATGATCATGATGGGCCTCCGCTTTCGCGGCGAGGTCCCTTTCGAGAAGGTCAACGTCCACTCTATCGTCCTCGCCGAGGACGGCACGAAGATGAGCAAGTCCAAGGGAAACACCATAGACCCCCTTGACCTCTTCGAGGAGTACGGCACGGACGCCGTCCGCTTCGGCCTCCTCTACCAGTCCTCGACCCAGGACTTCGCCTACTCCTACGAACGCGCCGCCATGGGCCGGGCCTTCGTCACCAAGCTCTGGAACGCCACCCGCTTCATCCTGAGCTACCCGGAGGCCGAAGAAGGCGGAGACATGTCCGTTTCGGACCGTTGGATCCTCTCCGAGTTCAACCGAACGGCGCGGGAGTACGACCGGCTGCTGGAGGAGTGCGAGTTCTCCGAAGCGATGCGACTCGTCTACGGCTTCGCCTGGAACCAGTTCGCCGACTGGTACATCGAGATAGCCAAGGCCGCGCCATCCACGGCGACGTCGCGCGTCCTGCGGGAGGTCTTCCTCGGACTCCTCAAGCTCCTGCACCCGGTCATGCCGTTCGCCACGGAGGAGATGGCCGGCATCATGGGCGAGGACGGGCCGCTCGCCCGCGCCCTTTTCCCGGCCTACGATCCATCCCTGGAGGACACGAAAGCCGACGCGCTTCTGGGGCGTACCAGGCGGGCCGTGTCGGCCGTGCGTTCGTTCCGGGCCGAGTCCAAGGTCGATGGGGAGCTCGCGGGTCGTGTGGTTGGGGAGGTCGACGTGGCGGTCTTCTCCAGCCTCTCCGGCGTGGAGGTAGTCGGGGCGGTGGACGGGGAGGCGACGGCGACGTTGCCGGCCGGGGACGTCGTGGTGGAGCTCTCGCTCAGCGAGGAGATGCGGCGGGGTGAGATCGAACGCCTGCGGAAGGAGATCTCCCGCGTCGAGGGCGAGGTGAGGCGCGCGGAGGGCAAGCTCTCGAACGCTAAGTTCGTCGAGCGCGCCCCCGCAGACGTCGTCTCCGCCGAACGCGAGAAGCTGGCGACCAACGGCCGGATGCTCCAGACGCTGAACGCCCGCCTGGAAGGCTACCTCTAAGCCCCACGTTGGCCCCCGACCTCTCCTTCGCCGCCGTCTGCGCCGAGCTGGATCTCCGCAAGCGCATTACCATGGGCCTCGACCGCGTGGAACGCCTCCTCTCGTTTCTGGGAGACCCGCAGAAAAAGCTCAAGGTCGTCCAGGTCGTCGGTACGAACGGCAAGGGCACGACCGCGGTCGCCCTGGCCGCCGCGCTGTCGAAGATGGGCCAGCCGGCCGGGGTCTACCTGTCCCCGCACGTCCTCTCCTACACCGAGCGCGTCATGATTGGCGGCGGGTTCGCCTCTGAAGAGAGTTTCGCCGGCGCGATGGGGGAGGCAATCGAGGTTGCGGACCGGAACGGTGTGGCGGCCTCCCAGTTCGAGCTGCTCACGGCTGGCGCGGTAAAGCTCTTCGCGGATAGAGGATTATCCTGGGCGGTCATGGAGGCGGGCCTCGGCGCCCGCCACGACGCGACCACGGCAGCGGGGCCCGAAGCCGTGGTGCTCACCAACGTCGGGCTCGACCACGCCGAGTACCTGGGAGAGACCGTCGCGGAGATCACGCACGAGAAGCTCGCCAGCGTCTCTGAGGGGTCTGTGCTGATCCTCGGGACGGACGACCCTGTGGTGCGCGGGATCGCGGCCCGCCGGTCTGACGCGGTCGGCGCCCGCCTCGTCGAGGCCGCGTCCGGGCCGGTGGAACTCCCGTCCCTGGAACTACCCCCGTTCGTCCTTCGGGACGCTTCGCTCGGGGTGCGGGCGGCCGAGGAGTTGCTGGGGGAGGAGCTCGGCGTCCCGGCGCGGGAGCGGGTAATACGGACCGTTTTTGGGACGTTGCCGGGGCGGTTCGAGGTCCACGAGGTGGGCGGGGTGCCGGTGGTGGTGGATGGGGGGCACAACGTTTCAGGGGTCGAGGCCGCGCTGGAGGCGATGGAGTTTGCCTATGCGGGGAGGCCGCTCGCGGTGGTCTTCGGTGTCTTGCGGGATAAGGATGCTCGCAGTATGCTTACCGCCTTGAGCGCGGCGGCCCGGACGGTCGTGCTGACGCGCCCGGAGGGCGAGCGCGCGGCGGGTCCAGATGGAATCCTGGAGGGACACGAGGACGTGGACGGTGGAGAGACGCTGACAGAGGAAGACCCCGCAAGGGCCGTGGATCTCGCGGTGCGCAGCGTCAGGGGGGACGGGGGGGTGGTGCTCGTGCTCGGCTCCTTCCAGACGGCGGCGCCGGTCCTGCGGTGGTTGCGTGACTAGCGGTGGGATCTGGCGCCTGGTCGGCCTCCTGGTCGTCGTCGTCGCCGTGGCCTCTTTTGTGCTCGGTTACGTCGTGATGGTAAGGTTTATCTCATGAGTCGTGCCCCATTCTCGCTGTTACTGCAGGATTCCGACCCGTTTCAGATCATCTCGAACTTTCTGGACAGCCCGGTCCTGCGCATCTCGGGCCAGCTCATCGTGCTCCTGTTCGTGGTGTTGTGGATAGCCCTCGTCTACTGGACGTACACGGATGCCGGGCGGCGCGGCGCCACGAGCTTACTGTGGGGCATCGTGGCGGTCATCTTCCCGTACGTGGGGACCCTGATCTACCTGATAGTCCGCCCCCCGGAGTACCTGGACGAGTCGCGCGAGCGCGAGCTTGAGACGGCGGTCCTCGAGCGGGAGCTGCGTAACAACACCCTGCTCTGCCCCAACTGCCGCAACCTCGTGGAGAAGGAGTTCCTGATCTGCCCCACCTGCGCCTGGGAGCTCAAGAAGCCGTGCATCAACTGCGACCGGCCGCTCAACCAGGAGTGGGGCCTGTGCCCTTACTGTGGCACCGACCAGCGTAGCGGCAAGAAGATGACCTGGTAAATTTCCCGCAAGTAACCCTGGATAGGAGACGATCGTGGAAGAGACCCTGGTACTGGTCAAGGGGGACGGCGTACGCCGTCGCCTCGTCGGTGAGATCATCCGCCGCATCGAGGCAAAGAGCCTCGATATAGACGCGATGAAGCTGATGGACGTCGGCCGCGAGCTCGCCGAGGAGCACTACGCCGAGCACCGCGACAAGCCGTTCTTCGAGGAGCTCGTCGAGTTTATTACCTCGACCCCCGTCGTCGCCATGCGGATAAGGGGCGAGGGCGCCATCAAGGTGATGAGGAACCTCATGGGCTCGACGAACCCCGCCGAGGCCGCGCCCGGCACGATCCGGGGCGACCTCGCCCTCTCCCTCCCGGACAACCTCGTCCACGGCTCTGACTCCCCAGAGAGCGCCGAACGCGAGCTCGGCCTCTTCTTCGGCTAGTAGACTCCAGCTTGCGCTTCGTACTCGCCTCCGAGTCCGCCCGCCGCGTGGACCTGCTCCGCGCGGCCGGCTACGACTTTACGGCGGGGCGCAGCGGCTTCCCCGAGGTCACGCTCGACGACCCTAAAGAGACCGCCGAGACAAACGCCCGCGGCAAGGCCCTCGCCGTAGCCGGTGAGACGGATTCTGTCGTCCTCGGGGCCGACACGGTGGTCTACCTGCCGGGTGGTTCGGGCACCGGGCGAGTCCTCGGCCAGGCCTCAGGCGGGGAAGAAGTCCGGCAGATGCTTCTCTCCCTGCGGGGACGCCCGCACGAGGTCTACTCCGGCGTGGCGGTGGCGCGGGGCGGGAGCGTACTGGTCAGCAGCGTCGTTACGCGGGTGCGCATGCGCGACGTGGGGGACGGGGAGGTCGAGTCCTACGTGCGTCTCGGAGAAGGCGTCGGGAAGGCCGGCGGGTATGCCATCCAGGGCCGGGCGGGGGCGTTTGTCGAGTGGATCGGGGGCGACTATACGAACGTCGTCGGCCTCCCTTTAGCCATGACCGGCAGGATGCTCGCCCGCTTCGGCGTTCCGCGGCCCTGAGATGAAGGTATTAGGCTCGAGGTTCGAGGAGCGCGGTGCGCGGCCCGTCTCCAAAGGCGTAGCTTGCATAGAAGCAGGCCCCCGTAACCGCGCCAACGTTGCTCGGCAATACCTCAAGACCTCGAACCTCGAACCTGAAAGCCTCCCAACGAGGCGACCTGAAGCTTGTAGCCTACGATGCCGATAACGGGCCCAACCGTGGAAAGCCGGCGCTACACTATAAAGCAGCTCCCGCCCGAACTCCGTCCGCGCGAGCGTCTGCTGGAGGCCGGACCGGGGGCTCTCTCCAATGCAGAACTGTTAGGCATCCTCCTCGGCATCGGCAACCGCGAGAAGACCGCCGTGGAGCTTGCGAGCGAGGTGATCTCGACCCACGGCGACCTCTTCGGCCTCCACAACGTGACCGTTCACGACCTCGTCCAGACCAGGGGTGTGGGCCAGGCAAAGGCCTGCATAATACTGGCCGCCGTCGAGTTCGGGAAGCGGCTCGGGAGGGTTCGTAACCCCGGACGTCCCGTGATATCCTCACCCGCGGACGTTGAGGGCCTTTTGAGGGGGCGGATCGCCAATCTTGACCGGGAGAATTTCGTCGCGGTGCTCTTGAATACCAAGAACGAGGTCGTTGAATGCCCGACGATCTCGGTAGGCACCCTGTCTTCTTCCCTGGTCCACCCCCGCGAGGTCTTCAAGCCCGCCATAAGGGCGAGTGCTGCAGGGATAGTGCTCGCGCACAACCATCCGAGCGGCAAGGTAGAGCCGAGCCGCGAGGACCGGGACGTGACGCGCAGGCTCGTGGAGGCGTCCGAGATTATCGGAATAGAGGTCCTGGATCACGTGATCTTGGGCGATGGGTACTTTAGTATGAAGGAACACGGAATGCTCTAGCCGCCTGTGGGCGGTTGGGGCGCTGAACTTCGGACGGATGGGGCGGGAATGTTTGGGGGACTCTTCGGGCGGGACGTTGCGATAGATCTGGGCACGGCGAACACGCTCGTGTTCGTCAAAGGGCAGGGCATCGTGCTCTCCGAGCCCTCGGTCGTCGCCATAGACAGCAAGACCGACAAGGTGGTGGCCGTGGGCTCGGGCGCCAAACGCATGCTCGGGCGCACGCCGGGCAACATCGTCGCGCTCAGGCCGCTCAAGGACGGCGTCATCGCGGACTTCGAGGTAACCGAGAAGATGCTCTCCTACTTTATCCGCAAGGTCCAGGCCCAGCGCCGGATCTTCCGCTCCCTCGTCGGCCCGCGCGTCGTCGTCTGCGTGCCGTCTGGCGTGACGGGGGTGGAGCTCCGGGCCGTCAAGGAGGCTACGGAGTCCGCAGGCGCCCGGCAGGCGTTCACCATCGAGGAGCCATTGGCGGCGGCCATCGGGGCGGGGCTGCCGGTCAACGAGGCGCAAGGGTCGATGATCGTCGACGTTGGCGGCGGGACCAGCGAGGTCGCCGTTATCTCTTTGGGCGGCATCGTCAACAAGTCTTCCATCAGGATCGCCGGCGACGACATCGACGACGCCATCGGCACCTACATCCAGAAGGAGTACAAGCTCGCCATCGGCACCCAGACCGCCGAGCAGCTCAAGATAGAGCTCGGGAGCGCCTTCAGGCTGGAGGAGGAAGAGTCGGCGGAGATCCGGGGCCGCGACCTCGTCACCGGGTTGCCGAAGACCATCGTCATCACCTCCGAGGAGGTCAGGGAGGCTATTAGCGTCCCCGTCGACGCGATAGTCGCGGCCGTCAGGGACACGCTCGACCGCACCCCGCCGGAGCTCGCCTCGGACATCATGGACCGGGGCATGGTCCTCGCCGGCGGCGGCGCCCTGCTCCGGCACCTCGACGAGCGCCTCCGCCGGGAGACCGGCATCCCGGTCCACGTCGCCGACGACGCCCTGATGTGTGTGGCGATCGGGAGCGGGCGCTCGCTGGAGGAGATCGACTTCTACCGCAGCGCGCTCTCCTCGGCGTAAGGCGTCATGGGCCGGAAGAAGTCAAGCGCTGCGAGCGGGTTCGCGGCCCTGTGCGTGCTCTGCGTGGTGAGCCTCGCGCTCTTCACGGTGTACGTCAAGGAGGGGGACTGCTCTGCCGGGGGCGAGTGCGGCCCGCTGCACACGGTGCAGCTCGGGGCCGCCGAGGTCCTCCAGCCGGTCCGGGGCGTCGTAGGCGCCCTGTTCTCTCCCATTCGTGACACCGCGGACAGGGTCGGCAACGCCTTCGACAAGGGCGAGGAGGAGCGCCTTCGGGCCGAGCTGCGCGACACGGAGGCGCTCGCCGCGCAGACCTCGCGGCTGCAGCAGGAGAACGAGCGCCTGCGGGGCCTGCTCGAGGGCCAGAGGACCGTCTACGAGTACGGACCGCTAGCCAGGGTCGTGGCCCCCGTGGGGGACCAGTTCTCCGAGAGGATCGTCATCGACGTCGGCACCGAGGATGGTATAGAAGACAATCAGCCCGTCGTGGTCGGGGAGAACACGCTCGTCGGGCGCACGACCAACGTCTCCAGGCACACGGCCCAGGTCATGCTCATCACCGACCGCATGTTCTTCGCAGGGGTCAGGATCGTGCCCCCCGCCCAGTTCGACCCGGCCTCCTCCGAGGTCTCGCCCGCCGTCACGGCGGAGGGCGTCCCGTTCGGCCAGGGGATGCTCAAGACGAGCCTCGAAGGCTACTTCGGCGTGGACTACGTGGAGCAGAGCCTGCGGGCCGAGGAGGGCGACTACGTCGTCACCAGCGGGCGGGCGGCGGGCAGGGACCTGCTCGAGCCGCCGGGGCTCTACGTCGGCACCGTCGAGTCCGTCACCAGCCAGGACATCGACCAGTTCAAGAAGATCGTGGTCGACCCCGCGATGACCCCTGATGACCTCGAGGACGTCAGGGTGATCGTCGACTGGGCCGGAAAGGGGTCCTGAGGGGGTTGGTCGAGCAGCCGTCCGTCGTGCGGGCTTCGATCATCGTGGCCGCAGCAGCCCTTCTTGAGGCCGTGCTCGGCCCTTACCTGACCTTCGGCTTCGTCTCGCCCAAGTTCGCCCTGATAGGGATCGTCTTCGCCGTCTCTGCCCTGCGGGACTTGCAGGCCGTGCTCTTAGGCTTCTTCGGCGGCATCCTGCTCGACTCCTTGAGCAGCGGGCTCTTCGGGGTCGGGGCGCTCGCAGGCCTCGCGGCCGGGGCGCTCTCTGGAAGGGTCAGCGCCGTGCGCCGCAAGGGTACCGAGCGGGTGCTTCTCTCGCAGGTCGTCGCGGTCTGCGTGGCCGCATTCGGGCTTCTCGGGTGGACGGCCCGCAACCTGGCCGGGTACGGCGGGCCGCCGCTCGCGGAGTACGCCGTCGCCGGTATACTACCCGACGCCCTGCTGAACGCCGTAATCGCCTACCTGGTTGGAGGATGGCTGTTGAGGATCGTCAACGTCAAGAGCCGCGTGTGGGAGACCACGTGAGCCTCACCCGCGAAGACTTTCTCCGTAGAGAAGCCAGGAAGACCAGGAAGGAGAGCCCACGGTTGTGGAGGGCCATCGACCTGCCGCTTCTGCTCGTCTCTTTAGCGCTCTCCGGGTTCGGCGTCCTTGCCGTCTACGTGGCGGGCACCGATGCGAGGGAGGCCTACGCCACAAACCAGGCCATAGGCTTCGTCGTCGGTTTCATGGGGGCGATACCGCTGGCGATCGTCGACTACCGTCTCTGGCGCCGGTTCCTGCGACCGATCTACGGCCTCGCCATCGTCATGCTGCTGGCGGTGACGCTGATGGGTGCTACGGCCAACGGCGCCACGAGCTGGCTGGACGTCGGCCCGATCCGGGTCCAGCCCTCGGAGTTCGCCAAGCCGCTCATGGTCGTCGTCCTCGCCGGGTTCTTCGCCGAGAAGGCCGCCTACGAGCACGGGGTCTTCCTGAAGGCGCTCGGGGTTATGACGATCCCCGGCCTGCTCGTGCTGGTTCAGCCGGACCTTGGCACCGCCACGGTCTTCGGGGCGGTCTTCCTGGTGATGGCCTACGTGGCCGGCGCGCGCCTCATCCAACTCGGGGGCCTCATCCTGGCCGGCGTCGTCTCGATGGTCCTCGGGGTCAAGCTCGGCATCCTCGAGGAGTACCAGGTCGCCCGGCTCACGTCGTTTATGGACCAGAGCAGCGCGGGCGACCTCGGCTACCAGGTCGCCCAGTCCAAGATGGCGATAGGCTCGGGCGGCATCACGGGCAAGGGGTTCGACGCGACGACGCTCGCAAACTTAGGCTTCTTGCCGGAGGACCACACGGACTTTATCTTCTCGAATTTGGCCGAGAGGTTCGGGTTCGTGGGGAGCATGGCGCTTATCTTGCTCTTCTTCGTCCTGATCTGGCGCATACTCCACGTCGCTACCATCTCGCGCGACCGCTTCGGGGTCCTGATAGCGGTCGGCATCGGCACGATGTTCCTCTTCCACGTCCTTGTCAACGTCGGCATGACGATGGGCATCATGCCGGTCACGGGCATCCCCCTGCCGTTTATCTCCTACGGCCGAAGCAGCCTCGTCGTGAGCGTGATGTCCCTCGGCCTCCTCCAGAGCATCGCGATGCGCTCGCGCTCTGAGGCCTCAAAGACACCGAAGGTGTAGGTTCGAGGTTCTAAGGTTTGAGGCACGAGGGGTGCGTCGTGTGACCCGCAGCCCGAAAACGCCACCCGGCGCTGTGGCGGGGTTGCGTGGCCGCAGGTAGCCATCTCCACCATCCCTCAAAACCTCGAACCTCAAAGCCTCAGACCTTACAGCGTTGCTGGTCTTCGGGGTGCGTGGCGGGTATACTATCCCGTCGAAGAACCTGATGGATCCTTTTGAAAAGTTCTAGGAGCGGTGGATGTTTGCGGTTGTAAAGAGCGGCGGAAAGCAGTACAGGGTGCGGGAGGGCCAGGAGCTTATCCTGGACCGCGTGAAGGGCGAGGTCGGGGACTCGGTCGAGCTCCCGGTCGGCTTCACGGTCGACGACGAGGGCTTTGATCTTGGCGACCGGACGGCGCGCGTCGAGATCCTCGAGCACCTGCGCGGGGAGAAGATCCACATCTACAAGTACCGCGCGAAGAAGAACAGCAGAAAGAAGACCGGGCACCGCCAGGCGCAGACCCGGGTAAAGGTTCTGGAGGTATAGGATGGCTCATAAGAAGGGCGGCGGATCTTCCCGCAACGGCCGCGACTCGGCGGGCAGGCGCCTCGGCGTAAAGGCCTACGGCGGCCAGGTTGTGACCGCCGGCAGCATCATCGTGCGCCAGCGCGGCTCGAAGGTGCTCGCCGGCCAGAACGTGGGCAAGGGCTCGGACGATACGCTCTTCGCCAAGGTGGACGGAAGGGTCGACTTCGGACGCACCCGCGGCAAGAGCCGGGTGCGCATCGTGGAGGAGCCCATCCTGGAGGAGGCTACGGCCTGAGGACCGCGCGTATCGGGGGTATGTAACCCCTTTGCAGTTCGTCGATGAAGCCCGCTTCACCGTCCGCGGGGGACGCGGCGGTGACGGCAGCGTTTCTTTTAACCGCGAGAAGTACAAGCCGCGCGGCGGCCCGGACGGCGGCCGCGGCGGCGATGGCGGGTCCGTGGTCCTGCACGCCACAGAAGACCTGACCACGCTCGAACCCTACGCCCGCCGCCAGGTCATCAAGGCCGACCGCGGCCGGCATGGCTCCGGCAACAACCGCGCCGGCGAGCGGGGCGGGGATACCCACCTCGACGTTCCCGTGGGAACCCAGGTCTTCGACGAGCACGGCCTGCTCGCTGACCTCTCCGAGCCCGGCGCCTCCTTCGTGGTCGCCCAGGGCGGGGAGGGGGGACGGGGCAACGGCTCCTTCGCCACCTCGACGCGGCAGGCGCCGGCCTTCAGGGAGCGGGGGCTGCCCGGCGAAGAGCGCGAGCTCTTGCTCGAGCTCAAGGTCCTCTCCGACGTCGGCCTCGTTGGCCTGCCGAACGCCGGCAAGTCCTCCCTGCTGCGCACTTTAAGCGCCGCCCGCCCGCGGGTGGGCGACTACCCGTTTACGACCCTCACCCCGCAGCTTGGGGTCGTGGACGAGAAGACCCACAAAAACCCCTTCGTGGTGGCGGATATACCGGGTTTGATCTCGGGCGCCAGCGAGGGCCGGGGCCTCGGTAACCGCTTCCTGCGCCACGTCGCCCGAGCCCGGTTGCTCGCCCTCGTCCTCGACGCGAGCGAAGACCCGGAAGGGGCGCAGGGAACCCTCCTTGCCGAGCTTCACGCCGCCGGTCTCTCCGAACGGCCGACCGTCACCGCGCTCAACAAGATAGACCTGCTAGACGAAGAGCTCCGCGCGTACCTGCGCGACGCCTTCCCGGGGGCTTATCTGATCTCGGCCGCGTCGGGAGAGGGGGTTGGGGTCTTTAGGGACCACGTCGAGGGGATGGTGCGCAGGCTCGGGGAGCGCGCCGCGATGCCCGCCACAGAGCGGGAGCACAGGGTCTACCGCCCGACCTGGAAGGGGCTCCAGATCGGCCGCGAGAACGGCGGCTTCGTGGTCGCCGGCGAGGAGGTGGAGCGGCTCGCCCTCAAGACCGACTGGGATAACCCCGAGGGCATCGAGCGCTTTCAGAGGGAGCTTGAGAAGAGCGGGGTCGTAGGTGCCCTCCGGCGGGCGGGTGCCGAGGAGGGTGATGAGGTGAGGATCGGGGGAACGGTATTCGATTTCAGGTGAGGTTGGGATGCGCGTAGCCATCTTCGGCGGGACCTTCGACCCCGTGCACCAGGGGCACATGATCATCGCCGAGCAGGTCATGGGCGAGCTCGGCCTCGATCGCGTCGTCTTCGTGCCCGGCGGCATACCGCCCCACAAGGAGGCCTCTAGCGTCCGCGCCACCGCCGAGGACCGCTACGCGATGGTCGAGGCCGCCGTCGAGACCAACGAACGCTTCTCCGCCGACCGGGTGGAGGTCGACGCCGGCCGCCCGATGCACAGCGTCGAGACCGTCGAGATCCTCAAGACTCGTTCCCCCGAGCACGAGTGGTTTTTCGTAACCGGGGCGGACGAGGTCTCGAACCTGCTCACGTGGAAGGAGCCCGACCGGCTGCTCGAGCAGGTCATGATGGTGGCGGCGACGAGGCCCGGCTACGACCTCTCCAAGCTGGACCACCTGGAGGCGGGCTTGCGCAACTTCGATCGGATCTTCCCCGTCGAGTGTACGCGGGTGGACATCTCGGCGACCGGCATACGCCGCAGGATGTTGCAGGGCAAGAGCATCAGGTACCTCGTGCCGGAGAAGGTCTGGGAGATCATCGCCCAAAGGAGGCTCTATGAAGGAGACGGAAAACGGACGGAAGGGGAGCACTTGAAGGAGGGAGTTCGGTGATGGGTGACGAGTCCGTCGCCCGGCGGCAGGGTTTCGCGACCAGGGGCGAGGAGGTCACGCGCGAGATGGCCGAGACGGCCGCCCGGGCGGCGGCCGAGATGTTCGGCAAGGACGTGACCATCATCGATCT
The DNA here is from genome assembly GCA_902805975.1 of uncultured Rubrobacteraceae bacterium. Classification (GTDB taxonomy): domain Bacteria; phylum Actinomycetota; class Rubrobacteria; order Rubrobacterales; family Rubrobacteraceae; genus Rubrobacter_D. Next base: position 39,665 of record CADCUT010000221.1, on the reverse strand, counting down.
GCGAGAATTGGTCTCGTACGCGGACTACTTCGTGGTCGCAAGCGCCGAGACCGACCGGCAGACGCGCAGGGTTGCCGAAGAGGTCATAGACAAGATGATAGAGGCCGGACACCGCCCCCGCTCAAAGAGAGTCGACGAGGGGTCAGCCTGGATCAGCGTCGACTTCCTCGACGTCGTCGTCCACGTCTTCACGGACGAGGCAAGGGACTACTACCGCCTCGAATCTCTCTGGCGCAGCGCCCCCCAGGAGCGCTGGGAGGAGTAGCCCCGCCATACCCCTGCGTCACGTTGACACCCCGTGGGGCGGTGCATATACTCTGACGGATTTTCCGGGGCCGTAGCTCAGCTGGGAGAGCGCCGCGCTGGCAGCGCGGAGGTCAGGGGTTCGAGCCCCCTCGGCTCCACGATTTCAGGTTCGAGCCATAAGATCTTAGGCTTCGGGTCTCATCCCCAACAGGCGCATCTCCCCAATGCGACCCGCTTCCGACCCATCAACCTCAACACCCAGAACCTGGAGCCCGGGAGCATCTAGCCTAAAACCTTCTCTTGGTGCGTCCGAAAACCCTTCCATGACGGGCATAGACTTCGAGACCGCGACGCGGGGCTCGGACCCTGCGGAAAAGCCCACCTCCGGCTGGTGGGGGCTCTATGGTCCGCGGCTGGTGGTGTCGGTGATGGTCGTCGCGGTATTGGCGGGGGGCGCGGTCTACGCGTCTCGGGTCTCCGAGAGCGCGCCGAAGGTCGTTTATACGGCGTCCCTGGAAGAGGTGGCGGCGGAGTCGCAGGACTCGCTCAAGGTCGATATCAACAGCGCGGACGTCGAGGAGCTCGATGAGCTGCCGGAGGTAGGGCCCGCGACGGCGGAGGCCATCATCGAGTACCGGCGGGCCAATGGGTCGTTTACGGCGGTCGATGAGCTCGAAGCGGTGCCGGGGATCGGGCCGACGACCATACAGAAGATCGAACCGTTTGCGACCGTCTGAGCGGGGGAGGCGCCTCCGGTTGGACCTGCGCCCGGCGGTCCGCCTGGACCTCTGGGCCGCGACCCTCACGCTCGGCGTCGTCGTTGGCACGGCCGCGCCGGCCCTGGCGCCTACGGCCGTGGTTGCCTGCATCGTCTTGGCCGCAGGGGCGTTCGCGTGGCGGGGGCTGGTGGCAGAACAATGGTGTCTGATGGCGTTGACGGCGCCGCTGTTCCTGGTCGGTGGGATCGGGATAGCCTCCGTGCACGCGAGCGTCCCGGACCCGCTGGCCGAGCTTGCCGGGCTGGAGCCTGGCGAAGTCATAGTCGTCGGCAGGGTCTCTACGCCGCCGGTGGAGAGTGGCTTCGGGTACCGGGCCGACGTGCGGGTAGAGCACCTCTGGCACGAGGGGCGGGAGGTGATCCGGGGCGGAGGGGTCGAGGTGTTCGCCGGGGATCTGAGCGTCGGGGTCGGGGATAAGGTTCGGGTGGATGGGGAGATCTCGCTCCCCGAGGTGGGCGAGGACGGCTTCGACTACGCTAAGTACTTATCTACCAAGAGGATCAGCGCGGTCGTCGAGGCCACAGGCGTGTACCCGGCTGGGGATGGGCGGGGTTGGATCGGCCGGGTCCACCGCCGCACGGACGCGGCTCTGGGCCACGGCCTCAGGCCCACGGAGGCGGCCGTCGTGCGCGGCATGGTCCTCGGCGACCGCTCCCTCATACCGGAGGAGCTGGAGGTCGCTTTCCAGCGCAGCGGGGTGACGCACGTCCTGGCGATCTCGGGCCAGCACGTCGCCATCCTGGCCGCGGTCGTGTTCTTCGGCCTGCGCCTCGTGGCGGTGCCGCCTGACGCCAGGGCCGGCGTCACGATCCTGCTTACGTGGCTCTACATCGTGATCGCGGGCGCGCCCCCCTCGGCCATTAGGGCCGGGGTGGTCGCCACGTTCGTGCTGGCGGCGAAGCCCCTCGGCCGCCAGGTCTCCGCTCTGCACTTCATGACGACGATGCTCGCCGCGGTCCTCGCCTACAACCCGCTGCTCGTTTACAGCACGGGGTTCCAGCTCTCCGTGGCCGCCGTCTTCGGCATCCTGCTGCTCAGGGAGCCTCTCAACGCCCTCGTGGAGAGAACCGTGCTCCGGCCGTTCGACGACCCGCCGGGCGCCGTATCCAACCTGATCTCGGTCTCCCTGGCGGCCCAGGTCTCGACCACCCCGATCGTCGCCGCCACCTTCGGGGAGGTCTCGACCGTCGGCGTCTTCACGAACCTCATCGCCGTCCCGATCTCAGGCCCCATCCTGACCCTCGGCCTCCTGGGCTCCATGCTCGGCAACGTCGCGCCGGTTCTCGCCTACCCCCTGAACGCCTGCAACGGCGCCCTCGTTACGGTGCTGATAGCGGTCGCCCGCTTCGCCTCCTCGCTCCCCTTCGCGACCTCCACGACACCCGGCGTGCCGCCGCACCTCGTCGCCCTCTTCTACGCCGCGTGCGCCCCCATCGTCGTCGCCGAACGGAGGTTTCGCGAAGAGACTCGTCCGCTCTGGACGGCCTTGCTGCTACTTTGGACTGCGCTTTGGCTCGTCCTCGTCGGCTCGGGGAGCATCTAGAGGAGACGGGCGCGGGCTTCGACTCCTGTTCTACTTGCGGTCTGACCCTCCCGTCTGGCCCCGTCGGTCAGCGCAAAGTGCCCTACAATAACCGGTGTGGGCGTTTACCTTTTGCTCGGGGACGACGAGGAGCGCAAGGCCCGCGGCGTTGAGAAGCTTCGCCGGGGCCGGGCGGCGGAATCGTTCGACGCGTCGGCGGCGTCCCCGCAGTCCGTCGTCGCGGCGTGCAACTCGTTCGACCTTTTCGGTGAAGGTCCGTTCGTGGTGGTCAGGAATCTGGACGCCTGGAACGCCGCCCAGAAGGCCGTGATCGTGGACTACCTGCAGAACCCGGCCGACGGCGCGGACATGCTGCTCCTTGGGAAGAAGCTCGGGGCGCGCGAGAGGCTGCTCACGGCCGCGAAGAAGGGCGGCGAGGTCCACGATTTCCAGCAGCCGACGGGGCGCGCGCTCGTCAAATGGCTGGTGGGACACGCCAGGAAGCTCGGCCTGGATCTCCCCGACGAGGTGGCGGAAGACCTGGCGGAGCGCGTCTCGGGCGACAAGATGCGCCTTGTCCGGGAGACGGAGAAGCTGTCCCTCTACGTGGGAGACGGCACGGCGACGCGCGAGGACGTTGACCTCCTCTGCCCGCCGGACGTTCAGTCCAACATCTTCGCCTTCGTGGACGCGCTTGCGGCCGGGGAGCGGGGCCGGGCCATCGAGTTGCTGGAGGCGCTCGTCGGGACCGGCGAGCCGCCCCTGCGCCTGACGTTCATGGTGCGGCGCCAGTTTCGGCTCGTGGCCCGCGCCCGCGCCCTGTTCGAGCGGGGCGTGCCGCAGCCTGAAGTCGCCCGCGAGTTGAAGGTTCCGCCCTTCGTGGCCCGCAAGCTCTCGGAGCAGAGCCGCAAGCTGGACGATCGCGACCTCGACCGGGCGCTGGCCACGGTCCTGGCCCTCGAAAGCGGCCTCAAGGGCGGCAACGACCTGCGCGACGGGCTGCAGGTCGAGCTCGCCGTCCTCAAGCTCTCCCGTTCTCCGGCCTGAAGCCCGCTTTGGGAGAAGGTAGATGATCGAGCTGGTACAGATGCCCCGGGAACGTTTTGTCGCATACCGCGAGAGCCTGGTCCGGGAGTACGCGGCGGAGAAGGTCAGGGCCGGGGTGTGGTCCCCCGAAGAGGCCCCGCGCCGGGCGGAGGCGGGAACGGATGAGCTGCTGCCGGAGGGGCCCGACACGGAGGGTCATTACCTGTACGCCCTGCGGGACACAACAACGGGGGAGGACGTTGGGGTAGTCTGGCTGGCCGTTCAGGATTCGGGTGTCGGGAGGTCTGTCTGGATCTACGATATCGAGATCCACGAGCCTCTCCGCCGCAAGGGCCACGGCACGCGGGCCCTGCGGGCGGTGGAGCGGAGGGCGAGCGAGTTGGGCGCCGAGAAGCTCGAACTGCACGTCTTCGGGCACAACCCGGGGGCGAGGGCACTCTACGAGAGGTCCGGGTTCATCCCAACCAGCATCGTGATGTCCAAACGTCTCGACGAACGCTAAGCACGGGCTACTGTCACGCTCACCCCTATGTTCTGTAGGACATGCGGGGCTCCCAAATACGCTAAATAGACCAGGCTCCCCGCTTGTCGGCGGGGTAAAATCTGGTAACGGAAGCTACGGGTCCGGGGCGCCGATGGTCGAGCTGATGAGCATGTCCGAGCAGGTGGACAGGGAGTTCACCGTCGCCAGGCGAAGGGCCCTTCTGCACGGGCTCAGGAGATGGCTGGCAAGGTCGGCCGGCACGGGCAGGCTCCTGCCGTTCGAGCAGGCGCGGCGGTCCGTGGGGGCTTACGGCGGCTTCCGTCGGGGGAGAAGCACGGTCGAGGTCTCCCGCATCATCGGCAGCGCGGGTAAACACGACCAGTTCGATGACGCCTTCATGCCGCTCCGCGGCGCCTCCCCTGACCGCTGGAAGCGCATCGACCGCGCCTACCGGAGCGGGGTGGACTTGCCACCCGTGAGCCTCTACAGCCTGGACGGGGACTTTTTCGTCCAGGACGGCCACCACCGCGTGAGCGTGGCCCGTTTCCACGGGGTGGAGTGGCTGGACGCCGAAGTTACCGAGTTCAGGTCGTCCGGGCGCGACAAGAAGATCACGGTCGGCGGCCGCCTTACGCGGCCTTCTGTCTCTTACTCGGCGTAGTAGAGCGCGCCCTCGTCGGTCCGCAGGCTCAGGGGCCGGTCATCGAGAGCATCTCGCCCGCGCCGCGCAGGACCTCGTAGGTGATCCTTCACCGCTCGACAGCGTAGCCAAGCTCCCGCAGGTGCTGGATCACGGGAAGGAGGCGGGGAGATGGCTCTCCGTAGGCGCCGGGAAGCGCGAAGACTTGGAGCTCTCCAGCCACGCGGCACGTCTCCTCGATGGCGCTCGGATGGAACTCCCGGAAAAGCGCGCCGAAGTAGAGGAAGAGTAGGGGCTAGCGGGACCGAAGGCGCCGTCTCCGAAAAAAAGGTCGGGGAGCGCTTCGTCACGGTAGCTTACTTCTCTGATGCCGGGGGAAAGGGCTTTCAGGAGATGGTTCTTGGCCGCGAGCCGGATCCCGCCGAGCCGCTCAGGTGATTCGACGTCTCGCCAGGCGAAGCGCTTGAGGTGTTCGGGACGGCGGCCAGGAGTACTTCGGCCGACGGTACCTGATGTCGTTGGTGGAGAGGCCGCGGGGTGGATTACAAGAGGTTGTTCGGTGGCCCGCCGCGGTGGCTTCGGCGTCGGAGCTCGCGGGGCCCGCGCCGCAGCCGAGGGTGCGGCCGCGAAGGTCTTGCGGCGTCAGGGCGGACATCCTTGCGTACCCGTCGAGGGAGCGGCCCCGAGGAACCACCCCGTCGAGCCGCTGGCTCTTGCGTGAAGATGGGTTACTCGCCGCTGTTGGCGAGGGCCCTGTCGAAGCGTCCGACCTTGCGGGCGGCCTTGTTGGGGTGGATGATCCCCTTTGAGGCGGCGGCGGCGAAGGCGCTCTGCGACTCGTCGCGCAGGCGCTTGGCGGACCCCTCGTCGCCCGCGTCTATCGCCTTGTAGAAGTTCTTGGAGAGGTTCCTCAGGCGGGTCCTCTCGCCGCGCTTCTGCTCGAAACGCTTGACGCTCTGCTTGTCGCGCTTGGATGGTGCGGGCACGCTGCTCCTCCGTGTAAAACTTGCTTAACCGTGAGAATGTAACACACGCGGAGCAAGGGGGCAATCATGGTAGACTTGGTCGGTGAAAAACATCGAGCGTACCCGTAATTTTTGCATAATCGCGCACATCGACCACGGTAAGAGCACCCTCGCTGACAGGCTGCTCGACATCACCGAGGCCGTCCCCGAGCGGGACCGGATGGACCAGATCCTCGACACCATGGAGCTCGAGCGCGAGCGCGGCATAACCATCAAGGCCCAGGCCGTCCGCCTCCTCCACAAGCGCGAGGACGGCGACTGGATGCTCAACCTCATCGACACCCCGGGCCACGTGGACTTCACCTACGAGGTCTCGCGGGCCATCGCCGCCTGCGAGGGCGCCCTGCTCGTCGTCGACGCGAGCCAGGGCATCCAGGCGCAGACGCTGGCGAACCTGTACCTCGCGATGGAGCAGGACCTCGAGATCATCCCGGTCCTCAACAAGATCGACCTGCCCGTCGCGGACGTGCCGGCCGCCACCGAAGAGCTCGTCGAGCTCCTCGGGGTGGATGAGAGCGAGATACTCAAGATCTCCGCCAAGACCGGCGAGGGCGTCATAGACGTCCTCAACACCGTCGTGGACCGGGTGCCGCCGCCCACGACCCGCGGCGAGCAGACGCGGGCCCTGATCTTCGACTCCTACTACGACCCGTACCGCGGCGTGATCTCCCTGGCCCGCATCTTTGACGGCGAGTTGAGCAAGGGCGATACCGTCCAGGCCATGGGCACGGAAGAGCAGTTCGAGCTTCTCGAAGTCGGCTGCTACTCGCCGAAACCCACGGCGCTTCCGACGCTCAGGCCCGGCGAGGTCGGGTACGTGATCGCCGGCCTCAAAGACATAGAAGCCCTGCGCGTCGGCGACACCGTGACGAAGACCAAGGACCCCGCCACCGAACCGCTTCCCGGCTATGCGGAGGTACTGCCGACCGTCTTCTGCGGCCTCTATCCGACAGAAGGCGACGAGTTCGAGCGTCTCAGGGACGCGCTCTCCAAGCTCCAGCTCAACGACGCCTCGCTGTTCTACGAGCCTGAGAACTCCAGGATGGGCTTCGGGTTCCGCAGCGGGTTTCTGGGGCTCTTGCACATGGAGATCGTTCAGGAGCGGCTCGAGCGGGAGTTCGGCCTCGACCTCATAGCCTCCTCTCCGAGCGTGAAGTACGAGGTCGAGACGGACGGGGAGACCGTCGAGATCACGAACCCGAGCGACCTCCCGGAGGACTTCGACGAGATCCGGGAGCCCATGGTCCGCGCGACGATCATCTGCCCCAAAGAACACGTCGGCGCCGTGATGGGCCTCTGCCACGAGAAGCGCGGGACCTCCGTGGGCATGGAGTACCTCTCCCCCAAAAGGGTCCAGCTCACCTACGACATGCCGCTCGGCGAGGTCATCACGGACTTCTTCGACGCCCTGAAAAGCCGCACCAAAGGCTACGCCTCCTACGACTACGACCGCCTCGGCTACGAGCCAGCCGACCTGGTCAAGGTGGAGGTGCTTGTCTCGGGCGACCCCGTCGAAGCGCTCTCGATCATCGTCCACCGCGACAAGGCGTACTATCGCGGGCGGGCGCTGGTGGAGAAGCTCAAGGAGCTCATCCCCCGCCAGAACTTCGAGGTGCCCGTCCAGGCGGCCGTGGGGCGTAGGATCATCGCCCGCGAGACGGTCCGCGCCTACCGCAAGGACGTAACGGCGAAGTGCTACGGTGGCGACATCAGCCGCAAGAAGAAGCTTCTGGAACAGCAGAAGAAGGGCAAGCGCCGCATGAAGCAGGTCGGCAGCGTGGAGATACCGCAGGAGGCTTTCCTCGCCGCGCTACGTATTTGAGGTTCTGAGGTCCGAGGTTTTGAGAGGTGCTGGGGAACCAGAGCCCCGAATGCGCACCCCTAAAGCCTAAAAGCCTCCGAAGGAGGCGACCTCGAACCCTAAAACCTTGTCGGTGGGACGAGGCCGCGCCCGTGTTAAAATTTCTCGCGTTATGAGGCATCCCGAAATCTCTGACCGGCAGCGGGAGATCCTGCTAAAGACCCTGGAGCTCTACATCTCCACGGGCCTCCCCGTGGGTAGCCATGCCCTCACCGACGAGGTGGAGGCGAGCAGTTCCACCATAAGATCGGAACTCGCCTACCTGGAGTCGGCGGGCCTCCTGACCCACCCGCACACTTCAGCCGGACGCCTCCCGACGGACGCGGGCTACCGCTACTACGTTGACGCCCTGATGTCTGTAGACCCGGGTGAATCTGTCTCGTTCGCCACCCCGAGGGGCTTCGGGAACCTCGACGAGCTCCTGCGCGGCGTCTCCGAGGACATGAGCGAGGTGACGCGGCTTCTGGCCGTCGTCGCGGGGCCGAGCGCGCTCGGCGACTCGCTCTCGCGGGCCGACTACGTCTCGCTGCCCGGCGGCGCCCTACTGCTCGTGGTCTCGATGGGCAGCGGGTCGTCGTCGAGCACGACGCTCGTGCTGCCGGCGCCGGTCGAGGAGGGCGAACTGCGGGAGATGTTCGCGGCCCTGAACGGCTGGATCGGGGGCCGCCCGGTGGGCAGCGACCTCGAGCTCGCCAAGGCCGCCCGCAAGGCGCTCTCGGACCACAACCCGCTCGTCGTTGACGCGGTGCTCGAAGCGGTCGAGGGCCTCGGGCGCGTGACGGAGCGCGGCGTGTTCGTGCGGGGCGCTTCGACGCTGCTCGCCCGGCTGGACGAGATGGACCCGGCGAGCCTGGCTGCGGTGGTCGAGATCTTCGAGCGCCGCCGCTGGCTGCTCGGCCTTATGGGCGACGCCCTGCGCCGCTCTGTCTCGAGCAGCGGCGTCGTGGTCTCCATAGGCGCGGAGAACGCGGTGTATAACCTCGTCGGTACCAGCTTCGTGGCGGCGGCCTACGGGCAACAGAAGCGTCCCTACGGGGTGGTCAGCCTGATCGGGCCCAAGAGAATGGACTACGACTCGGCCATCGCCACGGTCCGCTCCGCCGCCGAGACCCTGACCCTCCGCCTGAGCGACGGCTTCTAGGCTTGGCGACGAAGCGCGACTACTACGAGGTTCTGGGCGTCTCCCGCGAGGCCTCCGACATGGAGGTCAAGAAGGCCTACCGCCGCCTGGCCCGCTCCCACCACCCCGACGCCAACCCCGAGGACCACGGCGCCGAGGAACGGTTCAAGGAGCTGACAGAAGCCTATGAAGTCCTCTCTAACGCCGAGGCCCGCCGCGCCTACGACACCTACGGACACCAGGTCCCGCGCGGCAGTGCCAACGGCTACCCCGGGGGCTATCCCGGCGGGGACCAGTTCGGCGGCTTCCAGGATATCTTCGAGACCTTCTTCGGCGACAGCTTCGGCGGCTCCTTCTTCGGCGGACAGACCTCCCGCGCCCCGAGCCGCGGCGCCGACGTCGAGACCGAGGTCGAGGTCTCGCTCCGGGAGGCCGCCTACGGGGCTGACCGTGAAGTGAACGTTCAGATCGTCAAGAACTGCGAGGTCTGCGAAGGCGTGGGCGGGACGGAGTCGCACACGTGCGGGACGTGCGGTGGCGCCGGGGCGGTGCGGACCGTGCGCCAGAGCATCCTCGGCCAGATGGTGAGCACGCAGGCGTGTTCGGCGTGCGGTGGACGCGGCAGGATCATCGACGTCACCTGCGATAACTGCCGGGGCGGGGGCCGCGTCTCCGATCTGCAGACCCGGCGCCTGCGGATACCCCAGGGCGTCGAGACCGGGATGCGGCTGCGTGTTTCGGGCGCGGGGCACGCCGGGGAGCCCGGTGGCGCCCCTGGCGACCTGTACGTCAGAATCAACGTTACCGAAGACCCCGAGCTCGTGCGGGATGGGGAGGACCTCATACATCGCCTCAAGGTCAGCTTCGTGGGGGCGGCCCTCGGTACGCAGGTAGAGGTCCCGACCCTCGATGGGCCGGCGCCGGTGAGCGTCGAGGCCGGCACGCAGCCGGGGGCTACTCTGAGGCTCCGGGGCGAGGGGATGCCGCGCATTAGGGGCAGGGGTAGGGGGGATCTCAAGGTGGTCGTTGACGTCATGGTGCCTACGCGGTTGACCGGGGAGCAGCGCGAGCTTCTGGAGAGGTTCGACGAGGTCAGCGGGGAGGAGACGTACAACGGCGGTGGGGGCTCCTTCTTCGACCGTCTCAAGGGCGTCTTCAGGTAGGGGGACGGTACGCGTACCGCGAAAACCCGCATCTTTGTGCAGGCCGCGCCGGAGGTCGGCGGGACGCTGACGCTGCCCGAGAACGAGGCGCGGCACGTCTTCAAGGTCTTGAGGGCGCGTCCGGGGGACTTGGTCGAGGTCGTCGGTGATGGGGGTGGTCTCTTTCTCGGGCAAGTCGGCGACGGACGGAGCGTTGCCGTCGTCGAGCAGCTCGAAGCGGGCTTCGAGGAGGTCGCTGTGACGCTCTACCAGGCGGTGCCCAAGGGTGGCCGGATGGACCTCGTGGTGGAGAAGGCGACCGAGGCTGGGGTGACGGGGATCGTGCCGCTGCTCACGGAGCACGGCGAAGTCAACCCGCGGGAGAACAAGCTGGACCGGTGGCGCCGGGTGGCGGAGTCCGCGGCCCGGCAGTCGCTCCGCCTGCGCGTGCCGGAGGTGCGGGAGCCCGAAACCTTCTGGGAGGCCGTCCGCGAGGCCGGGGAGTCCGGCGTGCTGCTGCACAACGCCGCCGGCGCGGGCGCCGTCGAGGATGCGGTGGGTGCCGGTGTCTCACTCTTCGTGGGCCCCGAGGGTGGCTGGAGCGACGGGGAGTTGGACGGGGCGCGGGAGGCCGGACTTTCCGTTGCCGGGCTCGGGCCTTACAGGCTCAGGAGCGAGACGGCGGGCATCGTGGCCGTGGCGCGGACGCGGGCGGCCTTGGAGAGACGCGTAAGGGTCGAGGGAGGGGTGTGAGCGTGGAGCAGGATTGCATCTTCTGCAAGATAGCCGCAGGCGAGATCGAGGCCGAGATGGTCCACGAGGAAGAAGACGTCGTGGCCTTCAAGGACATAAACGGCCAGGCGCCGGTCCACGTCCTCGTCATCCCGCGCCAGCACGTGCCGAACCTTGAGGCCATAGGCCAGTTGCCCGACGCGGTCGCGAAGCGGTTGTTCGAGGTGTCGAGCGAGGTCGCCGAAAAACTCGGGGTGGACGAGAGCGGTTACGCGGTCAGGATCAACAACGGCCCCGACGCCGGGCAGGAGGTTTTCCACCTCCACCTGCATGTCATGGGCGGCAGAAAGATGGGTATGCCATGAGCGCATCCGAGCGCATTCAACAGGACGTCAAGACGGCGATGAAGGAGCGGGACAAACCGCGCCTCGGCGCCCTGCGGATGCTGGGCGCCGCCCTCAAGAACGGCGAGATAGAGGCGGGTAGGCCGCTGGAGGAAGGGGAAGAGCAGACCATCCTCAGGCGCCAGCTAAAACAGCGCGAGGAGTCCGCCGAGGCCTTCCGCAAAGCCGGACGTGAAGACCAGGCCGCCTCCGAGGCCGCCGAGGCTGACGTGGTCCGCGCGTACCTCCCACAACCGCTCTCTGCGGAGGAGTTGAACGAAGTGGTGGACACCGCCATCCTGGAGACCGGCGCCACCGGCATGAGGGACATGGGAAAGGTCATGGGCCGGGCGACGCAGCTCTCGGAGGGTCGCGCCGAGGGGCGCGAGCTCTCCGCGCTGGTGAAGGAGAGGTTGCAATGAAGGTTTTAGGTTTTAGGTTCGAGGCTTTAGGGGGCCGGGAACGGTCTGATGCCAGCCTTCTGAACTTTCGGGGTGATCGGCGCATGCTTCAAAGCGTCGATCACGGTGACCCAGAGCCTAAAACCTAGAGCCTAGAACCTACGACGAAGGAGTTACGACGGACACCACATCAAGAGGCCAGGTAGAGGCCAAGCTCGTCATACCGCCGGGTCGCATGCTCGACGTCTTCGGGGAGCGGGACTCGGTGTTGCGGCGGGTCGAGGGACTCGTGCGGTGCGAGGTCATCGTGCGGGGGAACGAGATCGTGCTGCGCGGGGCCGACGCTGACGTCGAGAGGGCCGAGGCGGTCTTCGACGGGCTCGTCGGGCTCGCCGAGGAGGGGAACCAGCTAACCCCCGAGACGGCGGAACGGCTGTACAAGATGGCCGATGGCGGCGGGGGGCGGGAGGTGCTCGGGGACGTAATACTTACGCACCGGGGGCGCCGGGTGGCGCCGAAGACGCGCAACCAGAAAGCCTACACAGACGCCATCCGGGACCATCAGGTCGTGTTCGGCATCGGGCCCGCGGGGACGGGAAAGACCTATCTCGCGGTGGCGCTCGCGGTTGAGGCGTTGACCCGGGGCGAGGTGTCCAGGATCATCCTGACGAGGCCGGCGGTCGAGGCGGGGGAGTCGCTCGGGTTTTTGCCGGGGGACATGATGGCGAAGGTAGATCCGTACTTCCGGCCGCTCTACGACGCGCTCTACGAGATGATCGACCCGGCCAAGTTCCAGGGGCACCTGGAGAGGGGTATAATCGAGATCGCGCCGCTGGCGTTTATGAGAGGTCGGACATTGAACGATGCGTTCATCATCCTGGACGAAGCCCAGAACACCACACCCCAACAGATGAAGATGTTCCTGACGCGCCTCGGGTTCGGCTCGAAGATGGTGATAACCGGCGACCGGACGCAGGTGGACCTGCCCAAGGGCCGGGTCAGCGGCCTCGACGACGCCCGCAGGGCGCTGACGGGGGTCGAGGGCGTCTCCTTCGTCGGGTTGCAGCGGGACGACATAGTGCGTAGCGACCTCGTGATGCGTATAGTGGACGCTTACGAGGGGGCCGGAGAGGGCGACGGGGCGTAGAGGCGGGCGCGACCATGAGGCTCAACAGAAGGGTACCTAACCCGCCTCTTGGGGCGCGCGTAGACGACCTCCACCGGCCGCCGACCCGCTCCGAGCGTTTCCGGGCCTGGATCGAGGCCGTCCCGACCATGCGACTCTACCTCGTGCTCACGGTCTTCACCTGGGTCGCGCTGACGGCTCTGATCGGCGTCGGGTCTCGCCCGCCCATCGAGCGAAACGTGCCAGAGGGCATCATCCAGAGCGGCAACCTGAGCCGGATCGAGGCCCTGCTGCTCGACCCCAACCCGAACCCCTGGACGGTGCTGCTCGGGGTGGCGATGGTCGTCGGCATAGAGCTCGGCATCGCCTGGTACTTTCTGGAGCGGTTCGGGCTCCGCATCCTCAAGACGAACACCGCCATAAGGATAGCCCTCGCGGCCTCCTTGACGATCCTGTTCACAGCACTTGCCCGGTTCTTCACGGAGTTCAACTTCAACGAGTACCTGACGCCGATCGCGGGCCTCTCGGTCATAGGCACCATGCTCCTGGGTCCCCGGCTGATGTTCCTCATGGTCGTCGTGACCTCCGTCAACATCGGGATCATGAGCGGCAACGACTTTCTTCTCACGACCGCGCTGCTCCTCTCCTCGGGGTTCGCCATCTACACCGTCGTCCGGGTCGATTCCCGCCAACGGCTGCTCAAGGCCGGGCTCTTTATCGCCGCGGTGACGGGGGTGGTCACGTTCGCCGTCGGCCTGATCGGGGGCGCAGATTTCTCGGACGCGGCGTGGCAGGGGGTGCTGGGCCTCGGGAGCGGGCTGCTCTCGCTCATGCTCGCGATGGTGCTGCTGCCGGTGCTCGAGGACGCCTTCAACATCCTGACGCCCATGAAGCTGCTCGAGTTCTCCAACACGAGCAACACCCTCATCCACAAGCTTCTTCAGAAGGCGCCGGGCACGTTCACGCACTCGATGCAGGTCGGGACGCTGGCGGAGAACGCGTCCGAGAGGATCGGGGCGAACGCGCTGCTGGCGCGCGTAGGTGCCTACTACCACGACATCGGCAAGATGGAGCACCCAGCCTACTTTATCGAGAACCAGATCGGCCAGATAAACCCCCATGACGCCCTCTCCCCGACGTTGTCTGCCAAGGTGATCCGGCGCCACGTCAAGGACGGACTGGAGATGGGCCGCGCCTGGGGACTTCCGCAGGAGATCCTGGACATCATCGCCCAGCACCACGGCACGACCCGCATCGAGTACTTCTACCGCAAGGCGCTGGAGGTGGACGGTGATGCGGTCAACGAGGCGGACTTCCGCTACTCGGGCGGCCTTCCCAGGAGCAAGGAGGCCGGTATCGTAATGCTGGCCGACTCTATCGAGGCGACGGTGAAGTCCCTTCCCAAACCGACCCCGAAGCGCATAGAGGACGTCGTCACCGACACCATCAACCGCAAGCTCGACGACGGCCAGTTCGACCAGTGCGCCCTGACGATGCGGGAGATCCACCAGGTCGGCGAGGCTATACACGAAGCGCTCGTCGGCTTTCTCGGGCCGCGCATCGAGTATCCCGGCGGCGCCGACGCCCGCAACGGCAAATCCAACGGCAAGGCCAACGGCAAGGCCAACGGCAAACCGAACCTAAAAACGGCGCCCCCCAGGGAGATCGAGGGAGACCAATCCAGGCGGGCCCCGGGCGGCGCGGGCTGAGTAGCGCGCGCCCCACGCCGTTCGTCGTCGAGCTGCTCGATGAGATCGACTACGGCCGGCTCACCGCGGACCGCGCCACCGACCTCTTCGCCGCCGCCTTCCGGGAGCGGGGCCTCGACCTCGACCGCGTCGGCGAGGTCTCCGTGGCCCTCGTCGGGCCGGGGACGATCAGGTCCCTCAATGCTGAGTTCCGCCAAACGGACACCGAGACCGACGTGCTCTCCTTCGAGGTGGACGGGCCTTACGGGGAGATGGTCGGGGAGGTCGTGATCTCCCCGGAGAGCGCCGACATGCCCGTCGAGGAGCTGGTGGTCCACGGCGCGCTGCACCTCGCCGGCATGGACCACGGGGACGACTTCGAGGCGAGCGAGATGTCCGGGGTGCAGCGAACCGTCATGGAGCGAGCCGGTGGTTAAGAAGGCCCAGGGGGCGGCGAAGGGCCAGCAGGGGGTGGGGCGCAGCTTCGAGCACGCCTACCGCGGGATGGTCTCCGCCGTCCGCACCCAGCGCAACATGCGCTTCCACGTCATCGCGGCGGTCGGCGTGCTGCTCCTCAGCCTGCTCGTCGGCGTCAGCGAGCTGGAGCTGGCCGTGCTCGTGCTGACCATCCTCGTGGTCTTCGTCACGGAGATGCTCAACACCGCCATGGAGTTCGTCGTGGACCTCGTCACCAGCGAGTACCACCCGCTCGCCAAGCTCGCCAAAGACGTCTCCGCCGGGGCCGTGCTCGTCTCCAGCGTGGGGGCCGTTCTCGTCGGGTACCTGGTCCTGGCCGACGACCTCGGCCCACTCTCGATGGATACCCTCAACAGCATCCGCCGCTGGCCCGGGCATCTGACGCTCGTCTCCCTGGGCGTCGTCGTCCTCGCCGTGGTGCTCGGCAAGGCCCTCACGCGCTCGCCGAACTCGTTCTACGGGGGGATGCCCTCGGGGCACGCGGCCGTGGCCTTCGCGGGGTGGGTCGCCGCAAGCTTTATTGCCGCTGAGGGACGCTACGCGGGGCTGGTATCCCTGATCTCACTCCTCATGGCCCTCCTCGTCTGCCAGAGCCGCATCGAGAGTGGCATCCACAGCCCGTACCAGGTGGTCGTCGGGGCCGCGATCGGCTCCCTCAGCACCGTTGCGATCTTCCAACTCTTATGACGGAGAGGACCTCAAACGTGGACTCCCTGATGAACGCTGCCCGCGAGGCCGCCCAGACCGCCTACGCCCCCTACAGCAAGTTCCTGGTCGGGGCCGCCATCCTAACCGAGGGCGGCGCCGTTCACGCCGGATGCAACGTGGAGAACGCCTCCTACGGCCTCTCCATCTGCGCCGAGCGCAACGCCGCGACAACCATGGTCTCCGCAAGTCCCGACGACCGGCGCATCAAGTCCGTCGCGATCTTCAGCCCGAACACCTCGCCTTGCTTCCCCTGCGGCGCCTGCCGGCAGTTCCTGCGCGAGTTCGGCTGCGAGGAGGTCGTGGTGGAGGACGCCTCAAGCCTACGCCGCTACCCCTTCGAGGAGATACTGCCCAACTCCTTCGGGCCGGAAGACCTGTGAGGGGTCCCGACCTCAACGGGTCCAACGGGCACAGGAGCGGCTTTATCGCCGTCGTCGGCAGGCCAAACGTGGGGAAGAGCACCCTGGTCAACCGGCTTGTGGGCGAGAAGGTCTCCATCACCTCCCCGAGGCCGCAGACGACGCGGAGCCCGATCCGGGGCGTCCGCAACGGCAAGAGCTACCAGGCCATCTTCGTGGACACCCCCGGCTCCCAGAAACCGCGCGACACCTTGCGCGCCAGGATGCAGGAGCAGGTCGTGGACAGCCTCGCGGAGTCGGATCTCGTGCTGTTCTTGCTTGACGCCGCCCAGGCCGCCGAAGGCATAGGCACCGGCGACCGCTACGTCGCCCGCCTGGTCGCCAACAGCGGCACCCCGGCGATGGCCTGCCTGAACAAGGTCGACCTACTGGAGAAGCCGACCCGGGCGTTGCCCGCCATACAGGGTATCTCCGAGCTCGGGGATTGGCGCGAAGTCTTCCAGATCAGCGCCTCCGAGGGCACGAACGTGGACGCCCTGATGGACGCCGTCGTCCCGATGCTGCCCCCCGGTCCCAAGTACTTCCCAGAAGGGACCGTGACGGATTACCCGGAGTCCCTGATCCTGGCCGAGTACATCAGGGAGAAGGCCTTAAACGAGCTGCGGGAGGAGGTGCCGCACGCGGTCATGGTCGAGGTTGACGAGGTAGAGCGAAAGGAGAACGTTACCGTCGTCTACGCCATCATCCACGTAGAGCGGGGCACCCAGCGCATGATCGTGCTCGGCAAGGGCGGCAAGACCATCAAGAAGATCGGCACCGACGCCCGCCGCGACGTCGAGCGCCTGCTGGGGACGAAGATCTACCTCGACCTGAAAGTGAAGGTCAGCCCGGGGTGGCGCAGCGACAAGAAGTTCCTGGAGCGGTTGGGTTTATAATTACCCCCGTTCGTGGCGTCTAGCGGGGAGAAGCGGAATTGGCGATGAGGGTGCGGGAGTTCGCGAAGACGGTGGACCACACCCTCTTGAAGCCGGACGCCACCGAGGAGGAGATCAAGAAGATCTGCGAGGAGGCGGCCCACTACCACTTCGCGGCGGTGTGCATACCGCCTTGCTACGTGCGGCTCGCCGCAAAGGAATTGCGCGGGACGGACGTTAAGGTGGCGACGGTTGTCTCCTTCCCGTTCGGCAACGACGCGACGGCGGTCAAGACGGCGGCGGTGCGGGAGGCGATCACGCGCGGCGCCTCGGAGCTCGACGTCGTGCTCAACATCTCAAAGCTCCTCTCCGGCGAGTTCGACTACGTCGCCGATGAACTCGCGAGCCTCACCCAGGAGGTGAGCGTCGTCGCGATGAACAACGGCCTCAACGACGTGGTGATGAAGGTCATCATCGAGACGGCCTACCTCTCGGACAAGATGAAGCGGCTCGCCACCCAGATCGTCGCCTCAAGCGGCGCGGACTTCGTGAAGACCTCGACGGGCTTCGGCCCCGGCGGCGCCACGGTAGAGGACGTCGCCCTGCTGCGCGAGGAGGCGCCGGAGGGGCTGGCCGTAAAGGCTTCCGGCGGCATCAAGACCCTGGAGGACGCCCTGGACATCCTCAACGCCGGGGCCTCCAGGCTCGGCATGAGTTCCAGCGTGGCGGTGATGGAGGAGGCCGAGGGTGGCGGTCTACAAGAGTAAGGGGATCGTGCTGCGGTCCATTCGCTACGGCGAGGCCGACCGCATCCTCGACCTCTACACCCTTGATGCGGGCCTCGTCTCGGCCATCGCCAAGGGCATCAGGCGCACCAAGTCCCGCTTCGGCGCCCGTCTCGAGCCCCTCTCCTGCGTGGACTTTGTGGCCTACGGTGGACGCACCCTAGATACGATCACACAGGCCGAGACGCTCCGCAGCTTCCACGATATCCGCGAGAACCTGGCCCGCTTCGAGGCCGCCGCCGGCATGGTCGGCTCCGTCCGCGCCCTCTCCGGCGGCGACGAGGCCGACCGCCGCGTCTTCAACCTCCTCTACAACGCCCTCGACGCCCTCGAATCGCGCGACTCGGGCTTCGAGTCGGTCGAGGCGGCCCTCGGCCTCAAGCTCTCCATCCTCGCCGGCTACGCCCCGCAGCTCGACCGCTGCCTGAACTGCGAGGCTGACCTCGACGCCGCCGAAGAACCCCTGCACTTCGCCCCCGAGCACGGCGGCGTGCTCTGCGCGGGGTGCCGCTCCTCCACCGCGGATGCCTTCCCAATGGCGCCGGGTACGCTTGACCGGTTGCGCGAGACCATCGAAAGCCCCGTCCGTGATGCTCCACAGGGTGAGAATCTCCGTGAGGGCGTGCTGCGCGTTGTACGCGCCCACGTTCTGGCCCACGCCCCCGGAAACGCGCGCTCGGCCGTGAAGCTCTCCTCCCGCTCGCGCCGCCCCGCATGACGCCCGGGGAGATGGAGACGATCCCGAAGTGGGCGTGGGCCTGCGAGGAGAGCGCAGGAAGGGTCCGGCCGGAGTCCCCGGACGGCGTGCGCAACGACTTCCAGCGCGACCGGGACAGGATCATCCACGCCAAGGCCTTCCGCCGCCTGATGCACAAGACCCAGGTCTTTATAGCCCCCGATGGCGACCACTTCCGAACCCGCCTCACCCACACCCTGGAGATGATGCAGGTCGCCCGCACCATCGCCCGCGCCCTCGGCCTAAACGAAGACCTTACGGAAGCTATCGCCCTCGGGCACGACCTCGGTCACACCCCCTTCGGCCATACCGGTGAGGAAGCACTCTCCGCAGCCCTAGCCCAGCACGGCCGAACCTTCCGCCACAACGAGCACTCGCTCCGCGTCGTGGACTGCCTGGAGAGATCAGGCGACGGTCTAAACCTCACATTAGAGGTGAGAGACGGAATACGCAACCATACAGGACAGGGTTATCCATCTACGAGAGAGGGTGAGATCGTACGCATCGCCGACCGCATCGCGTACGTCAACCACGACGTGGACGACGCGTTGCGGGCGGGAATCATCCGGTTCGAGGACCTGCCGACGGGTCCGATCTCCACCCTCGGAGAGAAGATGAGCCGGCGTATAGATACCCTCGCCAGAGATATGATCTCTACATCTAAACAAAAAGGTGAGATAGCGCTCTCGGACGAGGGGTACGCGGCGCTCATGGATCTCAGGGCCTGGCTCTTCGAGAACGTCTACCGTGGTGGCGGGCGCTCGCGGGAGAACGAGAAGGCCGCTCGGGTCGTCCGGGAGCTATATGGGCACTTTTTCCGGCACGGGGAAGAGCGTACGAAAAGCGACCCCGACCCCGTTGTGGAGACGGTGGACTTCGTGGCCGGCATGACCGACCGCTACGCGCTCGCGACCTACAGGAGGATATTCCTGCCCCGCGGCGAGATCTTCGCGTGAAGCGCCGCCCGAGGTCGTGAGATGCGGGCTGCGTTGGATCGATGAGCAGCGCGGCAGATCCAGCAGACGCTTATCCCGTGTTCAGGAGTCCAGAGGAGATCCCCGAGACGGTAAGCAGTAGCGTCTTGAGGACGCCTTCTCGTTCCGGGGACTCTTCGGGGAGTGCTCTGAGCCGGCGCAGGAGGCTGACCTGGACGTAGGAGAGCGGGTCCACGTAGGGGTTTCTGAGTCGGATCGAGCGCTGCAGGACAGGGGTGTCGTCGAGAAGGCTCTCCGAGCCCGTGATAAGGAGGAGGGCTTCGAGGCAGGCGGCGTGCTCCGCGGAGATCCTGGCCCACATCCGGTCCCTGACGCCTTCGTCCGAGACGAGGGACGCGTAGGACCAGGCTATGCGGAGGTCGCTCTTGGCGAGGGTCATCTGCATGAAGTCCAAAAGCGTCCGGAAGAACGGCCATCCGCGGTACATCTCGCGCAGGGTTTCGAGCTTTCCCCCGTCGCCCGCGAACGAGCCGAGCGCCGTGCCGGAGCCGTACCAGGAGGGCAGGAGGAACCGGTTCTGCGTCCAGGCGAAGACCCACGGGATCGCCCGGAGGCTCTCCACCTCAGGGTTCTGCACCCGGCGGGCGGGACGGCTGCCCATGTTCAGCGACGACAGCTCGCCGATGGGGGAGGCCTCGGAGAAGAAGGGGAGGAAGTCCTCGTCCTCGTAGACCAGCGAGCGGTACGCCTCCCTGGCGATCGTGGAGAGCTCCTCCATCGCGTCCGTCCAGCGGGGTTCTGGGGCGGGGGGGGACGTGTCGGCGGTCGCCTCCAGGACCGCGGCCAGCACCGTGTCCAGGTTGCGGCGGGCGAGGCCGCGCATGCTGTACTTGAAGGAGATCACCTCCCCCTGCTCCGTGATCCTGATGTTGCCGTCGAGCGTGCCGGCGGGCTGGGCCATGATCGCCCTGTAGCTCGGTCCACCGCCCCGCCCAGCGCTCCCCCCGCGGCCGTGAAAGAGCCTCAACCGTACGCCGTGGTCTTTGGCTACGGACGCGAGTTGGCCCTGCACTTCGTAGAGGGTCCAGTTGCTCGTGACGTATCCGGCGTCCTTGCCGGAGTCGCTGTAGCCGAGCATGATCTCCTGCAGATCGCCCCCATGGGACAGTGACGATCTGTAGAAGGAATCATCCAGCAGCAGCCGCAAGACCTCGGGGGCCCGCCCGAGGTCGTTCACCGTCTCGAAGAGCGGCGAGACCCGCAGATGGTTGGCCGAGCAATGGCCGTCGGCATCGACCTGGAGCAGGCCCGCCCGCTTGGCCAGCAACTGCACGCAGAGCACGTCGCTCGCGTGGTGGGCCATGCTCAGAACAAACGTCTCGACCGGCATCTCAGAGAACTCACCCCTGACAGCCTGTATGCGCCCGAAGGTATCCAGTACCTTCGCGGACTCCTCGGAGAGGTCTTCGGGAGTGGCTACGAGCGGGTCCGGGTCGGTGAGAAGCCGGCGTAGGAGCGCGGCGCGTTCGTGTTCGTCCATCTCGAGGAGGTCTTTGCCCGTGGCACGGGCGACCACGGCCGCCGTCGCCCGGACCACCGTCGCGCTCTCCTGACGGACGTCGAGCTTCGCCAGGTGGAACCCGAAGATCTCGACCTGCCGGATCAGGTCCCTCAGGCCCCCCTCTGCCGCCCGCTCCCCCCCGTGGCGCAGCAGGCTCTCCCGCACGACCGACAGGTCATCCAGAAACTCCGTGGCGCCGGCGTAGGCTTCGTTGGCCCCTGGGTCTTCGAGCGTGCGACGCAGGCGTTCGGCCACGAAGAGCAGCATCTTGCGGTACAGCTCGTTCGGGTCGCCGGCCCGGTAACGCTCAACCACTTCCGGCATTCGCCCCTCGTAGACCTCGATTGTCCCCCTGAGTTCCTCCGAGACGCCCGTAAGCCTCTGCGACTGGCTCATGTGGTTCACGAGACCCGAGACCGAGTGGAGGTGGCGCTCGACGATCAGGCGCCGGTGCAGGCTGAGCGCCGTGTTGATCATGGGCGGCTCGACGAACGGGTTGCCGTCCTGGTCTCCGCCGACCCACGAGCCGAACTCCAGCACCCGCCCGAGCCGGGGGGTATCTTCCGGAAATTGCGTCGCGAGCTCGTCCTCGAACTCCCTGTACGCCTCGAGCGTCGCGGAGATGAGCGGGTGCTCGAAGAAGAGCAGGGTCCGCTCGATCTCCTGGGTTACCTCCGGCCGCCTGACCCTCAGCTCGTCCGTCTGCCAGAGGACGGTGATCTCCTCGGCGAGGTCCTCCTCGATCCGGCGCCGCTCTTTCTGGGTGAGCGAGGGTGACTCCAGACCGGCCAGAATCTCGCCGATGCGCTCGTGCTTGCGCCGGACGCTCCTGCGCATGGCTTCTGTCGGATGGGCCGTGAGGACGAGCCCGACGTTCATGCCGTCGAGCACGTGCTGCAGGTCCCGCGCGACCACACCCTCGTCCTTGAGGCGCGAGAGCGCGCTCGCCACCGACGCCCTCTGCGGCGGGCTGTCGGGCGAGGCCTCGTACTGGCGGCTGCGACGGACCCGGTGGTAGCGCTCCGCGATGTTGACGAGCTGGAAGTACACGGAGAAGGCACGCACGATCCGGTTCAGGTCGTCGGGGTCGAGGCCGTCGATCAGGTTCCGCAGCCTGCCGTCGAGCTCGGGGTCATAGCCGAAGCGCAGCCGCTTGCACAGCAGGCGTATCTCCTCCTCGGCGTCAAAGAGGCGCCTTCCCTCCTGCTCGATCAACACCTGGCCCAACACGCGCCCGAGCAGGTTGATGTCCCGCCTCAAGGGCTCGTCTTTGGGCTCGAAGCCGACCCCCGGCGGGAGGTCCGCATACCCGGCCCTGGGCACCCCATCTGATCTCTGACGGATACTCACGGTCGGTAGAGTAACATTACGACCCATGGGGTCGGAGATGAAACGCAAATATCTATACATCGGTATAACGGGGGCGCGGGGTTGAGGATCTCGCAGCGCAGCATCGAGGACGTGCGCGAGGCCGCGAACATCGTCGAGGTTACCTCCGAGTTCACCGCCCTGCGCCGCCAGGGCACCCGCTTCTCCGGCCTCTGCCCGTACCCCGACCACCAGGAAAAGACCCCCTCTTTCAGCGTCTCCCCGGACAGGGGCTTCTATTACTGCTTCGGCTGCCAGCGCGGCGGCGACGCCATCAAGCTCTTGATGGACCTCAAGTCCCTGGACTTCGCCGAAGCCGTCTCTTATCTCGCCGAACGCTCCGGCGTCGAGCTGGAGTTCGAGGGCGGGGGAGACGCCGAAGCCGCGAAGAAACGCGCCGGCCGGCGGCGCGCGATCTACAGGGCCCTCGCCGCTGCCGCCATCTACTACCACAAGTACCTCTTGAAGTCTTCAAGCCCCGAAGCGCGGGCGGCCCGCGAGTACCTCGAAGGCCGCGGACTGCAGCGTTCTACTATAGAAGAATTCCGTTTGGGGTATGCCCTGCGCGGGGGTTCCGGGTTCTTTCAGGCGGTGAAGAAGCTCGGCATCGAGAGGTCGAGTCTGGAAGCTGCGGGGTTGTTGTCCTCGCGGGGAGGGGAGAGGTTTGGGGGTAGGATCACGTTCCCCATCTCCGACCGTCGGGGCAGGATCGTCGGGTTTGGCGCGCGGGCTATGGGTGACGCCCAGCCGAAGTACCTCAACTCCCCGGAGACGGAGATCTTCAACAAGCGCGACCTCCTCTACGGTTTCCCGCAGGTCGCGCAGGCGGTAAGCAGGGAGCGGGCGGCCCTCATAGTCGAGGGCTACACGGACGTCTTGATGCTCTACCAATCAGGGATAAAGAACGCCGTGGCGACCCTCGGGACCGCGACGACGCCGAGCCACCTCAAGACCCTGAGCGGCTATGTGGACAGGATCTACATGCTCTTCGACCCGGATGCCGCGGGGGAGAGGGCGCTGGAGCGGGCCGATGCGACCGTGCAGGAGTTGGAGGGAACGAAGGCCACAGACGATGCCGACGCGGCGGTCGAGGCGACGAGGCTGAAGCTGGACCTGCGTGTACTGCGCCTCTCGGCGGACCCGGCGGACTGGCTGCTGGAACACCCCGCGGAGGAGTTCAGGTCCATGCTCAAGTCGCAGGCGATGCCCCTCCTCGAGTACATCTTTCGTCGCAAGGCGGAGTGGGCGCGGGGCGCCGACGCCACCGAAAGGTCCCGAACGTTGCCGGAGATCAGGAACCTCATCAAGCGGATCGACGACCCCGTCTTCTACGGAGAGGCCGTCCGTCTTGCCGCCGAGACCCTTGGCGTGAGCGAGGAGGTGCTGCAGGTGAAGCGGAGCCGAGCATCCGCCGAGACGCCGGCCCGCGCGCAGAGGCGCTCTGCCAGGAGCTCGAATCGCTCACCCAATTATGGCAACCCGCTGCAAGAGGCCGGGCGCGAGACGCTGGCGGCGATCCTCGCCCGTCCCGAATACAGCGCTGAGCCTCTGCGACAGGGGGTTCGGGTGCCCGGCCTCTCCGAGCCCCTGATGCTGTTGCCCGAGGATTTCGGCGACGAGGACCAGGCTCGGGTCTTCGCCGTGCTCAAAGAGCACGCGGGGGCGAACATGAGCGCCGTATTCTCCGACGAGCGGGCCCGCCCCCTGATGGATCTCCTCATGGTCATCGACGCCGAAGCGACGAGGATACGTCGGGACGACCTCTACCCTTCCAAGAGCTCCATCCGTGAGCTCTGGTTACGCCTCGTCATCCTCAGCCGCCGCCGTAGCCAGCGAGAGGTTGAAGATTACGACGAGAAAGAGGCGCTTGGCAGAGAGATAAGGTCCCTCGAAGGGGCCCTCCGCGCCGTCTCCTCGACGCCTTGAAGCCGCCAGCGTCGCCCCGTATAATCCACCTGCTGTAACCTTTCCCCTGTAGCTCAATTGGCAGAGCATTCGACTGTTAATCGAAGGGTTGCTGGTTCGAGTCCAGCCGGGGGAGCCGGACAGTGTTCCGAGGTTACACCGCCACGGGCCCATAGCTCAGTTGGTTAGAGCATCCGACTCATAATCGGACGGTCCCAGGTTCGAGTCCTGGTGGGCCCACCAAAACCCCCGATCTCCGCGGCCCTACACGAATTACCCCCCACGACCAACCACTGTTTCCGAAACCCCCAACATGTTGCGTGCCATCGTCCAACTGCGCCCATATGTCACCCCACTAATATCTGCTCCCCCGCCCGCTCCTCACCAGCTAGAAGCCCTTAACCAACTGTTTTTAAAGGGGGTCCATACCCCTTGGGGGGTGGGTCTAAGAGCTTTTTGGGGGTCTCTGGGGTGCGATTCCGACCCTCTGGCGGTGCCTACGTTGCTTATTTTTGCCCCATATGCAAGAATTTCGCGAGTTGTGGGTCAAAGTGGAGCGTAGTGGGAGGCTAGACCCTGGCCCTTTTAGGCGAGTACGAGCACACGCTGGATGAGAAGGGGCGTCTGACCCTTCCGTCTCGCCTTCGCCCGTACTTCGAGGGTGGGATCGTCGTCACCAAGGGGGTGGATCGTTGTCTCTTCGCGTTCCCGCCCGAGGAGTGGGCGACGTTCAAGGCCAACATCAAGGCCAACGCGGACCTCACCTCGCGGGGACGCCAGCTCTCCCGCATGTTCTTCTCGATGGCCTTCGAGGCGACGCTGGATCGGCAGGGTAGGGTTTTGATCCCGACCAAACTCGCCGGGTACGCCGGCCTGCGGCGGGACGTTACCGTCACCGGGGTGGACGACAGGCTCGAGATCTGGGACACCGCCGAGTGGGATCGCTACGTCGCCGGCGCCGACGACTCCTTCTCAGAGATCGTCGAGGAGTTCGCCGGCAGGGAGCTCGGAGGGTGATGGCCGCCAGTCACAGGCCAGTCCTTTTGGAAGAAGCGGTGTCGGCCCTCCAGGTTCAGGAGGATGCGATCGTCGTGGACGCCACCTTCGGCGGCGGCGGTCATGCGCGGCGGGTGTTAGACGAGATGGGACCCGGCGGGACCGTCGTCGGGGTGGACAGGGACCCGCAGGCTGCAGGCCGGGCGCGGGACCTGCTGTCGGACGAGCGCTTCAATTTCGTCGCCGGGCCCTTTGACGAGGTTTTGTGGGAGATGGTTGATAGGGGGGAGCGGGCGGACGCGGTGCTCTTCGACCTCGGCCTCTCTAGCTTCCAGATCGACGACCCCGGGCGCGGGTTCTCATACGTGACCGAGGGGCCGCTCGACATGAGGATGGACCCCGCAAGCGGGATCTCGGCCGCCGAGTACCTGAACGAGGTCGAGGTGGCAGACCTTATCGGCACGCTGGTTCAGTACGGAGACGTGCCGCGGGGGGAGGCCCGCAGGGTCGCGCGCGAGGTCGTGCGCCGCAGGCCGCTCTCTACCACCACGGAACTCCACGACGCGGTACGGGCTGCCGTTGGCTGGAGGGAGCGGGGAGGGAACCCGGCGAAGAGGATCTTCCAGGCCGTGCGGGTCAGGGTCAACGACGAGCTGGGCAGTGTGCGGCGGGCGCTCGAGGCCACGGAGCATCTGCTCGTGCCGGGCGGGCGTCTCGTCGCCATCACGTTCCATTCCGGGGAGGACCGGCTGGTCAAGCGCTTCGTCTCCGAGCGGGAGGGACGTTGCGTCTGCCCCCCCGAGTTGCCCGTATGCGTCTGCGGGGCGAGCCCGATCTTCCGCCGGGGCGCGGTTCTCCGGCCGTCCGAGGATGAGGTCAGGGAGAACCCGCGCAGCGCCTCCGCCAGGCTGCGCTCTGCGACCCGGACCGCGGAACCTTCGGGGGACGCCTGATGGCCGCGCCCCAGCGCCGGTACCGCTCGACGCTGCCCACCGAGCCCGCGTGGCCCGTTTGGGAACGCGCCCCGGGCAACAAGAGGTCAGGGAGCGAGCGACGCAAGATGCGGGGCCGCAAACGGCGGTTTGCGATCCTGGTCATCGTCCCCGTGTTGCTGATGCTCGGGAGCGTATACCTGCACACGGTCTCTGCCGGCCTGGAGAGCCGGACGCAGGGACTGCAAAACGAACTCGATGCGACCAGGGCCCAAGGGGAGCGGCTCGAGGTCGATGTCGCCAAGTTGTCGGCGGCGGACAGAGTCCGGCCGCTAGCCCGCGAGAAGCTGGGCATGCGGGACGCGGGTAGCGCGGACCTGGAAGTCATCAAGGGTGGAGAACGGGAGGATGGGACCACACATGCGGGAGCGGAGGAAGGAGGGGGGCAGCACTGATCGGGCGCGTGGCCGGGGCGCTAATGCCAGGGCCGCCACCCCGAAAAACTCGCCCCGGAAATCGAGAAAGAGGGCGCGGACCGGTGGATCGAGGGTCGTGTCCATCTCGGACCACCGCCTCGCCCGAACCCGTGGTAACGGCCGCCGGGGCCGAGCCGGGGGGCCTGCAACCCCGCCGGGCCCGCCCGTCGGCTACGGACGGTTGCGCATCGTGGCGGCCCTGTTCCTCGTGATCGGCCTGCTCCTCGGTGGGCGCGCGGTCCAGATAGGCTTTAGCGACGCCGACCGGTACGGCGCGTTCGCCTCCGAACTGGGGGTCGAGCAGGTCGCCGCGACGGGGGCGGCGCGCGGCAGCATCATCAGCGCGGATGGCCGCGAGCTCGCCAAGAGCCTGGAGACCGCCAGGATCGTCGCCACCCCTTACCTTATCGAACACCCCGAAGCTGCCGCCCGCTCGTTGGGAGAGATCCTGGGTCCCGCCGTGGGCCTCAAGGAGAAAGAGATACTGGCCGCGATCTCGGCCACGGACGCTTCCGGAGAAGCGTCCGGTTATAGCGAGGTAGCCTCCGACGTGCCGCCCGATGCCGCAGCCCGGATCGAAGACCTCGGCATCGCGGGCATAACAACCGCTCCTGACACCTCACGGGTCTACCCCGAGGGCGCCCTTGCGAGCCAGTTGACGGGATACCAGGGTCCTTTCGGCGACACGTTCGGCGGTGTAGAGGCGAGGAGGGACCAGGAGCTTGGGGCCGGGGAGGACGTCCGGTTGACCGTGGATACCGCCGTCCAGCAAGAGTTGGAGGACGCGCTCGGGCGGACCGTCGAGAAGCACAAAGCAGAGAGCGCGGTCGGCCTGATGATGCGCGTCGAGGACGGGGCGATCGTGGCGCTCGCGAACTCGCCCGGCTATGACAACAACGAGTTCGGGGAGGCTCCCCCTGAGTCGCAGCGGGACCGGGTGATCACGGACCCCTACGAGCCAGGGTCCACCTTCAAGGCGTTCACCGTCGCCGCTGCGCTGGAGGCCGGGGCCGTCACGACCGAGTCCACCTTCGTCGTCCCCGACCGCATCGCCGTCGCCGACCGCGTCATCCACGACTCGAGGCCGCACGAGACGAAGGTTATGGCCCCGGCGGACGTGCTGCGCGAGTCAAGCAACGTGGGGGCGATACAGGTCGCCCAGGCGCTCGGCGGGCAGGGGCTGCACGATGCGATCTTGCGCTTCGGGTTCGGGGAGCGAAGCGGGGTGGACCTGTGGGGTGAGGACCCCGGTCTGGTGCCGGCCTACGCGGACTGGAGCGGCTCGTCCATAGGGAACATCCCCATCGGTCAGGGCCTGACGGTAACACCGCTGCAGCTCGTGGCGGGTTACGCCGCCCTCGCCAACGGTGGCCTGCGGGTCACGCCCCACGTCGTCGAGCGCGAGACGGAGCCGGCGCCGGGGCCCAGGGTGATAAGCGAGGAGACCTCGGATATAGTAGGCACGATGTTGCAGGGCGTCGTCGCAGAAGGGTCGGGCCACCTGGCCCAGATTCCCGGTTACACGGTGGCCGGCAAGACCGGCACCTCCCAGAAAGTGGACCCCGAGACCGGCACCTACACCACGGAGTACGTCTCCTCCTTCGTCGGGTACGCCCCCGCCACGGACCCCGAGTTCGTCATGTTGGTGAGCGTCGACGAGCCGCAGACCACCTACTGGGGCGAGTTGACCTCGGCCCCGGCCTTCGAGGACGTGATGAGCTTCGCCCTCGGTTACTACAACGTTCCCCCGGACGTCGCCGACGGCTCCGGAAGGGTCACCCCTTGAGGCCGGCCTCACTACAGGAGGTGGCCCGGGCAATGGGTGCCCGGCTTCACGGCGCGAGGGATGCGGCCGAGGCGCGCGGGGTGGCCACGGACTCCCGGCTCGTGCGGGAGGGCGACCTTTTCTTCGCGCTGCGGGGAAGGGCCGACGGCGCGGATTACGCTGAGGAGGCCCTGCGCCGGGGGGCCGTGGCGACGGTCGCTTCGCGCCCCCTCGCCGGTCCCACGCTCGTCGTAGAGGACCCGCTGGCCGCCCTGCAAGACCTCGCGCGATGGTCGCTGCGGCGTCCCGGAACGGAGGCGCCCACGGTCGTCGGTATCACGGGCAGCATCGGCAAGACCACGACCAAGGACGCGCTCTCGGCGGTCCTGCGCTCGGGCGGGACGCGGGTCTCGGCCACCGTCGGGAACCTGAACAACGAGATCGGGCTTCCGCTCACCGTGCTCGCGGCGCCGGCTAACACCGAGGTGCTGGTCCTCGAGATGGGCGCGGACCACGTCGGCAACATAGCGGAACTCTGCCGCATCGCACCCCCAAAACACGGAATCCTTACGGCCATAGCACCGGCCCATTTGGAGTCCTTCGGGAGCCTGGAGGCGCTCGCCGCGACGAAGGGTGAGTTGGCGGCATCACTACCACCGGATGGTACCTTCGTCCACCCCGCGGGCGTCCCCGAAGCAGCGGTGGGCCCCGGCAGGGAGCTCGCCCGCCGGATCGTCTTCTCCGCGGGGAAGGACCCCGCGGCCGACCTCTGGGCGTCGGACTTCGAAGAGGACGAGGACGGTCTGCGTTTCACCGCCCACATGGGGCAGACCTCTGCCCCGGCGCGGGCCCCGGTGTTCGGCACGCACCTCGTCGAGCCGTTGCTCGCCGCGACGGGCGGGGCCGTGGCGCTCGGGATGGATCTCGGGGACGCGGCCAGCGGCCTCGCGCGGCTCAAGCGGTCAGGGATGCGCGGCGACGTCTACCGCCTGCGCGACGACGTCCTCGTCTACGACGACTCCTACAACGCGGCCTCCCCGCCCTCGATGGCCGCCGTGCTCCGGTACGCCGCGCAGACCGCCGCGCGGCAGGACCGGAGGCTCGTGGTCGTGCTCGGGGGGATGTTCGAGTTGGGCCCGGGGGCCCGGGCCTATCATCGGGAGATCGGGGAGCTCGCCGACGGGCTCGGGGTGGGCCTGCTCGCCTGCGTCGGGGACGAGGCCCGCTGGTACGCCGAGACCTTCTCCGGTAGGGCCATTCACTACCCGGACGCGCAGAGCGCGGTCGGGATCCGCGAGCACCTCAGGCCCAGGGATTACCTGATCGTCAAAGGTTCGAGGGGGGTCGGGCTCGACACCCTGACCCGTCAGTTAAAGGAAAGTCTAGCTCTTGTTTAGCGTTGTGCTCGCGGCGGCGGTGGCCTTCGTGGTGACCGTAGCCCTCGGGTCCACGTTCATACAGTTCTTGCAGTCGCGGAAGTTCGGGCAGTTCGTACGGGAAGAGGGGCCTCAGACACACCTGATCAAGGCCGGAACGCCCACGATGGGTGGTGTGGTGATGCTGATGGGGCTCGTGGCGGCGCTGCTGGTTGTGGCGCGGCCGAACGCGGCGACGTTCGCCACGCTGCTGCTCGTGACGGTGGTTGCCGGCATAGGCCTCTACGACGACTGGCAGAAGATCTCCAAGAAGCGCCCGGAAGGCCTGAGCGCGCGCTACAAGTTCGGGCTCCTGACGCTGGCGGTCGTGCTCGCTGACGTGCTCTCCGTCTACTACGTCGGCGTAACCCAGACCGTGCTCGTCCCCTACTTCGACCTTAGCCTCGTGCTCGGGCCCGGGATCGTCGGGCTCGCGCTTTTCAGCGGCTTCCTGCTGCTGGTGATCGCCGGCACGACGAACGCCGTCAACCTGACGGACGGCCTCGACGGGCTCGCGGCGGGGGCGGGGGCCCTGGCGCTGCTCTCGTACACGGCGATCGCGTTCCTGGAGCGCCAGTACGACGTCGCCATCGTCTGCGGCGCGATGGTTGGGGCCATCATCGGGTTCCTCTGGTTTAACTCCCACCCGGCCGACATCTTCATGGGAGACACGGGCTCGCTCGCCATCGGGGGCGTGCTCGCCGCCGCCGCGGTGCTCACCAAGACCGAGCTGCTCCTGCCCGTCATAGGAGGACTCTTCGTCGTCGAGGCGCTGAGCGTCATGATCCAGGTCGCCGTCTTCAAGCTCACCGGGAAGCGGGTCTTCAAGATGGCACCGATCCACCACCACTTCGAGTTCCTGGGATGGGAGGAGAACAAGGTTGTCGTGCGGTTCTGGATCGTCCAGGCCGCGTGCTCTGCGTTCGGCTTCTTCCTCTACTATCTGTTCCTCTACAACTCGATTGGCTGAACCGGTGCAGACCCTCGTATACGGCCTGGGAGAGTCGGGCGTCGCCGCGACGAGGGCGCTCCTCGAGATGGGCGTCGCGGTGCTCGCCGCAGACGCAAACGACGGCAAGAACCTGCGCGATGCCGCGGCGGCACTCGTCGCGGAGGGCGCTGAGGTGCGCCTCGCCGCCGGCCCCGAGGTCCTTGACGGCGTGGACCGGGTCGTCGTAAGTCCTGGCGTGAGGCCAGAAGATCCTGTCCTCCGGGCGGCCGAGGGGGACGGCGTTCCCGTGCTATCCGAGGTGGCCCTCGGTCTGGAGCTTCTGGGCGACGGGGTGCGGGTGGCCGCCGTAACCGGCACCAACGGCAAGACGACCGTGGCGGACATGCTCGGGCGCGTCCTGGAGACCGCGGGCGTGCCGCACGCCGTGGCGGGGAACTCCTGGCGGGCCCTCACGGGCTGTCTCGACGAGGTGCGCGAGGCCGGGCTGCTCGTGCTAGAGATCTCCTCGTTCCAACTGCATTACATGGCGGAGCCCGGGTTCGAGGTCGCCGCTCTGTTGAACGCGCGCCCGGACCACATGGACTGGCACGCCTCCTTCGAGGAGTACCGCCGGGACAAGCTGCGCGTCTTCGAGGGCCAGAGGCCGAAAGACCTCGCCCTCGTGGCGGCGGATGACCCCGTGGGCCTCGACGCGGCGCCGGGGCTTCCATCCGAGGTGCTGATAATCGGCGAGGGCGAGACGGCGGTCCGCGATGGACGCCTCTACCTGTCTGGCGAAGAGCTGGCGCGCGCGGACGAGCTCTCGTTCGGTGGGACGCACAACTATTCGAACGCGTTGTTCGCCGCGGCTGCGGCGGAGCGGCTGGGTGTTTCGATGGGTGGCATCCGGGAGGGTCTGCTCGCCTACCGGCTCATGGCCCACCGGATGGAGGTCGTGGCCGAGGTTGGCGGCGTAGCCTACGTGGACGACTCGAAGGCGACCAACCCGGCGGCTGTCGCGGCGGCGCTCGGAGGGCTGGACCGGCCCGTCGTCCTGATCCTCGGCGGTTCCGAGAAGCACACGGATTTCGCGGAGATCCTGCCCCACCTCGGGGGATGCCGCGCCGTCCTGTGCCAGGGTGAGGCCGGGCCGCGCATCGCCGGGTTTCTCGAAGGTAGGGGGTACGGAGACCTCGTCGAGCGTTCGATGGATCTCGGGTCGGCCGTGGTACGGGCCTTGGAGCTCGCGCGAGCGGGCGACGTGGTCCTCCTCTCGCCGGGGTGCGCGAGCTTCGACCAGTTCGCCGGGTACGCGGAGCGCGGCGAGGAGTTCGCGCGCCTCGTCCGCGGGCTGGTGGAAGAGCGGGGGGTCGTCCGGCGGTGACGGCGCTCAGGACCAACCTGTTCTTCGTGGCGCTCGGCCTCTCGTTGCTCGGGGTCGTGATGGTGTACTCCGCCACCTACCGTCTTGAGGGGACGGAGTTTCTCGTGGCGCGGCTCAAGCACATGGGGCTCGGGATCGCGGCGTTCCTCCTCGTGACCCGCATCAGGTACACGCTCTGGAGAAGGTACGCCAACGTTCTCTACGGGGCCGTGCTGGTGATGCTCGTGCTCGTCCTCATACCGGGCATTGGCATGAGGATCAACGGCTCCAGCCGGTGGCTGGACGTGGGTTTCATGAGCCTCCAGCCGTCGGAGTTCGCGAAGATCGCGGCCGTCGTGTACCTCAGCTGCGCCCTGGCGCGCCTGAAGCCGGGCTCCGGCCTCCCGCCCAAGCCCCTGGCCGCCGTCGGCGTGCTCTTCGGGCTGGTCCTGATCGAACCGGACTTCGGCACGTCGGTCGTCCTGCTGACGGGCGTGGCGGGCTCCCTGTGGGCCTCCGAGGTACGCACGAAGGACATGCTCCTAGCCGGCGCCGGGGGCGCGCTGGCGCTGGCAGCCGTCATGCTGCTCGCGCCCTACCGGCGCGAGCGGTTCCTGACGTTTCTTGACCCCTGGGCCGTCGCGGACACCTCGGGCTACCAGAACGTGCAGGCCATGATCGCGATAAAGGCCGGCGGCGTCTTCGGCTCTGGCGCGGGGTCCGGCGGGCAGGGGGCCTACGTGCCGGAGATACAGACGGACATGATCTTCGCGCTCGTCGGCGAGGAGCTCGGTCTGCTCGGCATGATCGGGGTGATTGCCGCCTTCTGCTTTATCGCGCTGGCCGGCGTGAAGGTCGCCCTCGAGGCCCCCTCGGTGATGGCCCGCTGCGTGGCGGCCGGGTTGACGACGATGCTGGTCTGCCAGGCGATCTTCAACATGGGGGCCGCGATGCTCTTGCTGCCGCTGGCGGGCATGACGCTGCCGTTCGTCTCCTACGGCGGCACGAGCCTCCTGGTATGCTTCGCCGCCGTCGGGCTCCTGTACAGGATATCGGAGGACAGTGAGAGAGCGAGAGAGATCAAACCGCGCCGCGCCCGCCGGGCCGCCGCGCGTGTTGATAGCCGGCGGCGGGACGGGCGGGCACGCGATCCCCGCGCTGTGCGTGGCCTCTAGCTTGCGATCCATGGGCGCACAGGTGCACTTTATCGGCTCCCGAACCGGCATCGAATCAACCCTCGTCCCAAAGGCCAACTTCCCACTCCACCCCCTGAACCTGACGGCCTTCGCCGGCAACCCCCTCTCCCGCGCCCGCGCCGCCACCCTCTTCCTCAAGGCCATCCAGAGTTGTAGACGCATAATACAACAAATCGGGCCTGGAGCGGTTCTCGGGGTGGGAGGATACGCGAGCGCCCCGGCGGTGGTGGCGGCGAGGACGCTCGGGGTGCCGACGCTCTTGCACGAGCAGAACAGCGTGCCGGGTCGGGTGAATCGGGCGGCGGGTAGGATCACACAGCAGACGCTGGTGACGTTCCCCCGCGCGGCCGAGTACCTGGAGGGCGCGGAGACGGTCGGGATGCCGACGCGGGGGGAGTTTTTCGGGGCTTCGCGGGAGGCGGCGCTGCGCGAGCTCGGGTTGGAGCCGCCGGTCGTGGTGATCTTCGGCGGGAGCGGCGGGGCGCTCAAGCTCAACCTCGCCGCGGTCGAGGCTTTCAAGAGGACCACGCCTTACACGGTGGTGCAGGTCGCCGGGAGACGGGACTTCGGGCGGCTCACGACCGAGAACCCGCGGCACGTGATCCTCGAGTACGTGGATGACATCTGGCGGTATCTGGCGGCCGCTGACCTGGTCGTGAGCCGGGCCGGGGCGGGATCTCTGTTCGACATAGCGGCGGTCGGCAGGGCGGCCGTGCTCGTTCCCTTCCCTTTTGCTACGGGCGACCATCAGCTGCACAACGCCCGCTACTTCACCGAGAAGGGTGCGGCGGAGCTGATGATGGACTCGGAGGTCACGGCGGATTCCCTAAAACGCAGGGTCGAGGACCTTCTAGACGACGACGACAGGCGCGAGGCGCTGGCCCGCGAGATGGCAGAGCTGGCGACACCCGGGGCGGCAGACGCCGTCGCCCGGCGTTTGTTGCTAGCGGCAGAAGAGGAGGCTGGGCCGTGAAGATCCACATGATAGGCATCGGCGGCGCGGGGATGAGCGGCATCGCGGAGGTCCTCAAGAGCCGCGGGCAGGAGGTCTCAGGCTCGGACCTTAAGGAGTCCGCCTACACCCGCAGGCTCAGGGAAGCCGGCATAACAGTGTATATCGGTCACGACACGGGTCAGGTTGGGGACGCCGACCAGGTCGTGATCTCGACGGCCATCCCGAAGACGAACCCCGAGCTGCTCGAGGCCCGTCGTCGCTCGATACCGGTCCTTCCCCGCGCCGCGGCCCTCGCCTCGATCCTGGAGGGCAGCCGCAGCGTCGCCGTTGCCGGCACCCACGGCAAGACCACCACGACGAGCATGACGGCCCACGTCCTGCGCTCGCTTGGCGAGAACCCGACGGCGCTCGTGGGCGGCGAGCTAAACGACATCGGGAGCAACGTCGCCTTCGGACGCCGGGACCTGGTCGTCGCCGAGGCCGACGAGAGCGACCGCTCCTTCCTCTACCTCCGTCCGCAGGTCGCCATCGTCACGAACGTCGAGTTCGACCATCCGGACTTCTACGATTCTCTGGACGACGTGATCGAGACCTTCGGCAAGTTCCTCGGCGCGCTCCCCCCGGATGGCCACCTCGTCGCCTGCGCCGACGACCCCGTGTGCCTGCGGCTCGCGGCGGAGGCGCCCTGCCCCGTCACGACCTACGGCATCTCTGGCGGCGACCTGAGGGCCGAGATCATCGGCCCGAGCACCTACAGGCTCTTCGAGAACGGCGAGGAGCGGGGGACGGTCGAGCTCGGCGTGTACGGGCGGCACAACGTGCTCAATTCGCTGGCGGCCGTCGCTACGGCCCGCTGGCTCGGGCACGACGCGTACGAGGCTGCGGCGACCCTGCGGACCTTCGGCGGCGTGCGGCGGAGGTTCCAGCTCAAGGGGGAGCGGGGAGAGGTACGCGTGGTGGACGACTACGCTCACCACCCGACCGAGCTCTCCGCCACGCTCGACGCGGCGCGCTCGACCGTGGGTGATGGGGGGCGTGTGATCGCGGTCTTCCAGCCCCACCGCTACTCCCGGACCAGAGCCCTCTACAAGGAGTTCGGAGACTCCTTTGGCGCGGCGGACGCCGTCGTCATAACGGAGGTCTACGGGGCGGGGGAGATGCCCCAGCCCGGCGTGAACGGGAAGTTGATCGTGGACGCCATCTGCGAGACCCGCGGACACCCGGAGGTCTTCTACCTGCCCCAACAGGGAGCCATCCCCCGCGTCCTTCGCGACGTCTGCGAACCGGGCGACCTCGTGCTCACTTTAGGCGCCGGCGACATCTCCGGCGTCGGCGACGACCTCCTCGAGCTCCTGGAGGCCCCGAGATAGAGACCTTGACCTCTCACCTGCGCTCCATCCTCATCTCCCTGCTCGTCGCCCTGGTGACGACCGCCGCGGTCGTGGTCGTCACGTACCTGAGCTTCCCCGTCACCGGAATACGGGTCGAAGGCGCCACGATGTACCCCGAATCCGACGCCTGGGACGCCGTCTCCGAGCACGCGAGCCTCCTGACCCTCAACGAGGAGAAGCTTGAGCGTCGAGTGGAGTCTAATCCTTGGGTTCAGAGTGCGGAGGTGCTCGAAGATTCCGAGTCCGGTATAGTTACGGTTGAGGTTGAGGAGCGAAGGCCGGTGCTCGACGCTGAGGTCGAGGGACAGCGCAGGACCCTCGCGCTCGACGGCAGGGAGCTTCCGGGGCTCGGGGTGTCGAGCCTGCAGAGGGTTGAGTTGGACGAGGATCAGGTAGGAGACGTCTTGAGGGTCGGGAGGGTATTGAAGGAGGGCGGCCTGCTGATGGAGTCGGTGGACGCCGCCGGGCCGGGCGGTATCGCCGCGACCGTCGAGGGCCGTCGGGTCGTCTTTACGGATGAGGTCTCCGGGGATCAGGTCCGGGCCCTGGAGCACGTAATAGGGCGATGGCGCGAGTCCGCTGTCTTCGACCTACGCTCCCCCGACCGGGTGGTGGCGACGGCCGACGCCGACGTGGGCGACGGGACTGGAAACCTATAGATGGCGCCCTCCCTCGTGTACGGCATCGACGTCGGCACCACGAAGATCGTGGCCATCGCCGGCCGGGTGGACGCCCGGCGCGGGTGGGCCGAGGTGCTCTCTATCGGGGAGGCGCCGAGCTACGGGCTCAAGCGGGGCGTGGTGGTGGACCGTCAGGCCGCGGCGGAGTCGGTCGCGGAGGCGATGGACGCCTGCGGCGTGCGCGGCGGGCAGGTGAGTGTTGGTATCGCCGGCAGCCACATCTCTTCCTTCAACACCGAGGTCACCCTCCTCAACCGCAGCCGCAACCTCACCGTTAACGAACGCTTCTTGAAGAAGCTCGACGGGGAGGCCCGTCAGCTCGACCTGCACGAGGACGAGAGGGTCATCCACGTCGTCCCCCGCGGCTACGTCCTCGACGGCTCGGAGGGCGTCAAGAACCCGCTGGGCCTCGCGGCCCGCAAGGTGACGATGCGGGCCCACGTGGTGAGCGGGGCGGTCTCGAGCATCCAGAACCTGCTGCACGCCGTGGAGGATTGCGGCGTCAAGGTCTCGCGCGTCGTCCTAGAACCGCTCGCCTCGGCGGAGGCCTGCCTGCACGACGCCGACCGCGAGTCTGGCATAGCACTCGTGGACATAGGCGGAGGCACGACCGACGTCGCCACCTTCTCCCGCGGCGCCCTGACCCACACGGCGGTCATCCCTCTTGGCGGCGAGAGCTTCACCTCGGACGTCGCCTACGGTCTCAAGGTGCCCGAGCGGACGGCGGAGCTTCTCAAGCTCCGTTACGGGACGGTGCTCTCCACGACGGTAGACTCCGTCGCCGCCGTCAAGATCGACGACCGCCACTACAACGCGAACTTCGCCGCCCAGATCCTCGAGCACCGCGCCCGCGAGGTTCTCGAGTACGTCCGCGATACCCTCGACGCGGCCGGCATGCGCGACCTCCTGCCCGGCGGCGTCGCGCTTACCGGGGGAGGCTCGCTGTTAAGCGGTATGCCCGAGCTCGCCGAGGACATCCTCGGCATGCGCGTCCAGACCGTCGCGCCCCGGCGGGTAAAGGGCGAGATTAAACCTGTACAGAAGCCTCAGTACTCCACCTCTGTAGGTCTGCTATACTTCGCGGCTCGTAACAGTGACCCTGGACCAAAGAGTAAAGGTGCAGGAGTTACCAGTTTTGGTAGCATAGTGTCGGCGGTCAAGGGCTGGTTCCGGGGAGG
>CADCUT010000221.1:0-2433 GCA_902805975.1 uncultured Rubrobacteraceae bacterium | reverse complement strand
CGTCAACCGCATGATCAACTCGGGGTTGCAGGGGGTTGAGTTCATCGCGGTCAACACGGACGCTCAGGCGCTCCAGATGTGCGACGCGGACCAGAAGATCCACATAGGAGAGAAAATCACGCGCGGCCTCGGGGCCGGCGCCGACCCGAAGATCGGGATGGAGGCCGCCGAGGAGAACAAGGCTGAGATCGAGGAGGCCCTCCGGGGTGCTGACATGGTCTTCGTCACCGCCGGCAAGGGCGGCGGCACGGGGACCGGGGCGGCCCCGGTGGTCGCCAAGATAGCGCGCGACTCCGGCGCCCTGACCGTAGGCGTCGTGACGCGGCCCTTCGCGTTCGAGGGACGGCGGCGTTCGACATATGCCGAGGAGGGCATCAAGCGCCTCAAGGAGAACGTGGACTCCCTGATCATCATCCCGAACGACCGCCTCCTCCAGGTCGCCGAGAAGCGGACCAGCATGATGGACGCCTTCAAGATGGCAGACGACATCCTGAGAAAGGGCGTGCAGGGCATCACCGACCTCATCACGGTGCCGGGGCTCATCAATTTGGACTTTGCGGACGTGCGCACGATCATGCACAACTCGGGCTCGGCGCTCATGGGCATCGGCGAGTCGACGAGCGAGTCGAGGGGTTCGGAGGCGGCGAAGACGGCGATCTCGAGCCCGCTGCTCGAGGCGAGCATCGAGGGTGCGACCGGGATCATATTGAACATCACCGGCGGGCCAGAGCTCGGTCTCTTCGAGGTTAACGAGGCCGCTGAGATCGTCCACAACGCCGCCCACCAGGACGCGAACCTGATCTTCGGCGCCGTCATAGACGACGCCTACGGCGACCGGGTGAGCGTCACGGTGATTGCGACGGGCTTCGATCAGCGCCTGGCGAACCAGCGCCGCTCGGAGCGCTCGGTGGCCGAGCCGCCGCAGCAGCGCGAAGAGGAGCCGGTCTCTTCCTCCCAGGAAGGCGACGTCCTGGACATCCCCGCCTTCTTGCGGCGTAGGTAGCCACGACCGCCCGGAGCGTGCGCGCACAGCTTCCCAAACTACACGACGGCGCCCCCGCCGCCATCCACACGGCGGCCGGGGGCGCCGTCTACGTCTCCCCGAACCCCGAGCCCGAAGGGGCGAAAGTCTTCTTCTTTACGCGCCTCGGCGGCGTGTCGCAAACGCCTTACGACGAGTTGAACGTCTCCGTGAAGGTCGGCGACGACCGGGCGACCGTCGACCGGAACATCGGGATCATCCGCGAGGCGCTCGACGACCGGCCTACGGCCTGGGTAAAGCAGGTCGCGGGCGACGGCGTCGCGACCGTGTCAGGTGAAGGGTTCGCCGGCGAGGCCGACGCGCTCTTCAGCTCGGAGAGGGACCTGTGCCTCAACGTGGCCGTCGCCGACTGCGTGCCCGTGGCGATCGTCGGCGAGGACGAGGTCGCGATGGTCCACTCCGGCTGGCGGGGCACGCTCTCGGGCATCTCCGGCAAGGCCGCAGGCCGGATGGCCGGCAACGTGAAGCGCGCCTATATAGGGCCGTGCATCCGCCAGTGCTGCTACGAGGTCTCCCGGGAGCTCGCCGACGCCTTCGGCCGGCAGTTCGGGGAGGATGTAGTCTCCGGGCGCTATCTGTCTCTGCCGGGGGCGATACGGACGGATCTCGAACGGGCGGGCGTTGGGGTTGTTGACCTCGGACTGTGTACGGGGTGCAGGCCGGACCTGTTCTTCTCCCACCGCAAGCAGAAGCCCGTGACCGGGCGGAGCTTGGCCGCCGTCGTGAAGGTGGCGCGTTGACGACGCAGGTGACGGAGGCCGGCCTTCGGGAGAAGCTCGCCAGGGTGCGCGAGAACGTCGCGGGGGCGCTGGAGAGGTCCGGGCGCGGGCCCGAGGACGTTCGGATACTCGTGGCGAGCAAGTACTACTCGCCGGAGCAGATAGGCGCTCTCTCCGCGGTGGGTGTGGATCTCGTCGGGGAGAACCGGGCCGAGGACCTGGTCGAGAAGCAGGAGCGGTTCGGGGATGCCTTCGAGTGGCACTTTATCGGGCACGTGCAGCGGCGGAAGGCGAAGATCGTGGCGCCGAGGGTTGGCCTCATCCACTCGGTCGATTCCGCGAAGCTCGTGGAGGAGCTCGAACGAAGGGCGCCTGAGGGTGGCGTGGAGGTCCTCTTCCAGGTCAACGTGTCGGGGGAGGAGAGCAAGTACGGGGTCTCGGAGGATGAGGTAGAGGGGCTGCTGGAGGCCGCGGCGGCGACCGGGGGGCGGGTACGGGCGCGGGGGTTCATGACGCTCGCGCCGCTAGTTGAAGAGGCCGAGCGCGTGCGCTATGTTTTCGCGAAACTCAGATCCATCCGTGATAGGCTACGCGGAAGCTGGAGCCCGCACTTCGATCTCTCCGAGCTTTCAATGGGAATGAGCAGCGACTACGAGGTGGCTGTAGAAGAAG